>JANLJF010000141.1 GCA_029255605.1 Azovibrio restrictus
TGCCAAACTTACGAACGGTTTGTACCCAGCCGGCCAGTGTTACCTCGCTACCGGCATTCGCTATCCTTAATTCTCCACAGGTATGTGTACGATACATATTATAAATTAGAAACTACTTTGTTCAAAATCTTTAATGGCTGCAAATTAAGCTAAAAAGGCCGCTGCTGAAACTACCGGTATAAACGAACAGAGAATTTGTTGTGTTTTGTTGTGTTTTTATCCGTTTTCTCTATTTCAATTTGAATCCAAGAAAGAAGCTTTGCATTCTAAACACTACCCCTCATTTTGTTTCCGATTGTTTCCGGTTTTCAGCAAGGCATTAAAGAAACAAAATACCTTATCACCCATATACAACCATAACAAATATACAACTTTTATGTTAGACAACATTCACCATAGACCGGGAATTAAATGTTCAATAACATTTGCAAAATGAATATATTTTGTATATTCACATTACATTTTTAATCATTTTAAAAAATCATCACCATGAAAAAGACCATCTTCAGCACATTCGTGCTGCTGGTGCTGTGCATTGCATCTTATGCACAAAACGCCAACAATCACGCATATTGCGACATTACCATCAGGCAAACCTGTTACGACCTCAATTGTAACGTTGTTAGCAGTACCGTATTCACTGTGCCTGCAAGTAGTAGTGTTACCATGCCGGCACCTTGCAGGCGTCCATTCTACACGGTATATGATGTGTGCTGGACTAACCCCTGCTTTCCGAACACTGCCTGTGTAACCATTGATGGCAGTGTGCCTATAAGCCCTTGCGGCCCCGGCACCTATACAGGTACGATACAAAACTGCGACTTCTGTGCAAATGTTAACGGCATAGTGAACGTAACATTCGACCCAACAACCGGCGACATAGATATCGTGCCATAACCAAGCTTCAACTAAAACGAAAAGGCGGGACATATCCCGCCTTTTCGTTTTAAAATATTTCTTAACCCTTTCATATTTCAAAATATTTACATTATTTTCGTTATGAACCTATAACAAACCATATGAAACATTCCTCACTGCATTACAATCGTAGTAGCATAGCTTTGATATCTTAATTTATCACTACATAGTTTATAGTACCTGCACCCTGTAGCAATCGGTTAATACCGTAGCACATATTCATGCTTTTTTTCACCTAAACTATAATCACAAAAATGAAAAGACAACCTAAAAATTCCGGAAAACCCTCGGGTGTACGAAACATGCTGAATGCAAAATGGCTGAAAGCCATATGCATTGCAAGCATACCGCTGGTGGCGCAAGCGCAGCCTCAAAATGTTGGCATTAGTTACATGGCCAATGACGTGAAAGACTACTCCATGACATTGCAAACCGACAGAGGCCCCATTGTATCGGGCGATCCTACCGAAATGCAGGCTGTAATGGCGGGTACTATTTATGATCTCAGCCCCGTAGGATTTGGCCCGGATAACGTGGTACATTTTGCACGTATGCGTGGCGATGCAATGATGGTAAGCAGTGTTTATTACGATGACCCCAACTATATAGATGAGCGGGCTGTATCTATTGTTGGCAACGGAGCTACAGGTGCTCCGGGGACAGCCAGGTATTATATTGTATCACAGATACGGCCATCAAGCGGAGGCAATGACAGGATACGTATACAAACTGTAGATTATAACGGCACACCCATAGGCAATGCCTACTACATAACAGCGGCAGGCATACAAAGCCTATACCCCATGCATGCTATTTATCATACCAACGGGCAGATATATGTATGCGGATATACCACCAATGGTACGAACCTACCGAACAATCCCGGCTTTGCAACCAACAAGGAAGCCTTCGTTATAGCATGGAACCCGGCAACTAATAGTGTAACCGGCGCAAGGACCTTGAATACCGCTTACGCGCCTGCACCACCTATATGGAAGGATGATTTTGACATGGCCATGCGGCTTACCAGCATCCCGGGCGGCAATATACATGTAACAGGCAGCGTGAACGCCTATACACTTAACATAGCAGGGGGTTCCGGCTATAGCCAGCATAGCGCTACTATGAATTATGTATTAGACAATGCTTTGAATGTAATTTCAAACAACCACTTCATCCGCAGCCCCCAAACAGGCGGCTATACCGATGAGTATGGAATAGGCCTTGTAAATACGGCGGCAGGCGATATCATTATGGGCAACCAGTTTTACAGGGCAACCCCCGGAGGGCAACCTACCGGCTTTGACATGGGTCCGTCTTACCCTTGGGTAAACTGGGTAAGCGCAACACCTAATTATAATCCCGGTGGCGGTATAAGCCGTTTTATGATACTGGACTTTAACTACATGTGGGCATTACAGGCTTTTAACAGCCCTGTACCCGGAAATATCAGGATGGCAGGCATGCAGTTCAATGAGCCTTGTGGCATGATCGGTGCAAACACCAGTAATATTCTACCTTTTTTCCTTGACATTTCATTGTCTCCGGGTGCAGGAAGCCTATCTACCTCAACAATAGGAACATATAGGATATATCAAAACCAGACAGGTACCGGCACATCTGCCTTGCCCAACAGCCCTTTTAACTTGGGGAATAATTTAAATATTTTCGGGTGGACCCCAGCACTGGGTGCCAGGGATGCACTAAATAGCAAAATGACATTAAATGCACCTAAATGGAACCCCAGCAACAATAAGCTTAACCTGAAAACCTTAGTTGCCGATGATAATACATTAGTGACGGGTGACTGTGTAGCTCCTACGCATACTGCTACCTGTGTTTTAAATACATTAGTGGACCCTAGCACTACGGTATTGACCGGTGCGCCTTACGCGCCTGCACACAGCACTGGTTCATTTGTATACAGTGTAACGAGCACTACATTGTCTGCTATTCCATATACTACAACAGTAAGTGACTGCTTTAATTTTTCTAACTACAAAGAAGGCACAACGGGCATTATCAATACAAAGAACAAAAGCAGTATTACCCAAGTGCATCCTAACCCAGCAAAAGACCATGTAAATGTAATGCTGGCACCTGATTTAGCAGATGACACTAAAATCAAAGTGACCATTACCAATCTCTATGGCCAGGTAATGGCTGTTTTATATAGTGGTAATGCAGCAACGCTAAAAGGTAGCACACATCTTTCATTACCTGAGTTGGCAAATGGTATATATACTGTACAGGTTTGGGCTGATGAGCAACCCATACACCTTGAAAAAATACTGGTAGAACAATAATTTTCAGAACCACACACTAATAATAGAAAAAGGCGGGACATGTCCCGCCTTTTTCTATTATTAGTTTCCTATAACCTTATTTCGTTTTGTATGTCAGCCCCATATTATACAGCAGGAAAGCCCATTTATCGGCTTGCTCATCTATTATCATAGCCGTAGGCTTACCGGCGCCGTGGCCTGCTTTGGTTTCTATGCGTATAAATACCGGCGTGCGGCATACTTCACGTTGCGCATCCTGCAAGGCAGCAGCAAACTTGAAAGAGTGTGCCGGCACTACCCTGTCGTCATGGTCTCCCGTCATAACCATAGTGGCGGGATAACACACGCCTTTCTTCACATTGTGCACGGGTGAATACTTGTACAGGTAGTCGAACATTTCTTTACTATCATCAGCCGTACCGTAGTCGTAAGACCAGCCTGCGCCTGCAGTGAATTTGTGATAACGCAGCATATCCAGCACCCCTACCGCAGGGAAGCAAACCTTAAACAGATCGGGACGCTGGGTGAGGCAGGCACCCACCAGCAGACCACCGTTAGAACCACCTGAAATAGCCAGGTAGTCTTTTGAGGTGTATTTCTCTTTAATGAGATATTCTGCGGCTGCTATAAAGTCGTCAAATACGTTTTGTTTCTGCATTTTGGTACCTGCATTGTGCCAGTCATCGCCGTATTCGCCACCGCCACGCAGGTTGGCTACTGCATACACGCCGCCATTTTCCATAAACACCAGGTTGCTGACGCTGAAGGAAGGCGTAATACTTACATTGAAGCCACCGTAACCATATAGCATAGTTGGGTTCTTGCCATTCAGCACCACACCTTTTTTGCTGGTGATGATCATAGGCACTTTGGTACCATCTTTAGAAGTATAGAACACCTGCTTGCTTTCGTATTGAGCAGGGTCGAATTTCACATTCGATTTTTTATACACGGTAGATTTACCGGTAGCTATATCGTATTTGAAGATGGTAGAAGGATACACATAAGAAGTAAAGCTATAGTACAGTTCTTTCTCCTCGCGCTTGCCACCAAAGCCACCGGCAGTACCCAGACCCGGCAGGGTTATATCTCTTTCCTTTTTACCATCCAGGCTGTATTGAGATACCTGTGAAACGGCATCTTTCAGGTATTGGGCAAACAGCTTGCGGCCACATGCCGATACGGTAAGCGGGAATTTTGTTTCTGCTATCAGTTCCTTCCAGTTGGTAGGTTGCGGCGCATCGGCACTTACGGTTACCAGCTTGCGGTTGGGGGCATTCAGGTTGGTAGCTATATATAGCGTACCATTTTCAGCATATACTACATCATGCTCGTTTTCAAAACCTGTAACGATAGGACGGATGGGGGCATCTGGTGTTGACAGGTCTTGTATATACAGCTCATTACCATAAGTGGCATTGGCAGTAGATATGATAAGATACTTCTGGTCTTCGGTAACACCACCACCTATATAGCGGCGCTGTTGTTTTTCGCCACCAAATACCAGTTTGTCATCTCCCTGGTCGGTACCCAGCTTGTGGTAATACAGCTTGTGCATCTGTGTCATACCCGATAGCTGACTGCCTTCTTTAGGCTTATCATAGCTGCTGTAGTAAAAGCCTTCATTGCCCTTCCACGACAGGCCGCTGAACTTTACATCCATCAGCGTATCGCCTACCTGAGCTTTGGTTTTTGTATCCAGTATGATCACCTTGCGCCAGTCGCTGCCACCTTCAGATATCTGGTAAGCGCACAGGGAGCCGTCTTTTGTAAACTCAATACCCGCCAGCGATGTGGTACCATCTACAGAAAATTTATTAGGGTCGAGGAATACCTCCGGCGTACCAGTTCCCTTTTGGCGGTACAGTACCGACTGGTTTTGCAGGCCGTTGTTTTTATAGAAGTAAGTGTATTCACCTTCATTAAAAGGAGCGCTATATTTCTCGTAGTTCCACAGGGCAGCCAGGCGCTTTTGTATGTTATTGCGGAAAGGTATCTGCGTCATATACGCCTGCACCAGTTCGTTCTGCTCATTTATCCACTGGCGGGTAGCAGGGTCGGTATCATCTTCCAGCCAGCGATACGGGTCGGCAACCTTTGTGCCGAAAAACTCCGTTACCACATCACCCTTCTTGGTTTCAGGGTAAGGCATGGTATTGGTGCCGGCAGGCAGGCTGACGGTGGCATGGGTGAGCTTTAACTGTTTTTGTGCAGATGAGGACATAGACAATAAAATAGCAGGCAAAAAGATTGCTACACGTTTCATATTATTAAGTTGATAAGAACCTGTAAAATAATGAGTTTATCGCTTAATACGCCCGGTTTTAACAAGAATTATACAGAACCCGTTGCACCATAAAGTCTTATAATACGTTGTTTAAATATAATATGGAAGGATGTGGGCGAATCGTGTTATTTTTGTGGTCATTATTTTTAAGGGAAAGTAGCTGAAACGGATACTTAAAATACTGCGAAACACCACCCTGACGCTGATAGGGCTGGTGATACTGCTGGTGGTGCTTATCAACTTCACCCCGGTGCAGAATTTTATTGCCCGAAAGGCAGCCTCGATACTGGCCGAAAAACTGCAAACCACTGTCAGCCTCAAATATGTGCGTATAGACTTTGCCAACCATGTGGTAATAGAAGGACTGTATATACAGGACAAAGCAAAAGACACACTTTTATATGCCGGCGAAGCAAGGGTACGCATTACGGACTGGTTCTTTGTACGGAAAGATATACCGGTATTGAAGTTTGTAGGGCTTAAAAATACCTATGCCCACCTGTACCGCACCCGCACATCGGATGTATGGAATTACCAGTTTGTGATCGATGCCTTTGATACCGGGCCATCGCAGCCAAAGAAGAAAAAGCAAGGCGGCAATTTTGAAATGGACCTGGAAAAAGTGAAGCTGGAAAATGTGCGCTTTCATATGGACGATGCATGGGTAGGCAGCGATATGGACTTTGACGTGGGCAGCCTGCTGGTAGATGCTAATGAGATAGACCTGAATAAAAAACTGATAGATGTAGATAAAATAGACATTGAGAAAGTAGCTATACAGCTTAATGACTATGAAGGAGGAAGGCCACCGAAGCCCAAGGCGAAAAAGATAGCAGTAATTGACACCACAGCTTTCAATACCGACAACTGGATTGTAAAGCTGAAAAGCCTGAAGCTGGATGATTGTTTCTTCGGGCTGGAATCGGGCACTGGCAAACCACTCGCCGGTGAGTTTGACCCTGAGCACATGGCCATCAGCAGCATAGATATAGATGCCCGTAACCTGACCATTACTAAAGATACCCTGCGTGCCGAACTGCGCAACCTGGCCGCTGTGGAAAGATGTGGTATCGTTATTAAAAAAGCGAAAGCGGATGTAACGGTATCGCCCAATGCATCTATCTGCAAAAACCTTTTCCTGCAAACGGCTAATAGCACGCTGAAAAGCTACTATGCCATGTACTATACCCGCTTCCCCGATTTTAATGACTACATAAACAAAGTAGTGATGGTGGCCGAGCTGGATAATGCTACCATCCACTCGAAAGACGTGGCTTTTTTCGCCCCTGTATTGCGTCAATATCCTACTATACTGAAAGCATCGGGCAAGGCGAAGGGCACCGTGGCTAATATAACTGCACAAAAGCTGAATATAACAGACGGTACATCGGTAATAAAAGGCAACCTGAAAATGAAAGGCCTGCCGGATATTGAGAAGACCTATATAGAATATAATGAAGGTGAGCTGGTAACTACCGGGCAGGGCATTCTGAAATATGCCCCCAACCTGAAGAATAACCCCAATATAGCGATAGAAAAGCTGACGCATATCTATTTCAAGGGGAACTTCATTGGTTACATCAACAACTTTGCTACCAACAGCATACTGGTTACTAACCTTGGCTCTATAAAGTCGGATATAAAGATGCAATTGCCTGCCGACAAGCATGCAGCCCCGGGTTATGCAGGTACGGTAACCACAGATAATTTTCAATTGGGCACGCTGCTGCGCCAACCTCAACTGGGCAGCCTGACCATCAACGGTAAAGTAAGCGGTAAAGGTTTCGACCCATTAGAAGCCAACATCACCCTGGATGCAACGGTAAAACAAATAGAATTTAACGGCTATAAATACCAGAATATCACCATGGATGGTGAGATACAGCACAAGGTATTTAAAGGCAACCTGCTGGTAGATGACCCTAACCTGGCACTTGCCTTCTACGGGAACATCGACTTTAGCAAAAAGGAACTGAACATCAATGCGAAGGCCAACCTGCTGAAGAGCAACTTTGCGGTACTGAATTTTACGAAAGATACCATCACCGCTTCTGCCGACTTTGACCTGAATTTTATAGGCAGCAGCATTGATGAATTTGTAGGCGATGCCAAGCTTTATAACATTAACCTGATGCGGAATGGCCACCGCCTGGACCTTGACTCCGTATATGCACGGGGCGGGCAGGAAGATGGCCAGGAAGTATTGGAAATAGAAAGCAATGCCCTTGCTGCCAAGATCAAAGGGAATTATCAACTGAGCCAGTTGCATCATTCCGTGCAGTATTATGTTGCAGGGTATTTGCCCGGCTATATTAAAGCCCCCACTAAAGTGCCCCCCGCACAAGACCTGACCTTTAGCGTTGTGACGCGTGAAGTGGATAGCCTGCTGGCTGTAGTTGTACCCGACATTCGCGGCTTCAGCAATGCCACCATTTCGGGCAGCCTGAATACCGACCGCCAACAATTGACACTGGATGCCATGATACCATTTGGCTATTTCAGTGGGATAGCGCTGAACAACGTGTCAGTAAATGCGAATGGCAACTTTAACAAGCTTTCCATCAACGCGAAAGCAGCCAATGTAAGCATGGCCGATAGCGCTATGAATGGCGGCATAGATGTAGCCACAACACTGGGCAACAACGAGCTGGATTTTAAAATAGCCACCACATCTACCAACACTTACGGCACGGCTACACTGAATGGTAAAGCCCTGGCGCATGGCGATACGCTTAACTTTACGCTGCTGCCCTCAGAGTTTTTCCTGAACGATGTGAAATGGGAAATACCTAAAGGGTATGCTACGCTATCAAAGAACTATCTTTTTGTGCGCGACCTGAACCTAAATTCAGGATTGCAGAGTATTAGTATCTATTCAAGGCCGGCAGCAAGCAGCCCCGCACTGGTGGCAGAACTAGCCAATATAGACATTGCCCAACTCAGCAATATTGTGGGATTGGAGGACTACCAGACCGATGGCCGCATCAATGGCAATGTGCAGGTAAATGATATGTTTGGCAAAATGTTGCTGACGGGCGATATAAAAGCCACTGATGTAAAAATTGGCAATGATACACTGGGCAATATCAACCTATCCGGCAGCTACGATGCCGGCAAACAGGTAATAACCCTGAACGACCAGAGCGGTATCTATCGTGGCAATGCATCCATAACCGCATCGGGCAGCATGTCGTTCGACAGTACGAACAACCAAAGGCTGGTAGGTAATGTGCAACTGAACAACACACCTGTATCGTGGGCCACACCGCTAGTAACAGATATATTGAGCAACCTGGGTGGTACGCTTACCGGCAATATAAAAATAGGCGGCAGTGCTGCGGCACCTGATGTGGATGGCAGTGTAAAGCTGAACGATGTCACCATGCGTGTAGACTTCCTGGGGCCACAGTATACCATACCTACCGGCACCGTTATTCTTAATAACCGCACTATCGACTTCGGCGATATAGATGTATACGATGCTTATAAAAACAAGGCTACCCTTAGCGGAGAAATAACCCACACGCGCTTTGATAATATGCGGCTGAACATCAATATGCGTTCATCCAAATTCCAGGTAATAGACCTTGACGAAGAAGAAAATGAAGTATTCTACGGCAACCTGATAGCCAGTGTGGGCAGCATGACGGTACGTGGCCCTGTTGATGATATCACTATACGCATTCAGCGCGCTACGCCGGTTGAGAAATCGCACTTATACCTGCCTATAGGTTCCGGTTCGGGCATCAGCAGTTATAGTTATGTAACATTTAAGAGCTACGGCAAAGAGCAGGCGATACCTAAGAAGAGCAAGAATAAAATGTCTATCTCCATACAGGCACTGGCAAACGAACTGGCTGAGATCAGCATGGTGCTCGACCCTTCTACCGGCGATGCCATCAATGCTACCGGTACCGGTACGCTACAGATAGATATACCATCAGGCAACGATATACGCATGAGTGGTAAGTATTTTGTATCGAAAGGCGACTATACGTTTACGTTAAAACAACTCTACTTTAAACGCACCTTCGAGCTGAACGATGGCAGCGAGATAAGCTTTAACGGCCCTATAGGGCAAACATCGCTGAATGTAGAAGGCCTGTATAAAACACGCGCAAGACTATATGATCTTTTGAGCAAGAATGAGAAGGCACTCATTGATCAACTGGAAAGCAGGGACAGGGAATATATTGAAGCCAAGACATTGCAGGACATCAATATCCAGCTATTCATGAAAGGGTCGCTATCCAGCCCTTCATTGAGCTTTAAACTGGCACTGGCAAATGGTGCTACTACGGGCAGCATTGCCACTACCAAGCTGCAACGGGTGAACCAGGACGATCGCGAGCTATTCAACCAGGTAGCATCACTGCTGCTTATTAATACCTTCCTGCCATCGGACGGTAATATAGATGCGGGTGCCACGGCAGGTGCCATCAGTAATGTCAGCCAGATACTATCGGGCACTGCATCTTCGCAGCTTACCAACCTGGTAAGCAAGCTGACCGGTGATGAAAACCTGAGCATCGACCTGAAGTATAAAACCTACAATTTTTCAGACGCCAATACTGCGGCTAACCGCAACGAGCTTTCGCTTGGTGTACGCAAAAACTTATTCAAAGACAGATTATCGGTAGAAGTAGGTAGCGCGTATGACTGGGGAAGGCCAACCAGTACCAGCAACGCCAGCAACTTCAACCCCGTGGGCGACTTCCGTATCCAATACCAGTTCAAAGAAGGGGGCAACTTACGCGGTTATGTTTTCCGCACCAGCAGCTACGATGTATTGATGGACCGCAATATCAACCGTGGTGGTGTGGGCCTTAACTGGCATAAAACATTTAATACACTGGGCGATTTCTTCCGTAGCCAGGCCTACCTGCGCCGCAAAAAGCTGGAAGAAGAACAACGCTATATTGAGATCGACTCCAACCAAAGACGCACCGGCGGCGTTATAAACTAGATTTTATTTACGATTGGCTATTTGCATAAGATAGCCTTCCAGCGTTTGCGCGATAGCATCCCAGCCAAAGCGGGCACGCATTACAGCCATACCTTTTTCACCTACTGTTTTTCGTTTATCCTGCGAGTCGAGCAATTCTACCACACTATTAGCAAAGGCTGTAGCTTCGGTCTGCATAATGGCCCCTTCACCACTTGCTATGCCTAAGCCTTTGAAGCCTACCGAAGAACATACACAGGCACACCCTTGGCCATTGCTTCCAGCACTTTGTTTTGTGTGCCCGCCCCAAAACGCAGCGGTGCTACCACTATGCTGGCCGTATTATATACCGCGGCCAGGTCTTGTACAAAACCCGTTACCTCAATATGATCGTTGGCCAAGTCCTGCACTTTTTTTACGGGCCGCTGACCGGCTATCACAAATTTTACCTGCGGGTGCTTCTGCCTTATTAGTGGTAATATCTCTTCTGTAAAATACCCCACTGCATCTACATTGGGTGCATAGTCCATATTGCCGGTAAACAGCAATGTGTGGTTGTGCGAATAATCGTGGCTGCCACCTTTAAAAGTATCAAGGTCTACCCCATTGGGCAAAAGGTTGATATTATGCAGGTCGTGCTGGGCCACCAGATAATCAAGGTCTTCCTGCGAACAAACCAATGCCATATCATAAGCCGCCATTACGTGCTCGTATTTCAGTACGCGGCGTTGCTCTATGGTTTCAAATATTTTAAGGAACGGATTTTTCTGGGCTTCCTTCCGGCGCTCCCAATACATAGAAAAAGCATCGGGCATATCCAGTATGCGCGGTACATTGTGCATACCAGCCAGGTAGGGCGACATGCGCAGGTGCTGCACATGTATGGCATCAAAAGCATCTGCAGCCAGCACTTCATTCACTTTTCTGCGCATGGCTGCAGACCTGAAGTACAACACCTGTAAAGGCAGCCTGCTCCATAATGCAGAAAGGCAGTTGAGTGCCGAACGCCATTTGGGCAGGTATATAAAATGTACTTTGGTAAATATCTTTTCAAGCTCGGCCTTGTATTGCAGGTCTTCCTTTGTTTGCGCAAAGGTGAGCAGGTGCAATTCATGTCTGCCCGCAAGCCGGCGGGCAAGGTTATATATCTTGAGCTTATCGCCACGATAAGGCGGATAAGGCACACGATTGGCTAAAAAGAGAAATTTCAAAACGGCAGTTAACTTTAAAGCAAGGTACTATTTAAGTATTTCGTGTCCCAGCTTGTCGCGCTTGGTTTGCAGGTAAAACTCGTTGTGTTTGTTAGGCACTATTTCTATCGGCACATTCTCCACTATTTCCAATCCGTAGCCCAGCAAGCCGGCACGTTTGCGCGGGTTATTGGTCATCAGTCGTATTTTAGAAATACCTAAATGACGCAGTATCTGTGCACCCACACCATAATCGCGCTGGTCATTTTTAAAGCCCAGGGCCAGGTTGGCATCCACTGTATCCACACCTTCTTCCTGCAGTTTGTAAGCTTTCAGCTTGTTCAGCAAGCCTATGCCGCGGCCTTCCTGGTTCATATACAGTACCACGCCTTTGCCTTCTTCTTCTACCATTTCCATGGCTTTTTGCAGTTGTTCACCACAGTCGCAGCGCAGGGAATGCAGTATATCGCCCGTGAAGCAAGAGCTATGCACGCGTACCAATACCGGCTCATCTTTATCCCATGTGCCTTTTTTCAGTGCCAGGTGCTGCTCGCCGGTGTTTTTCTGCCTGAAGGCTACCAGTTCAAAATCGCCATGTTTAGTAGGCATCTGCACCCGTACTTCTTCCTCTACCAAGCTTTCTGTACGCAGGCGGTATGCTATCAGGTCTTTTATCGAGATTATTTTCAGGTCGAATTTCTTGGCTATCTCCATCAGCTCGGGCAGACGGGCCATGGTACCATCATCGTTCATTATTTCTACCAGCACACCTGCAGGCTCAAAACCGGCAAGACGTGCCAGGTCTACCGTAGCCTCTGTGTGGCCCGAGCGGCGCAGCACACCCTCACTACGTGCACGCAGCGGGAAGATATGGCCGGGGCGGCCCAGGTCTTCCGGTTTGGTACTCGGGTCTATTAGCGCTTGTACCGTTTTAGCACGGTCGTGTGCCGATATACCCGTGGTGCAACCCTGTCCTATTAAATCTACCGATACCGTAAACGGTGTTTGGTGCAATACGGTATTATCTTCTACCATCAGGTTCAACTTCAGCTCGTTGCAGCGCTCCTCTGTAATAGGGGCACATATCAGGCCACGGCCGTGCTTCGACATGAAGTTGATTATTTCGGGGGTAACATTACGTGCAGCAGTTACAAAATCGCCTTCATTCTCGCGGTCTTCATCATCTACCACTATCAGCAATTTGCCGTTCCTCAGATCCTCCAGCGCAGATTCAATTGTATCTAACATTATAAATAATTCAAAAGTAAAAATTCAGATAAATCGTCCTTGATTCCTCTAATTATCTGCAAATTTACAACCAATTGCATGTAAATACGATATACACTTATTGATATTGCCGATGATACACGATGAAACGGTAAATATCCGGTATAAAATGATGTAAATGGTTGATTTAGCGCGATAAAAGCGGTTCTACTTTTTGGTTCAGTGTAGCAGCGAGTGCAGCCGCATCATACTCATCACGAATAAGCGCCGCGGCCGCATGGCCTATAGCAGTAGCCTGTGCTTTATTGCTTAAAGCAGCATCTACAGCATCGGCAAATGCTTGTGGCGTATCGGCCAGCAGGTAATGTGTGCCTGCAACAGCTGATATACCCTGCATGCCTATAGTAGTACTGATAACCAGCTTACCTGCTGCCATAGCTTCTAATGTCTTTACTCTGATACCACCGCCTGACAATAGTGGTACCAATAATATCTTTTTATCGGCTATAAACGCGGCAGCATCGGCCACTTCACCGGCACAAGTGATGCCATCGGCCTGTACATCAAAATAACGCCGGGGCATATGGCGGCCTGCAAAGTGAAACGTAAAATCAGGTTGTTTCTCTTTTATCAATGGCCACACCTTAGTTATAAACCAGTCTATAGCCTGCTGATTGGGCAGCCAGTCCATAGCACCTATATGATAGCCCGCCCACATTGCATCCGGCTGTTGCTTTATCTTGTCTATAGCTATACCAAAAGGAATGGTGAGTACTTGTTGATCATCGGCATGTTGCTTTACCATCACAGCATCTACCTCTGTTATGGGTAGTAGCAGGTCATATTGTTTCCATATTTTCTCTTCATAATGTTGCATCCTTTGCGACAGCGTTTGCAGGTACACGCGTTTTATAGGATTGCCTGTTTGCATCGCCAGTCGCTGCCATATCTGCCATTCTATATTGTGCAGGCGCAGTATAGTTTTAGCATGCGAATGTTGTTTTATCAATGGCAGGTAAGAAGAAAGAAACACACTTTCCACCTGCACCACATCGGGATTGAATTGTTTTAATACCGACACCAGTTTATCGGCAAATGCCTGTTTGTAAAAGCGTGCTGCATGCTCCGGTTCTTTGCTAAACAACAGGTTCTTTACTGCTCCTGCAATCGTGATGCTATTATCTATATCCACTGTTTCAAATGCATACAGATCTGTATAAATGGTGCTCAGTACTGTGTCTTCCACCTTATGCCTGCTGGTGTTCATCGATAGCAGGTACACTTCCCAACCCTGCTGCTTGTAGCCTTGTATCATGGCATGCATGGCAAGGTTGCCCCCATCGTTTAAGGGGTATGGCACACGGTTGGTGAGTATCAATATTCGCTTGCGGTGCATATATAGCCATGAAATAAACGCCGTCCTGCCGCGTTTTATTTCTACGGTTGCAAAGAAACCATATTTCGTCCATAACACATAAAAGCTGTATTTTGGCAACCATAAGTCAATGAAAAGAGCCACCCGCATAGTTTTCACCGTTACTAACGACCTGAATTATGACCAGCGTATGATACGTATCTGTACCACGCTGGCAAATGCCGGATATGATGTCACTATCGTTGGCTTCAGGAAGAAAGACAGTAAACCGCTGGCTCAGCGCCCTTATAAACAGGTAAGGCTGTCCATCATTGCCGAAAAAGGTAAGCTGCTGTATGTGGACTTCTGGACCAAGCTCTTTTTCTTCCTTCTTTTCAGGCCGGCAGAGATCATGTGCTGTATAGACCTGGATACCATACTGCCTGTTTATTTTGCATCGGCCATCCGCAGGAAGAAACGGGTGCATGATGCACATGAGCTGTTTGTAGAACTGAAGGAAGTCATATCCCGCCCTTCCATTTCCCGCATGTGGAATGCGATAGCCAACTTTGCTGTACCACGTTTTCCGCATGGGTACACGGTGGGTGCGGGTATTGTAACAGAGCTAAAAAAGCGGTATGGTGTGGACTATGCCTTGGTGCGCAATATTACTGTACTGAAACCACTATCCATTCCTGAAAAGAAAGAGAAATACATCCTGTACCAGGGTGCTGTAAACGTAGGCCGCCGGTTTGAGCAGGTAATACCTGCTATGCAGTATGTAGATGCACCACTCATTATTTGCGGTGCAGGCAATTTTTATGATGAAGCCATCGCCATCATGAAGGAACATAAGCTGGAACATAAGATCACCTTTAAAGGCTATGTGCCACCGGAAGAACTGAAACAATATACCATCAATGCCTGGGTAGGCATTACCCTGTTTGAAGACACCAGCCTAAGCAATCGCCTGTCTCTAGCCAACCGTTTTTTCGACTATATGCATAATGGCGAGCCGCAGATATCCAACCTATACGAAGAG
>JANLJF010000142.1 GCA_029255605.1 Azovibrio restrictus
GTGCCTTTTTTCTTTGTTACTTTCTTTTTGGGCAAGCAAAAAGAAAGTAAAGGCTTATGTAAACCACAAAGTTGAATCTTTGAAAGACCCTCCTTTTCATTATATCTTACATACAATAAAAAATGTGCTGCCGGTAACACTTACCAACAGCACATTGCTCAATTAACAACGCGTCTTTATTATCTTGTCTTTCAGGCCCTACTCATCATATAGCCTGGATAGTGGGTACCTGCCTGCTGTAAATCAATATGCTTCACATCTTGTTTATTATCCTTAGCATCTGCAACCCTAACGTGGTGCACAATACCAACGGTAGGAAGAATGTATTTAAACTCTTTATAGTGCAGTGAATCAGTACATTGCTGCACCTTATTGTCAAAACGCACGTAATCATTGAAAGTACCGGTCATGGCTTATGTATTTTTAGAGACTATCTATGATGCAAAACTATGCCAGTGAAAAACGGTTTTATATTACCTGTTTGTTATATCATGCAGTTTTGCTAAAACGCATTGTCTATCATTTACTTATCAACATCCATCGACCCGTAGGTGATGCACCTGCTTTCAGTATCGGAAACCTATAGCAATGGCCTATAGAAATGTGATAGGTACCCGTTAACCACGGCCTGCAGCCATTCCTGTTAGCCACAGCTGTTTTCAAATGCTTTATAATCAATCTTATTCAGCGGCACTCCCTTGTAGGTACAATAGTTGGAACCGCCATTCCACAAAAGCACCACAACCCGCAGCAGTGTGGCATTTCATACACATTCCTTTCCACAAAAAATACCTTAAACCGCTGCTTACGGGCACCGGCAAGGCAATCTATACTCAAACAAAAAATCATTGGTAATTACATAAAGCAACCGTTGGCTTCGTCCACCATTTGCAGTGCATGCTTCAGCGATGTACGGTCTTGCGCCATGGCCGACCTGCCATCAGAGAATATAAACAGCAGGTTCATCTGCGCACTGGTGATGACCCTCCTGGAGCGTTTGAAGAAACGGGAATAATCTTTCTCTGCATCAAACTGCTCTTTTATTACTATCTGCGCATTGTGGCGGGCAGATGCATTTGCTATATCAGTTGTATTGACACCGGGGAATAGCACGGCTACAGTACTTTGTACATTTGGCATTTTGCGTGTTTTTTACTTTGTTTTGAAATAGCCTTCTTGCGAAGACAGGTATCATTCCTGTGGTGTTTGGCACAGGCAGGGTTTGGTTGTGTTTATATGTGTTGTGTGTTTCTTAGTTGCTGCACAGCGCAGGCACTTGCAGGGCTTCTACTTTGGCCAGCGCTATTTTCAGGCTGTCTGCATCCTTTGCCAGTTGCGATGTGCCATCTGCAAAAACAAACAGCAGGTTTACATCATCCTGGTGAAAGATGTGCCATGATGGCTTGAAATAACGGGTGTAATCTTTCTGCAGGCTGAATATCTCTTGCTTGGATATTTCAGCACTGTGGTGCATAGAGGCTTTGGTTACTGCGGTGTTATCTACGCCTGGTAAAAGAACGGCTACGGTGTTTAGTGTTGACATGATCAGAGTGTGTTTTTATTTTTTAGTTTCAAATGTTTGTGTTTGTTCGTTTGATGATGCAAAGATGCACCCATCACCACCCCATAACAAAATTTTTCCCAACCCTTAACACCCGCTTTGTAACTCGATAACAATTCGTTTACAAATGCATTTCATTAATAAAAAATTGAAAATGAGGCAGAAAGCAAGCTGGTGAAGAGATGTAGCCCCAAACCCCTAAAGGGGCTTCTTTACACAAATAAAAAAAGGCTCAAACGAGAGCCCTTTAAATATCATAACCACCTTACCAATCAACTAATCAACTAATCAACTAATCAACTAATCAACCAATCACCGAACCCTTACCATCACATAATACGGAAACTTGCCACCGGGCATAAAAAACAGTGTATCGGTGCTGGTGGTCTTTGCATTGAATAGCTGCCGGCCATCGTTCATCAGGCGGATG
Source organism: Azovibrio restrictus (assembly GCA_029255605.1). Classification (GTDB taxonomy): domain Bacteria; phylum Bacteroidota; class Bacteroidia; order Chitinophagales; family Chitinophagaceae; genus Polluticoccus. The sequence continues at coordinate 1,992 of JANLJF010000142.1, forward strand.
TGTTCAAACTTCTGTGTCGTATCTACCGATTGGTAGAAAGTGCTGGCCAGGTGAAAGTAAGCATCGGTACTATATAGGTCGTACAGGAAATAATCGTTAGTAGGCACATTAAACAGGTTAGAATGTTTGTACACTCCCTGTTTCGAGAATTGCAATTCTATTTCATGCAGCTTTTGGGCCGTATTCAGTGTGCCCCATACACTGTTGTTAGCGGCATCGTAGGCATTCACCGCTACCCAGCGTGTGCTGCCGTCTATCCCTTCCAGGCAATATTGTATATCCTTACGGTTATCTTGCCTGGTTATTTCTATGCGTCGCTCAGGGCGCGTGGGGTCGTAGTCAAAATCCTTCCACGGTGTATAGTGCCAGTCGGAAGCGCTACGGTCTTTGGCTACCCAGTAGTAGGTAAACTTCCGGTATTTACCATCTTTCATCAGCTGGTTATTGGGGATGCCTATGCTATTGCCCGCCGCTACCTCCAGGTACATGGGCTTCGCGGTCCAGTCCGAATCATCGGCCACACGTATGGTCACGTCTTTACCTGTACTATTTACAAAATAATAGTTAGCCATCGGGCTCACCGTTTCTTCCTGCTCCCGCTTCTTGCAGCCCACAGCCACTACAGTCATCAATAGCGCGTAGAAAATATACTTCATACCATCGGTTTGGTTCACCATTGAAGATAACCAATTTCAAAGGTATTAGCAAGAGGCACTAACGCTGTTTAACCAGCAGGTAATAAGGAGCGCCACCACCCAGCGATAAATACAGTGTATCTGTTGAAGTAGTATATAGCGGTGCCGTGCCCCGCAGGTCGTTCGTCATACGCAGGTAGTTACCTGCTTTTACAATCGGGCTGATGTAATTAGGCGTATTCTTTAATACAAAAGCAGCAGTACTATCGACCAACTCATATTCAAACCCCGATTCATGGCTACTGGCCCCCATGATGCTACCCATGCGGTTGAATCGTAAAATCACCCGCTGAAACTTTTTATCCGGCGATAAGGATGCCCATACACTGTTGCCGCTATTGTCATAAGCGTTTATAAAATTCCACTGTGTATATTTATCAATACCGTTCAGGCAGTACTTCATATCCTCCCTAACCGGCACAGGGTTAATATCAATACTCTTTACTATGCCATTTTTATAGCTGCGTGTAGTATATTTTCTTTCATGCCATTGCCCCGGCTTACGAATATACCAGTCGCTCATGCTATAGTCGTCGGTAGCCCAGTAGTAGGCAAAATCCTGTTCTTGCATCACATCGGGTATAAGCACACTTCCTTCCCCATTGGGAAAGTAAGCATATACAAACTTATGCGGTTGGATTTCTATATACAGTTCGCCCCGCTCGTTCGTAGTGTCGCCTATACGCACGGTTACAGGCTTATCAAGGTTGTTGGTAATCACATACTGGCTCAGTTCGGGTTCCGGTACATTGTTGCGGGTACACGCCTGCAGCAACAACAAAGCAATAAAAAGGACAGGGAGGGTTCTCATAACAGGTTTAAGATTGAGGTCAAAGTAGCTATTTTTTTCTTACGAGGATATAGTGAAAGTCATATTGGGTGTATAACGTAAGGCTAACCGTATCCTTTTTAAAATGTGCATCGGAAGTTCCGGGCTTCCAGTTCCCTATGTGTATAGCCTTATCACCGGCGCTATCCTCCGCACTGATATTCAAAGACCATTCATTGCTATCAAATGCCCATACTTTATACCTCTTTTCCTTATTAGGGCTCATATGCAACACCTCATAATCGGGTTTTATGATTATTCGTTGATCTTTATCTTCTTTAGACAACGTATGCCAGATGCTATTCCCTGTTTCGTGTTGTCGTGCATCTACAGCCACCCAGTCCGTTGGGCCGTCTATGCCATCCAAGGCACAAAGCATATCTATTGATTTATGCACAGGTTTAATATCTATATTCTGATGATCTCCTTGTAGCACTACTATTGTGGGGTTATCGATTGTTTCCCTCAAATACCAGTTACTCATTGTAAAATCACTGGTAGCCCAGTAATAATTTACTTTCTTATTTACCCCGGCTATTAATCCTTGTTCACCGGGCTTGATGTATAAATAATCAGGCTTACGGCCAGCCTCCCAATATCGTACAATTATATCTTTACCTGTTTTATTGGTAAACGTAGCGGATGGCACATCACTTACCGGCGTAGTAGTTGGCTTAGTACAGGCAGCAAACAGGCACAGCACCGCTGCGCAAAAAAGGACAGAGAGAATTCTCATAACAGGTTCAGGTATTTAGCAATAACGTAAAGCTACATTATTTAGTATGTATCAGGGCTGCTTCACCATTACATAGTAAGGCGGCTTACCATCCAGCCACAGGAAAGCGGTATCGGCAGATGTGCTATGCAATCCTGCGCTGCCTACTTTATTGCTCATACGGTATGGCAAGTTATCATATACTGATTTTATATCGAAGGTGCTGGCATCACCTTGTGGGGTGTATATAAATGCAAGCTGCGAAGAGCTGTCATTAAGAACTGCCCAACACAAATAGGTTAATCTTGCCTGCTTATCTCGCATACCCGTACTCAAAGTATTCCATATGCTTTTGCCACCTGCATCACGTGCATCTACTGCCACCCATTTTGTATCCCCATCTATGCCACTCAAGGCATACTGCATATCCTTGCGGGCAGGTACGGGATTGATATCTATATTATACGTGATGCTTTTATTGTAGGGTAATGCTGGTTGATTCAGCCAATAATCACTGGTGCCAACCATATACCAGTTAGACATGCTATAGTCATCTGTTGCCCAATAGTACATTAGCCCTTTATAGACTCCATCATAACCTGTTTGAAATTTCTCATTAGGCACCTGTACCATACCATGTGCCGCCACATGCAGGTAAAAAGCTCTGTCTGCACCTGAATCGGCCAGCCTGATAGTTACAGGCTTATCCAGCTTATTGGTAAATGTAATGGTAGCGGTGTCTACTAGCGGTTCTGTGGTTGGTTTGTTACAACTTGCGGCAATGGCACCCATCGCTGCGATAAGGAATAGTTTTTTCATAAAGGTTCAGGTTAAGTATTACGAAAGTAAACCACGGCTTTGTGCCATCAAAGCACCTGCTGTCATAATATTGTATTTTATCTACACATTGTGGCTATAAACAAAAGCAGCGCTAAAAAGCGCCGCTCCTCTATGAACACAAAAACAACAATCATGAGTAATCCTAACCAATCAACAAACCCTCCATCTCTTCTATTCGTGTTTTCAAAAACCAGTATTCGCCCTTCTGCCGTATCAGCATATCTACCTGTGTAGGCAGCTTGCGGCTCCGTTGCAGTTCTGCATCGCTTACCGCACCCGCATTGCGCAAGCTTAGTACTTCTTCCATGCTCAGCACACTCAGCGGGTCCAGCAGGGTTATCAGTTGGGCTTTCTTCTTCATCAGCGCATCGCCGCTATATTGCTTATCTACAAAATCCATAGCCATCCGCTGGCGTATAAAGGCAGGCATTCCGGCCTTGGTGCTCTCATTATATTCTGCCAGCAGGTCGGCAGAGGTCTTGATGCGGAACTGTGTAGGCTTTATCACCGTGAAAGGATACTGCGCGGGATATACCTGCCCGCCTATGCTCGTAGCATGGCGATAGGCGATGATATCCTGCAGTGTATCGGTTATCAGCTTGTCAAAAATATGGTTGCTGATATTGCTGATGAATTTATACAGCCGCTCCTGGTCTATAGCTTTGGCCACACCGCTCTGCGCTTCATCTACCTTTTGCAGGTGCAGTGCTTCGGTTATCATATCCATCACCTGTGCACATACATTGCGGTGATGTGCGTTGATGCTTACATCGGGGTTGATGATCTGTATCGGCGAACCGTCTTTCAGCTTATCCTGCGGCACTATCACATGCTGGCCGGGATTGCGGCTTACCTGCCCGCTGCCGTGGCATCCGGGACAAGCAATCAACTCCAACCCATTGGGACAAGTATCACAATCGCGCTGCACATGGCCCAATCCATTGCAGTCATGGCAATCCGTACTGGCTTCTACTATAAACGGGTGCGATGCTTCTTTATCTACCAGCTGCGCTGCGGAATAAGCACTGATAAAATCATCTGCCGCCGCCTTCGCTTTGCTGAAATAGCTATCGTAATAGCCCTGTGTATTCCATTCGCCACCGGCTATGCTCACGGGTAGCCTGCCCAGCATATGCGCATAATAGCCTTTACTATCCTCAGCATCTATGTAATATTGTCGTTTATCTTCCCGGTAGCTGAAACGCCATATTGTTTGCGTATCTATCCACCAGCCATAGCCACCCCGCAGAAATATGACATCTGTGCTACTGCACCATAGCATGTCTTTAGTGTTTACAAACCATATATCCACAGCCACTTTATCATCTGCCTGTTCATACCACGGTTTTGATGGCATGCGCACAAACAGGCCGTTGGGGTCTTCTATCATATTCTTAAACCCTATACCGGCGAAGTAGCCCATGATATCGTGCCCGCTAAAATGGTTGCCCCATATATATCGGTTATCTGCCTCATCCTGCACTTCCAGCACATAGTTCGAATCTTGAAATATAGCACCCGTCACCACTTCACTTACCTGCCCGAAGGGGGCTTTGGTCAGTGGCCTGTATTGGCTGAAGCGCCAGTTGCGGGTAGCATCACTTTCGCGCGGGTGGCGGCTCAGCAGGTGTTTATCAAACAGTCGCTGGTATTCCGCACCATAGTAGCCCTGCGGGTATATAGTGCCACCGCCGTTCAGGTCTTTAAATGCCGGGCATGCCCCTGTAGTATGCAGGCTCATGCCATAATACACATCGCGCCTACGTTGCAGGTATTCATTCATCTGCGCATTAGGTCGCGCGGTCTTATTCAGCAGGGCCAATACATCGTTCAGTTGCATGGATAGATAGGTTGATGATTTATTGTTATGGTAGATAGTCATGGAAATAAAAAAGAAATACAACCGGCAATAGCATGGTTTCACCTTTGCCTTACAATACATCGCATTACGCTCATCGCGCCTGCTATTATCCGGTTGTATAATCCCCTTGTGAGAAAGTCCCCTTTAGGGGATTTAGGGGTTAGATAATACCCGCACAATCCGTCAGGTAAAACACTTCATTACCACTGGTAAATTCAGGCTTGTTGAAATCCAGCGGGTCGCCTTTGAATTCCAGTTGCCCTTTCTTTATTTCCAGTATGTAAGAACTGCCGCCGCTGCCCTGCCTTTCATAGCTCAGGAAAACATCCAGGCTCGCAGCCATGGGTTTGCCCAGTTCATCTTTAGGCACTACTACACTGCCATCGCAAAACACGAACATGTAACGCATCAGCGCACGTTTCGTTTTCTTGTCTTTCCAGAAATCGTAGTCGAAGAACAGGTTGGCAGGCACAGCAGGCGGACCTACCACAGCAGGCACTTCTATCGCTATCCTGTCCTGAAAGGTGATGACGCGGCTGGTAGCCATACGCTCGCTGGGGCGGCAGTCGGCTATCTGTATCTCTTCAAAGCTCGGGTCCTGCACTTCTATATTGGCAAGCGGGCTGCTGAATGTCAGCGTATTGGCTGCTATCAGCGCTTCCAGCCCTGCACAGGTAAAGGGTGCAGGCAGGTCTACACTGCACGGGAAGAACCCGATGCGGTCAATATTTCTTTTGCGCACCTTCAGGTCGCAGCCACCGGGTTGATTGGTGGTAATGGTGATGTTGGCACAATCGGCCGGACAAAAAGCCATTGGTTAAAAGTTTAAAGGTTTAAAAATCTTAGTATCTGTCCGCTTTCAGGCCGGGTGCCTGCAACGTGTGTTTTAATAGCTCGTCAGCTATATTAGGCAGGAAATTAATTAGTACAAATATACAACTATTACGCAAATAAAAAATTTAATAATAAAATGTGTTTACGCTGATAGGTATCTGGTTATTACAGGCATCTATCACCTTACCGGTATAATAAACGAATTCTGCAAAGTTGGGCCTCGAAGGTTTCACAGGTATGCTCACACTGGTAGCTGTTGGCAGCAATGGTATGGTAATGCTGCCGCCATCGCCCGGGGCTATAAACGAACCCGTTTGCGAATACACCACTTGCAGCGATGTAGTTGCCGGCGACGACTGCACGAAGGTTAGCTTTATAAAAAAGTTGCTGCCACTTTTTACCAGTGTCTGCGTTACCAGGTTGAGCCCTGTACATGGCGGCGGTGCTACCGGCGATACATCTGCCTGGTGGCAGTCTTTCTTGTTGCCATTGCACATATTGGCCCTTACATACACCGCCATCGCCGTATTGGTTACCGGTATCTTTATGATGCCTGATGTTGGCAATGTGGTATAGGTATTCGTCGTGGTGATACCGTTCTGCACATAGGTAATATCCCATCCGCAGGCGGGGTTGGTAAAGCCGCCGGGTAGTGTATAGGTTATCTGCAAATAATACAGCGTGCCCGTTTTCACTATCTGCGAGCTAAAGCTGATGCAGCTATATTCCGGCACCACCGTAAAGGTCTTGTATATCGCAGGGCATTCACTACTATCGGCTTTCACCAGTATCACTTCTAACTGATAATCGCCCGTGGCAAGTCCCGTGAGTGTAAACGCAGCATTGCTGCGGCTGGTATATCCGCTCCAGCTACCCGAAGGCAGCAGCCGGTATCTCGTCTTAAAACTCTGCCCCGCCGCCAGCACAGGCTGAGGTATCGTTATCGTTACATTTGGCATCTTTTTAGTTGATTGGTTTACTGGTTGATTTGTTCAATAGTTGACTCGTTGATTGGTTGATTAGTTAGTAGAAATAAGTAGCAAGCAACATATCACCTAATACCATTCATTAAGCAAAAAGAAAGAAAAGATGAGCAGAGAACTTCCGTTGATTAGTGTACTGGTTGATTGGTTCATTAGGATCACTTTAACAACAACGAATAAACCAATCAACAAATCAACCAACCAACTACGTATTCACAGTCAGCACCAACGGCGCACTCTGCACCCCATCGCAGCAATTGCGTATGATGCGCACATCATAGGTAGATGCCGCCAGCAGGTTGTTTATCTCCACAGTACCCGCATATACAGGTGGCATGCTCGTGTAGCCTATCTCGCTGTTCAGTTTATAATCCACCTGGTACCACAGGGTACATACACCCGCAGTAGTATGGTCGCTTATTGGTATGCTTATTTTCTTTGCCATATTAGGTTATTGATTTTTGATTATTATCACTACTCTTAAAACTCACGATTTATGACTTACGACTTATGACTTACGACTTATCGACTTACGACTAAACATTATACACAAGATTGCTGAATGCCACCGTCACACTATCACTATCTGCACTCGTAGCAGGGCCCGTATAGCGTATCAATCCACGATTGTCTATGGTGATGATAGCACCCTCCGGCAATGCGCCGTTGTTATCATGCGTCAGCACCGCTATCAGTTCAGGCCTGCCTGCACCACCCATCACACCTATCACTTCATCGTTTATCAGCACATCTTCAGTCGGTGCATCCGGGTCTTCAGTTATCGTATCATTCTCACTGCTGATACTAAAGGTTACCTGGTTCTTATACACACTGGCCGCACTGGCACCATCTACTATCCATGCGCTGTACGATCCTATCATTACACTCTCTGCTGTTATATCTGTCACCGCTACACTACCCGCCGTTACTACAGGCGTGGCGCACACCACATCCGTTACACTCACCGTACCGGCCACAGGCTTTTTACATATCGCACCGCTACCGTGGCACATATCTTCAAAATGCTCGGCCGTGCTGGCAAACACCCTATTACTTGCCACCGGACTATCAAAGTACAGATACGATGGCAGGTTGCTGCTACCGCTTACCGTAGCCGCGCGGTACAAACCACAGGTCAGCTCGCCGGTATCTACATCATTCACCGCCGTTACGCCGGGCTGCGCACGCAGGTACAGCAATAAACCCGCAAAATCATCGGCCACCAATGCTTTGCTCTCATTGTAAAAAGCACCGCCATTATACGCGGCCGGTATCACATAGGCGCGTTGAGTGCCGTCAAAGTTTAAAGTAGTGGTAGCACATTCCCCGCAACCAAACACCTGTCTTTGCGTGCAGTCTTCCAGCATGGTTTCCAGCTTGAATAGCTCGCGGCATTTGCTCAGTTGCTTGAAAGGTGTACCGCCTGCATATTGGTATTGCCGGTAGGTTTTGTAATCATCCACCCATATCTGGCTGGCATGCAGCTGGCCTTCTATTTCAGCCATCTTCCACGCAGGGAAGTACTCAAACCCTTCCAGCAGGTATTGCGCCGTGCTCTCTGCCAACTGCAGCTTGCAGTTATAGCTCATCTCCCTGTTTATTTCCCGTGGCCTGCGCACAATGCGGCCTCGCATGCTTGTCACTTTTACAAATGGTATTTTTGCACCCGACAGTACTTGTGTGGGGTCGCCATAGTAGTCGCCCGTAAAATTGTCATAACAATCAAATTTTGTTATTAACCGTATCAGCGGTTCATTGCAGGCGCTTACGGGCGAATCACTACCCGCCGCCAGGGGAGCCGGCACATCGGGCAGAGGCGTGGTAATACCATTCTGGCTCACCGTTATGCCCTTTGCCGTATCGCAACAGTTGCTTACGCAGTACCTTTCCGTCCAGTTGGCAAACAGGTATATGTCGGGGCTACCCGTATTGGTAACACCCACCCGTATCAAAAAGCACTGGTGCGCACACATCGCCGGACTAAATGATTTCAACCGAGCCGTAAAGTAGTGCAACCCATTCACCGGGTTCACAAAGAAGTAGTAGCTGAAATACGAAGTAGCCACCTCGTAAGCCGTCAGCCCGTCGGGGCTCCACACCTCTATGCTTATCGTGTAGTTGCCGCTGCCCTTACCCGCAGGTATCGACCCCTGCAGCATCATATCTCCCGCATACACCAGCTCTTCGCAATAGCAAGGCACACCCGGCTGCTGATTATAATACTGCAAGTCCTTTATATTACTAAACCATACCATAGTTGTTCATCAATTTGATAATTCGATAATTAGCCAATTCGGCAATTAACTATTAAATAATTTTGATTGAATTGAATATCATCCGCATTGGCACATTGTCAAATCGGCACATTGTCGAATTGTTTACACAGTCCCCTTCAGCTGTATATACTTTCCCTTATCATCCGTAGGGTCGTAGCTCACCTCTATTTCAGTAATGGTGCCTTCGCCATAGTACTTGTTAGGCAGCTTCACCTTCTCACCCAGCATTATCTCTTCTGCCCTTCCAAATACTTTTAGTTTATCCTTCAGATCATCGCAGCACAGTTCTATTTTGGCTGTCCAGTTCTGGTTCAGTATAGGCCGAAGCCGAGGGTCGTCTATCCAGTGAAACCAATCCCACAGCGTATCATAATATCCCGGCTCGAAGTACATCGGGTAATTCACCAGCAAAGCAGGTTGTTTTATTTGCCTGGCACCAAAAAAATCTGTTACGGTATAGTATCCGGGATAATATGGCGGTATCGTTAAACCCTGCCCGCGCACTTTTGTTTGTGGTGAATGTTTATCCTTCCATATCACCGAATTATACATACTGTTTACCGCAGGCATGTTATAGTCAAGTATCGTATCAGCCGATAGCTGTTTTATGGCTTTGGCATTCTCATAGTTCTCACCATCCCATATCAATACTTTAGGCATCGTACATGTTTCATCCTTTAGCAGCAGCGCATAGTCTGCATATTCTTTTATTTTAGGCCCTACAAAGTCGAAAAATATACCTGCCAGGAAAGGTGTGAGAAAGGACCCATTTACTACTACCTGCATAGCATCATATACATAGTCCATCGTTATACCATCCAGCCGGAAGCGCGTAGCACCAAAAGGTGTCAGCTTATCCATCTTCCCTTCAAATGTCGGGTTCGCATCTACATCTCCAAATGAAGCATAACCATTCATGAATGCTCTTGCTTCATTGCCACAGGTATCTGCAGCATCTGCATTATAAGCACCTTCTACATAGGCGGGTGTCTTTCGCTCGTTCCATTCATAGCATATACCATCTACTAGCTTCTGCCTGTCGGCACTATTCGTAGAAAAATCATACACATAGCTTCCGGCTTTCTCTGTAAAGAAATCCTTTCGCTGAAAATATAGATATGGTATGGTTTGGCCGTTCTCTACCCGGCTCCTGATGCGCCATTCAGCATTGTATAATGTCTTCAGCTCATCCAGCAGCATGTCCAGTGTCAGCAATGGGCTGTTATCCTGTATATAATAGTCAGTGGTATTCATGCTGGGGTTGGCAAACAGGTTCAGCGTTTCAAACCTGCGTATGCCTCTTTTGGTTTGTGCAAATAGGTAGCAGGCATTATAGTGCGGATTATCTGCTGTTATCATTCCCCTGCCCGATGTTTCAATCTCTATCTGCTGTGCAAAGAATATAGGTGCAGTGCTGCCATCCACCTTCACTCCGCACTTATCACATACATTGGTAATATAGTCGCGGATCAAAGGCGCCGGATGCTCTCTGCCGCACCCCGAACTTTCAATAAACATTTCCTGGAAAATATCCAGCACATCAGCTGCTGTGGGAAACTTATCTATATATTTTACCTCCTCCACATTGGCTCCCAGTGCATTTATAAATTTAATGACCGAGTTTATGGCAAATACAATGCTATTCACAATGCCAATGATAATCCATATCACTGGCAGCAGGCCTATCATTAGCAATGAAGTAACCAAACCCAATATAGCCATGTTCCACCATAGCATTACCATCATACCATTCGGGCGTTGCTCATTGCAATAGCTAAACCTCGGATGTTTCTTTTTTATCCCATCCCCTTCCTGGAACCACCCTTGCCAGTTATCAGCTATCATCGTGCTTTTTATGCAGTTCAGCGCTTCATCTTTCTGTTTCAATGTTACATCAAAAGTGCAATAACTACCTTCGGACCAGCGCAGGTCGCTGCTCTTTATGGTATAGTCCAGGTATTCGCCGCAGCCCACATGGGCTATCTTCACATCCACACAGTTCAGCGGTGCGCTGATGTCATCTATCAGCCAATGTTTTAGCAGTTGGTAGGCTTCGCCTTCAAAGGTCAGCGTGCCACTGGCGCTCTTCTGCTGCTGCAGCGAGCCGGGTATCACAAAGCCGCTGTTATCGCGCTCCGTCGTCCATGTCAGTTTTAGTTTATAGAGGTTGCTGGTTTCGGAGGTGATGTCTATATAGCTGCCATAATCCCGCCAACGGCGGCTACCCACCGGCAACTGGCCAGGCATATTGATAACATTCTGCGGCACATAGGCACTGCCCGCGGGCACATCATAATACACCTGCCCCCGCTTCACATCGTAAGCCTCCGTTTGTTTTATATATAGTTTCAGTTCCATTGGTGATGTTTGGGAATTAGGTATTAGGCATTTGTAATCGGGAATTGGATACAATCATAAGAGAAGCCCCTTTAAGGGTATGGAGTATTCGGGTTTAGGGTTTAGGGTTTAGGATTTAGGATTTCGATATTAGCATTTAGCATTTCACTTTACATCCACCTTTTCCTATCTCTCCGCATTGCCTTCTCTGTCATGATGCCTACGCCATGTTCATTGAAGTAAATATTCTGCCGCAGCCGGTTATCTTCTATGGCGTTCACTACGCTATCCAGCTTGCCTTCCAGCGCGCCCAGGTCTTGTACCGATGCATACACACCACTACCATCCGGCGAGCGGAACATAGGCATGGTATAAGGCAGCGCCGGGTTCATCAGTTTAAACTGCGCACCGCTGTTTATCGCTTCCAGTATGTGGCGGTTGGCTTTCGTACCATCTGCCGTTATCACACTTTCCCCGCTCGATATACGCACCCAGTTGGCATCATCCCGCGGGCCGCCTTTACCTTTATAGTCTACCACGCCATCAGCAAATGCATTATCACTGCTCATGCTCGATACCGCAGCATAACCCGCAGCCAGTGCAGCTATCAGCGCCGCTATCGTTGCTGCCGAACCAAAGCCACCACCTTCCAGCGCCGCACGTGCCACCGCCGCTATCGCATTCGATACCGTTATGGCCGAGTTCACTATCTGTTGCCTGCGGGCAAATTGTTCGCGCATGTTCTGCGCCTGCCTCAGGCGTTCTTCCTCCATACGCAGGGCTTCCACATTGCCACGCTCTGCCAGTTTCTGTGCAGCCTCTACCCGCTTTTCGCGTATGGCTATTTCTTTATCCAGTGCATTTATCTGCACCTGTACTATAGTATTATAGGCATCCGCTACACTTTGGGCCAGTGTTTGGTAATCAGAAATGGCATCCAGTGTATTTTGCTTTCGGCGGGTTTTCGCATCGGCTTCGCGCTGCTTTATTTTATTATATTCTTCCTCAGCGTCACTTGTATCTACCGGTTTCGGGGTAAACGATTCCGGTGTGGTATTGTATAGCGATAGGGCTTCTATATTCTCCTGCTTGATGCCTTCATACCTCAGTGGTGGCTTAGGTAAGTATTGAGTATTATGCAGCATTCCATTTTGCTCAGGTACATAATTGTTGAGTATAGCATTTCCATAGCGTACTCTTCTTTCCTGTACAGTTTTCAATTGCTTTTCCAGTTCTGCCTTCTCTTGTCTTGCAATATCTTTGTCAACATTCATTTCAAAAGTCTCGAGCTTGACAACTTTATTGCCAATTTTACGATAAACATATCCTGGCCCAGGCTTTTCTGCTATTGCTTTCTCTCTTATCTTCTCCTCTAATTCAATTTCCTCCTTTATTGCTTCATCATATTTTTTTTGATATGCTTGTGCTCTTGCCTTTTTATAAATAGACGATACAATATTCTCATATGCTTGTGCCGTTTTATTAGCAAGAAATTCCTCATCACTTAGTTGCTGTAAATATTGAGGATATAATTCCTTTAATTCGTTAATAGCACTTTTCTTTTGTTCATAGGAAGTATTGGCACTGGCTATAACATTAATAAGTGTATTGAATTTACCAAGTTCTCCAGATGCATTCTCTGCAAAATCCTTCAATATTTCATCTGCCGCTTTCATTTCCTCCGTCAGCTCCGAAGCATTGGATTTTGCATCCATGAACGAAAGTGCCAATGTAGACAATACTCCGATTGCCAGTGTTGCAACGTTTCCAAAAGAAAGCAGTCTT
>JANLJF010000143.1 GCA_029255605.1 Azovibrio restrictus
TGCAACCACGCAATTGGCCCGCTTGGGTCAGGGTAACAAAACAGGCCCCGGATTGCCTAAAACAAAATCATTCACATTTACCATTAATGACCCCTCCCTGCCGAACGCTGCTACAGGTACTGCAGTAGCAGCAGATAGTGCTGCATCTGAAATAGATACGGTAAAAAAAAACACCATAGTAGCCCCGGCGGCAACTGATAATAACAATCCGCAACAAAACACAACAAACAGCGAAACAAAAGAAGAGCAGAAATCATTGATATGGTTGTTCTTCGCGGCACTTACAGGGGGGATACTGGCAGTGCTTACACCGTGTGTATATTCTATGATACCCATCACGGTAAGCTTCTTTACCAAAAGAAGTAAGACGCGTGCAGAAGGTATCCGCAATGCTATCTATTATTCGCTTTCCATTATCATCATCTTCACCGTATTGGGTGTATTGATATCTGTACTGTTTGGTGCCAATGCACTGAACAACCTTTCTACCAACTGGATAGCCAACCTGTTCTTCTTTGCCGTATTTGTGATATTCGGTATCTCTTTCCTCGGTGCATTCGAAATAGCATTGCCATCTTCATGGACCAGCAAGACCGATGCGAAAGCGGGTGTTAGCAGCTTTGGTGGTATCTTCTTCATGGCCCTGACACTGGTTATCGTGTCTTTTTCATGTACCGGTCCTATCGTTGGCCCGTTGCTGGTATTGACGAGTAAAGGTGGTATTGTAGGCCCTACCATCGGTATGATGGGCTTCTCTATTGGCCTGGCACTTCCATTTGCACTGTTTGCGGTATTCCCCGGCATGCTGAATAAAATTGCCTCTTCAGGTGGCTGGCTGAACCAGATAAAAGTGACGCTTGGTTTTATTGAGCTGATGCTGGCGCTGAAGTTCCTCTCTAATGCAGACCTGGCACAAGGCTGGCGCCTGCTGGATAGGGAAATATTCATAGCTATATGGATCGTACTGGCGGTATTGTTGGGCTTCTACCTGCTGGGGAAGCTGAAATTATCTCACGATGATGCCCCTGCTAAAAATATCTACGGCCAGGAATATGTGGGCCTGTTCAAACTGTTCTTAGCCATTACCTGTTTCTCATTTGCCGTATACCTGCTGCCGGGTATGTGGGGTGCACCGCTGAATGGTATGAGCCAGTTTGTACCGCCAATGGGTACGCAAGACTTTGTGCTGACGGAAGGTGGTAGTGGCGGCAATGCGCATGCATCAAGCAACAACGGTGTAGCACCTGTGAAGTATGTAGAAGAAATGAAGATATATGAACCACCTGTGGTGAAGAACATGGGCCTGGTTACCTACTTCGAATACGAAGAAGCATTGGAAGCAGCGAAAATATTGAAGAAGCCTATCATGCTCGACTTTACGGGCATCAACTGTGTGAACTGCCGTAAGATGGAAGCACAGGTATGGTCGAAACCGGAAGTGGCAAAGCGCCTGAAAGAAGACTTCATCGTAGCATCACTGTACTGCGATTATGATAAAACAGAACTGCCCAAAGACAAACAGTACTATTCTAAAATACTGGGTGCGCAGGTAGTAACTGTGGGTGACAGGAATGAAGATATACAGGCATCACAGTTTGGTGCGAATGCGCAACCATTCTATTTCTACATAGATGAGAATGGCAATAAACTGGCAGAGGGTGGTTATGGTTACGACCCCGATGTGCAGAAATTTGTAGACCACTTAGACAAAGTGAAAGCGAAGTATAAAGAAAGCCATCCATAATATTTTTAAGAAGAGGCAATAGCCTCTTCTTTGCTTTTAGGATAAAAACCTAACGCAATATGATAAAGAACATCAGCATTGCCGTACTACCGGCAGAAGCCGCCAGCGACCGCAGCATCAGACGTTATATAGTTGACGAAACAGGTGTAAAGACAAACCGCATTACCGGCTATCATATCCAGAAGAAATCGATAGATGCGCGTGGCAGGCAGCCACGTGTGATACTGCAGCTACAGGTATTCATTGATGAGAAGGTACAGGAACAACCAGCCTTCGACCCGGAGCTGCAAAATGTAAGCAATAAGACACCACTACTGATAGTAGGCGCAGGCCCTGCGGGGTTGTTCGCTGCGATACGTGCCATAGTACTTGGTTATAAACCCATAGTGCTGGAGCGTGGTAAAGACGTGCGTAGCCGCCGCCGCGACCTGGCTGCTATGAATAAAGAAGGCGTGGTAAACCCAGAATCGAACTATTGCTTTGGCGAGGGTGGGGCAGGCACCTATAGCGATGGTAAGTTGTATACACGTAGCACCAAGCGTGGCAATGTGCAGCGCATCCTGCAACTGTTTCACCACTTTGGTGCAGAAGATAATATTCTTTACGAGGCGCACCCGCATATAGGTACCAATAAGCTACCGCATATCATCACCGCCATGCGCGAGCAGATAATTGAGTGTGGCGGCGAAGTACTGTTTGATAAAAAAGTAACAGACATATTGCTGAAAGACGGCGCTGTAAAGGGCGTGAAAACGGCTGATGGCGATACCTACAGCAGCGACATCGTAATTCTTGCCACCGGCCACTCTGCCCGCGATATATTTACCCTGCTGCACGATAAAGGGATAGGGATAGAAGCCAAACCTTTTGCATTAGGTGTGCGTATAGAGCACCCGCAGGTATTGGTAGACCAGGCGCAATATCATTGTATTGTTCGCGATGAGCACCTGCCACCTGCCAGCTATAGCGTGGTAGCGCAAGAGTTTGGCCGCGGTGTATTTTCCTTCTGCATGTGTCCGGGTGGTATCATTGCCCCCGCTGCTACCGACCATGGTGAGGTAGTAGTAAATGGCTGGTCGCCATCGAAGCGTAATAACCCATATGCGAATTCCGGTACGGTAGTAGCCGTAGATGAACGAGATTATGCAAAGTATGGCTTCACCGGCCCGCTGGCAGGTATGCATTACCAGCAAATGGTAGAACGGAAGGCATTTGAAGTAGGAGGTGGCAAGCTGGTAGCTCCTGCGCAACGCATGGTCGATTTTACTTCCAATAAAATATCATCCACCTTGCCCGATTGTTCTTACTTGCCGGGCATACACAGTGCAGCTATAAAAGATGTATTGCCCAAAGATGTGAACGAAGCACTGAAAGCTGCCATGGCCGACTTCGGTAAAAAGATGAAAGGCTATTATACCAATGAAGCAGTATTGGTAGCTACAGAATCGCGCACCAGTTCGCCCGTACGCATACCCCGCGATAAAGAGACATTACAACATACGCAAATAAAAGGGCTATATCCATGTGCCGAAGGTGCGGGTTATGCAGGCGGTATTGTAAGTGCGGCTATCGATGGGGAGCGCTGTGTGGAGGCTGCTATACAGTGGTTGCAGGGTTAAACTTCATAAAAAAGAGCGCTTCATAAGCGCTCTTCTCATTATCCTTTAGGTGTTAATTGTATGGTTACGCCGGGTGTAAGGCCGATGCACAGATCGATAGTGCTGAAGTGGAAAGAGCCCAGCTTTAGCTTGTCCTGATATTCATCTGTTGTTACCAGCATCTTAGTAATGGTACCTAGCATCGCTTTATCCTTATGCAGCTCTAGCAGTTCTCTTCTGCGCTCAGGCGACACATCGTCTCCTTTTACAAATTGAAAAGTAACATCTGGTGGCAAACCCATTGTTATAGATATGCCTGTGGTCTTAAAACCCATTTCTTCCAGGATAGGAGATAAGGATATGAGTTCATTTGTAAAGGTTGTGGCTTTCTCCTTTGCGGCATCTGTCATACCTGTAAACTTCTCTGATAGACTTTCCAGGCTGAAGCTATCCAGTACACTGTTTTTGGCATCCGATACTTTCTCGGTCACTTTATTGAATATGTCTTTCATATCCCGTGTTTTAAGGTTCTGCTACAAAAATAAAGCTATCCCGTAAGAGATAGCTTTACCTGTGATTGTTTTTCTTTTGTATTAGTTGTTGATAGCCTTCTGTACCAGGTCTGCAGCCTCGCTCAGCAAGATAGCAGATTGTACTTTCAGGCCACTATTCTCTATCAGTTCTTTCGCTATTTCAGCGTTGGTACCTTGCAGACGAACGATGATAGGAATGTTGATATTGCCCATGTTGTTGTAAGCTTCGATAACACCCGCAGCCACCCTGTCGCAACGAACGATACCACCAAAGATATTGATAAGGATAGCCTTAACGTTAGGGTCTTTCATGATGATACGGAAACCGGCTTCTACAGTTTGTGCGTTTGCAGTACCTCCTACATCCAGGAAGTTTGCAGGCTCACCCCCCGCCAGTTTAATCATATCCATGGTAGCCATAGCCAGACCGGCACCATTTACCATGCAACCTACGTTACCGTCCAGTTTCACATAGTTCAGATTGTGTTCGCCTGCTTCTACTTCCGTAGGGTCTTCTTCGCTTTTATCGCGCATATCTGCCAGGTCAGGATGGCGCATCAGTGCGTTATCATCCAGGTTCATTTTGCAGTCTACCGCAAATATTTTGTCGTCAGCCGATTTGAACAGCGGGTTGATTTCCAGCATAGCGCAATCCAGGCCAACGTATGCGTTGTACAGGTTGGTTACAAACTTCACCATGTTTTTGAAAGCATCGCCGCTCAGGCCAAAGTTGAAGGCTATTTTACGAGCCTGGAACGCTTGCAGGGGCATGTTTGGTGCTACCCACTCTTTGAATATTTTTTCAGGAGTGTGGTGTGCTACTTCTTCAATGTCCATACCGCCTTCGGTGCTGTACATGATTACGTTTTGCTTCTTGGTACGGTCCAGCAGTATAGAGAGGTAAAACTCTTTACGCTCGCTGGGGCCATCATAATACATGTCCTGAGCTATCAGTATTTTATTTACTTTTTTCCCCGCAGCACCTGTTTGTATCGTTACAAGGGTATTGCCCAGTATATTCTTAGCTACTGTTTCTACATCTTCAGCGCTCTTTATCACCTTTACACCGTTTTGCTCCGGCACTTCTTTCATAGTACCCTTACCACGGCCACCGGCGTGTATCTGAGCCTTCACTACGGCAAATTTGGTACCCGATTCTGTAGATATTTGTTTGTATGCTTTTACCGCATCATCTACATTCTCAACAGCTATACCACTTTGCGTAGGTACATTATAGCGCTTTAATAATTCTTTGGCTTGATATTCATGCAAGTTCATGACTGCGAAAGTTTTAAAATACGGGGGCGAAGATAGCTTTTATTGCCCAATTACTCAATGGGGAATTATTTCATCCCAAATAAAAAATGCACGTATTGCTTTATTTTTATATTTAATCAAACAGCCCACCTTCATACAGCATTTTAGGTGGCTCCAGCTCGGTACCGATGTGTTTGTTCATCTGTTCTATTAAATATTTAATTAATTCAGGAGAATGCAGCTCTTCGTGCTGGTGCATAAAGAAATGGCAGGTTTCCAACCCTTCTTTCATCCATTTTTTAATGCGTTGCACCCAGTCGTCTATCCGTTCATAATCAGTACGGTGAAGCGAGTTGCCTACAAAACGGATGAAGCATTCCGGTGTGCTCAGGTGCATATGTACACAATCGCGGCGGCCGGCGGCATCGGTAATAATAGTGCCGCGCTTTTGCTTGCGAAGGAATTCATACAGTTCTATATCGTATCCCTCGCCGCTGGTGTACCAGTCTTCATGGCGCAGCTCCAGGAACATGTCTACATCTTTCGGGAAATGGCCGATGAAGTCTTCAATAGCCTCGCGCTGTTTCAAGCCCATGCCCGGGTGCGGCATCAGGAAAATGGGGCCGAGGTTGTTTTTAAACTCCATAATGGAATGCAGAAATGCATCTACTTCCGGCCCGGTGTTTTTCAACCGCTTGAGGTGGGTTACAACCTGCGGAAACTTGGGGTAGAACTTAAAGCCCTTTGGCACTTTGCTTTTCCATTTCAGCACATCAGCCGGGGCAGGCGATTTATAAAACGTAGCGTTGAACTCAATAGCGTTGAACAGCTTTGCATAATACTCGAGGAAGTCTTTTTCTTTGGTGCCAACAGGGTATAGCTTACCCACCCAGTCTTTACGGCCCCATTTGGCACAACCAATGAAGAATTTTGTTTTGCCTTTGCCCTTCTTCAACACCTCGGTGGTAACTTTCGGGTCGGGCGGCAGCGTGAAGTCTATTGTGTCCAGTTCGTTTTCAGGTACTTTGCCAAATTCCATGTTATGAAGTTACTGAAACGGTGGCTGTTTAAAAATTACTTTGGCCTGCAAGCATAAGCCCATGCCAGCACTGCACCGGCAGCCAATATAAACTTCAGGAACCTTACCAGTATATGCGCCTCCTTCTTTTCCGGAACGGGTGGGGTATCAAATACCGTACGATAGCCGGTGTATCGAAGTAGTGCCACCGCCATCGGTACATCTTCATCCTTTACCTGCAGCTTTACACCGCCAATAGCATTGGTCAGCATCGGGGTGGTTTGCACGCTGTGTTCATCCTGTATAAAGGCAGGTATGCCATCAGCTTCCAGCCGGCCCTTCACCAGGTTGGCCTGAAAAGCCATTGCAAAAACAGCTATGGTAATGAGTTGTGTTTTCATCGTAACTGCAAGTTATGGGGTGGGGCAATTGTTGCAATATCGTTATGTGTAATGCAGGTATAATGAAAAATGCAGCTGCTACTGTTTCTTCTTGCTGGCTTTTGCTTTGGGGTTATAGTCGAGGCATAGCTGTATCCAGTAGTCCAGCTCGCTTTTCTTTTTTATGTTTTCCGTATCTACATACAGGTAGCCCTTCATGGGTTTGCCTTTCATATCCATAAGACGGGTGCCCGGGCGCTCGATCAATTCATCATACCTCTCAGGATCTACACGGCACATAATGCCATCTGCATTTACGCAGATGCACATTTTCCCATTCACCATAAAGCACATACCGCTAAACATGGTTTTCTCTTCCAGGTCTTCTATATGCATCAAGGCTTCGCGTATGCGGTTGGCGAGTGTTTCGGAGTATGGCATTTTTCGTCTTTTAGTATCAGATCAGTGTTGTATTTGAAGTTTGGTACGATGTAGTACGTTGTCTTGCTGTACAATGTTTATAATGTATAATCCATTAGGCAGATGCGCTGTATTGACCTGTTTTTGTTTAGACAGGGCGCATAGTTCACTATATACGGTTTGGCCTAATGTATTTACGATATAAACTTTGTCAAATGGAGCATCGCTTGTAATCGTAACATAGTTGCCCGCTGGATTGGGAATGATGCTGGCCCATGTTTTTTGAATATGTGATATGTCATTGGTTGGTATTCCCGAAAGGCAGTCGCCTGTAGTGAGTTTAATGCTTACGCTATTATCTTCATAGCATCGCATGCTATTGGGCCATGGCGGTATATCCGATAAAATATACACACAGCCTTTGCATCCCGGCCAGAAAGCAGTTTCAACCGAACCTAATTTTTCTATATAGCAGTTTCCAAACCATGCTTCCTGTACTTTTCCAGTTACTTCTATAGAATGGCTAAAGACTGTTTTAAATAAGTAGTATCGTAAAGTACCATTTTTACAGAGTCGATAACAATACTGAAAGTACTATCTCCGAGGTTGGTAAAAGAGCCATTAGCTTCCAATACCGGGGTTGTGATGGTATCACCTGCATTTACATTGAATATATATAGGGGTGTAAACTTTGAGAATATCTGATTATATACAAATACTGTGTCCTCATTATTGTAGACGTATAATGTATCTCTGTCCTGTATACGAACGCCGATATGGTAGTGGAAAGAATCGGTATATGCTTTCTGTACTATCCTACGGCATCGTTTGCCGTAATACATACCTTCATCCAATACATATTCATGAAAGGTGCCAAAACGTTGGGTATGGTGCCATTCGGCTCCAACGGGTGCAAAAGTATTTTGTGCTTTTGCAGGACTATAACATATGAGCAGCGATAAAAAGCAGATGCACAGTATTATAGGCTTCATGTGATAAATGTTTATATGAAGTTAATCGATGTTTTTCACAGTTTTTCTAAAATGCAAAGCCCGCCATTCCGCGGACTTTAAAATTCTCATTGATGTTACTGCTTAGTTTTGGTATCAAAATTCCGTGTATGCGGTTAGTACGTTTCGGAGTAGAGTATTTTTCTAAGTTTGTTGATAAGCAGTTGCTTCATTTTATTCTTTTAATAATACTAAGCCATTAAGAAGCGTTTCCATCTCTTTTCTATTTTCATTGAGCAGCTTCTCTGTTGTATATGCTATGAACTGTATCGTACCAGCTTCACCTACATAATAATAGCCAATATAGACAAAAGGCAGGCTTTTGATAGTGCCACGTAATTCCAGCATTGTAACTACATGCCCGTTTACTTTTCTTATTTCCTCATGAGTAATGTGTATATCTGGGGCAACCTGTTTCCCATTTTCCAACGCAGCCATTTTCATCAACTCCATAGTAAGTTCGATTTTCTCCGGTATAATCATGGCTTGAGCATCTCCTTCTTTTAATGTGAATTGATATTCGTATGCAGCATTGTCCTCTTTATCCGACTTGAATCTCCATTTTTTTGGATCGATATAAACGCCGTAGCCGATTTTGGTGCCTTTAACAAGGAAAGTTGCATTTTTATCTTTGCTAAAGCTTTGTGTATCTATAGTTGTTGTGTAGGAAGGTGTTTGTTTTAAATATTTCCAAGTCCCATTAGTATTAAGTATTACTTCTTCTCCCTGCTCTGTAACTGCTTTTATCTGCGCAGATACATGTATTGATAGTGCTATTAATAAGGTTGTCAGAAAAGTTTTCATCAATATATTTTTGCCCAAAATAATAAAAAGCCATAGCGAAAACTATGGCTTTTTAAAATATATACTCCCATTTTTACTTCTTTATCGCAGCTATACCCGGCAGTTCTTTACCTTCAAAGAACTCCAGCAGTGCACCACCGCCTGTAGATACATAGCTTACCTTATCAGCATAGCCAAACTTGTTTACAGCGGCTACGCTATCGCCGCCACCTACCAGTGAGTAAGCACCGTTTGCCGTAGCTTCTGCTACTGCATCGGCTATGCATTTAGTACCATGTTGGAATTTTTCCATTTCAAACACACCCATCGGGCCGTTCCACAGTATGGTCTTACCTTCTTTCACCACTTTGCTGAAGGTATCGCAAGCCAGGTGCCCTATATCAAGTCCCATCCAGCCATCTGGTATCTCTGTGTTGATGGCAGAAGAGGTATTGGCATCGGCAGCAAATTTGTCGGCCAGTATGCTATCGCCCGGCAGGTGTATGCATACGCCTTTATCGCTGGCTTTCTTCATCAGTTCTTTAGCCGTTTCCAGCCTGTCGTCCTCGCACAGTGAATTGCCGATGTGGCCGCCCTGCGCTTTGAAAAAAGTATAAGCCATACCACCACCTATAATGATATCGGTTGCTTTTTCCAGCAGGTTCTCAATGATCAGTATCTTATCAGAAACCTTTGCGCCACCTATGATGGCTACAAATGGCTTTTGTGCATTGTTCAGTACCTGCTCTGCAGCCGCTACTTCCGCTTCCATCAGCAGACCAAACATTTTCTTGCCAGCTTCAAAGTTGTTGGCAATGATAGCTGTAGATGCATGTGCGCGGTGTGCGGTGCCAAAGGCATCGTTCACATATACATCACCGTATTTAGAAAGCTTCTCTGCAAATGCGGGATCGCCTTTTTCTTCTTCTTTATAGTAGCGCAGGTTTTCCAGCAGCAATACCTGGCCGGCTTGCAGTGCAGTCGCTTTGCTTTGTGCATCTTCGCCTATCGCATCGTCTGCAAACTGCACATCGGTACCAAGCAGGGTAGCCAGGTGGTCGGCCACAGGCTTCAGGGTAAAATCGGCCAGCGTCAGGTGCGGCTTCTTTTCTATGTCTTTATGTGGACGGCCAAAGTGGCTCATCAGCACTACGCTGCCGCCATCTGCCAATATCTTCTTAATAGTAGGCAGGGCAGCCTTGATACGTGTATCGTCGGTTATCTTGCCTTCTTTTATAGGTACGTTAAAGTCTACACGCACCAGTGCTTTTTGTCCTTTGAAGTTATGATTGCTGAAAGTGCTCATGCTATAGTATAGTTTTAAAAAAGAAACGCCACCTTGCGAAGGTAGCGTTTCATATGTAATGGTAAGATTATTTAGATATCAGGCCTGCGAAATATTTCACAGTGCGAACCAGTTGAGAAACATAGCTCATTTCGTTATCGTACCAGCTTACTGTTTTTACCAGTTGTTGGTCACCTACGGTCATTACTTTCGTTTGTGTAGCATCAAACAGAGAACCGAATGATGTACCGATGATATCGCTTGATACGATCTCATCTTCGTTGTAACCAAAGCTTTCGTTTGCAGCAGCTTTCATAGCAGCGTTGATCTCTTCAGCAGTTGTTTTTTTACCCAGTACCGTTACCAGTTCAGTCAATGAACCTGTGATAGTTGGTACGCGTTGTGCACCACCGTCCAGTTTGCCTTTCAGCTCAGGCAGTACCAGGCCTATAGCCTTAGCAGCACCTGTAGAGTTAGGAACGATGTTGGCAGCAGCAGCACGTGCACGGCGCAGGTCACCTTTAGGGTGCGGTGCATCCAGTGTGTTCTGGTCGTTGGTATAAGCGTGGATAGTGCTCATGATACCTGTAACGATACCGAAGTTGTCGTTCAGGGCCTTAGCCATAGGTGCCAGGCAGTTGGTAGTGCAGGAAGCGCAGCTGATAACTGTTTCGCTACCATCCAGTATGTTGTGGTTCACGTTGTAAACTACAGTTTTCAGGTCGCCGGTAGCAGGTGCAGAGATAACTACACGCTTAGCGCCTGCAGTGATGTGTGCCTGTGCTTTTTCAGCATCTGTAAAGAAGCCTGTGCACTCCAGTACCACGTCAACACCGTGCTGGCCCCAGGGGATTTGTGCTGGGTCTTTCTGAGCATATATTTTGATAGTGTTGCCATTTACAACGATAGCATCGTCGGTATGTTTTACTTCTACACCAAAACGGCCCTGTGCAGTATCGTACTTCAGCAGGTGCGCCAGTACCTCTGGTTTAGTCAGGTCGTTGATAGCAACTACCTCGATACCGTCCATGTTGTAGATCTGGCGGAAAGCCAGGCGGCCGATACGGCCAAAACCATTAATGGCAACTTTTACTTTACTCATTTTATATTTTGTTTAATTTTTTGGGAATCCAAATTTGCCGCAAAGTTACAGGTACTTAATGAGATTGAAAAATGAATTGATATACATGTATGTTAATTTGCTTTATGTATAGACGTGTTTTAATATTTGCCGTTTACATTTTAATCTTGCACTATGGAAAGCAGTACCCCCAGGGAGGTAAAGGTAACCCAAAGCTATCGCTGGATAGAGAATGGCCATATATTACTATGGCTGGTAAAAGATACCTGCTGGGCATTGGAATTTAAGCCGGGTGGGGTGTTTATGATATTCCCTACCGTATTTGTGGCCTTTTACATCCTGTGGCGTTCGAGGAAAATAAGGGCGGAGCTATATCACAATATTGCGGTGTGCTGCTGGATACTGGCTAATTCCATATGGATGTTGGGCGAATTCAATGGTAAAGACTTCCGCATCTATGCTGCATCGTTATTTATATCGGGACTGGCGGTACTGGCTGTTTATTATACTTTCTTCTTTAAGAAAGACCGGCATTTGTATGATGTGGAGTAATTAATGTATTCCTCTTGCATTCAATGCCTGCTGGTATAGCCTGGCATTTTTCATGTGGTCAGCATAGTTAGAAGCAAAGCGGTGATAGCCACTAAAGTCTTCCTTGGCGCAGAAGTATATGTAGTCGGTTGATGGGCTGTTCAGTACTGCATCCAGTGTTTTCTTTGATGGGGTGCAGATGGGGCCGGGTGGTAGCCCGCTATTCATATAGGTATTGTAGGGAGATACGGTTTGTAAGTGAACACCCATAATGCGGCGTAAGCCAAAGTCGCCCACTGCGAATTTCACGGTAGGATCAGCCTGCAGCCGCATGCCTTTGTTGTAGCGATTGATGTACACACTGGCTATATTGCCCTTTTCATCATTCATATTAGTCTCTTCCTCTACTATAGATGCAATGATGGCTATTTGTTGAGGTGATAGCTTTTTAGCGGCAGCCAGTTGCTTGCGGCTATCATTCCAGAATGCCTTGTAGTTGTCGTGTATCTTGTTGAAAGCCTTTTCTGCACCGGTATTCCAGTAAAACTCGTAAGTATCCGGAATGATGGCGCACATGATGGTATTGGTGTCCAGCCCATAAGTGGCGCAGAAGGCACTGTCTGATAATAGCTGCAGCAGCTTGTTGGAATCCGCTTCCAACTGGGTACCAATAAGGCGGGCAATGTCTTGCTTGGTGCGTACTTTATTAATGACCAGCTTAACCGGTGTTTGCCTGCCGGAGCGTAGCATGCGCACTATGTTGTAGTTGCTCATGCCACGGATTATCTTGTATTTACCAGCTTTTACACGTGCCGGATAACCTGCCTGCTTTGCCAGCAGCTCGAAACTCCACATATCACCCAGGTAGTTGCCATCTTGTAAAGACTTCTTTGCATCTTCGTAAGTAGCGCCGGTGCGGATGTACAGGTATTCGCCCTGTGATAACTTGCCCGTATTGGGGCCAAACACCTTATAGGCAGCGAATAGCCCGAGCGCCAATATAAGTAAGCCTATCCATAAGAGGGGGGAGCGTTTTCTCTTTCTATTAGCCGCCATAAGTGCAAAAAAATACCTGCTCAATATTACAGAGCAGGTACGTTATAAAGAAATAAATTATTCAGCTTATTTGCCGGTAGCAGGTGCTTGCTGGCCACCTTGCTGTTGTTGCTGTGCAGGCGCGCTGTTACGCTGTGCTTTCTTCATATCCTGTACTTCCTTCGGTGTTTCGAAGAACATAACAGATACGATGCACAACAGGGCTATGATACCCATAGTAGTCCATGTGCCTTTTTCCATTACATCGGTAGATTGCTTAACGCCCATCACCTGGGTGCCAATGCTGCCAAAAGTACCGGAAAGGCCACCACCTTTAGGGTTTTGAACCAGGATAAAGAATGCCAGTACTGCACAAGCCAATAATATAACTATGGTGATTAATGCGATCATGATTGTTTTTCTTTTAAAATAATTTCGATTTTCCGGGCAAAATAAGCCTTTTTCTGCGGATTACGCAAACTTAATTTACGATACATTTCAATGGCCTTATCGTGCCTGCCTTGCATAAAGTGTATTTCGGCAAGGCTTTCGCTTACCAGGTCGTCTTCTTTAGTAATGGAGTTTACGGCCATTTCAAATACCTTTTCAGGTATCTCATCATTTTCTTCTTCCAGAGCGGCAGCCAGTTTTTCTTTCTGCCACATGGTTTTTACTGCTTTTCTATCTTCTTCCTCGTCGGCTTCCTTCTGTTTGCGTGTCTTAAAGTAGTTGAGCCATTCAGAAAAGCTCATCACCACCATCAGCTGTTTGCCTTCATCGTGTATGCCCGGCAGGTCGGCAGGTATGTTGTTGGATACATGCATGCCCTGGTGCAGAAAGTAGTCTTCCGTATATATGGGCAGTATAAAAGCCTCGTTATCTTCTGTAAGCGGATGCTCAGGAAGAGGTTTTTGCTGAGGTGCGTGTGTTTCCGCAATCGGTTCCGGCTGTATTTCTTCTATCGTTTCAAGCTGTGGCGGCACATCGAATGATGGCACTTCTTCAGCAATTGTTCCATTTTGTTCCGTTTCCTGCGCTACTGCTTCAATTGTTTCCGTTTGTTGGGGTTGCGCAGCTATTACGGGTTCTTCTGTAGGCAGGGTTTCTGCTAATGCATTGGCTACCACGGGTGTTATCACCTGTTCGGGAACGGCAGGTTCCTGCGCAGCAGTTACAATTGTTTCTTTTTGTTCCGGTTCTGCTGGTTTTTGTGGCGCTGTAGCCTGCGGTGGTGCCGGTATTGGCTCGTGCCCACCAACAGCCGCCTGTAAAAACTGGCAATACAGCAACCAGTTGCCCATGTACAATTGCATCATAGACATCATAGGGGCAGAATAGGGCTGTGCCCGATGTTCGTTTGCAGCTTCCATATAACGTGCCGGTACAAAATACGGATAGGCCTGCGTGAGCGCTGCAATGCTTTCTTTATCTGCTTCCGAAATATGTTCCGGTTCGGCCAGTACCCTTGAGATGTATTGTATGGAAGAAGAGGTTATCATGAGTCTGTAAAGCTACTACCAATTTACAAATGCTTTATTAAAGATATCATCTGCCAGCTGATTTCCTATGGTTTCGATAAGGGTCGTTTCCACCGATTGTATGGTTTGGGTGGCCGGGAAGTCGGCAAAGCGGGTAAATGTTTGTGTAAAATCGGCTTTTTCGTCGAGTTTGTTTTTAAAGTTTATGTTAACCGATATCGTAAGCCTGTTTTGGCTAGCCTGCTGCGTGTTCTGTACACCCGATATGGTTACTTCATAAGCCGTAATGGTGCCCGATATATCATAGTCTGCATTATCAGTATTGACAGGTGCCAGACCGGTTTGCGTGAGTATACGACTACGTATTTTGGATGTGAGCTACGGACTAAGCGTAGGTACTACGTTGCGTGCCCGGTTTTCCAACACGTGCATATTCAGCGTTTTGCCGGCTATACTGGCACCGGTGAAGCTATACACACCACAACCACTGCAAAAGAATATGAGTACGGGTATTAAAAAAAGATATAACCTGTGCATGAGTGTCGCTTAAAATTACTCTTTAATATCGTATTCTTTGATTTTACGGTACAGGGTACGCTCTGAAATGCCCAATTCATTAGCTGCATCGCGCCTGCGCCCTTTATGTTTTTTAAGCGATTTGATAATAAATTCCTTTTCACGGTCGCTCAGCATCAACGATTCTTCTACTTCTTCATGATGGTCTACCTGGCGATGTTCGGAAGGAGCAGATAGAATGATCGGGTTGTTGCCAGCGGGAGTAATATGTTCTGCGGGATAGGCTGGAACATAAGAGCCGCTATCGGGCAACACAGGAGCTGTGAAGCCACCGGGTTGGTGTGTCAGTTCAAAAAGCAATTGCTTTATGTCGGTCATGTCCTTTTTTAACTCGAAAATGACCTTGTATAGTATATCTCGTTCGGTAGCACTAAAATCGCTGTT
>JANLJF010000144.1 GCA_029255605.1 Azovibrio restrictus
ATGGACAGGAATTCCCACACATCTTTATTGGTCGACAGGGCTATCAACTCATCAAAATAGGTATCTTCCAGCGGCAGCAGTTTTACGCGTTTGCCTTCCAGTACTACGGGGTGTTTTATCCGGTTCATGCCATAAATATCTATAGCTTTTAGCTGTATGGCAATAACGTAACCATCATTTAACAAGTCTTATTGTTTTCCTACATTTACCGCCATGCGTGTTTTAGAATGTGTACCCAACTTCAGCGAGGGTAGGGATGAACAGAAGATACAAGCCATAGCCGACGCCATACGCCATACGGCCGGTGCCAGCCTGCTGCATATAGATATAAGCCCGGCGGCCAACCGCACGGTTATGACCTTTGCCGGTGAGCCGGAAGCCGTAGTGAATGCTGCCTACAATGCCATACAGAAGGCTACCGAAGTGATAGATATGCGCACACAAGATGGCGTGCATCCACGCATAGGCGCTACCGATGTATGTCCGCTGGTGCCGCTAAAGGGTATGAGCATGGAAGAAGCTAATGCATATGCTCATGAACTGGGTGAAAGGGTAGGCCGCGATTTGCAGATACCCGTGTACCTCTACGAACATTCAGCTAAGAGCGACTACCGCCGTGCGCTGCCCGATATACGCAAAGGCCAGTACGAAGGTTTTGAAAAGAAAATGAACACCCCCGAATGGCAGCCCGATTATGGCCCTGCCACCTTCAACGCCGCTACAGGTGCTACGGTAATGGGGGCGAGGGATGTGCTGGTAGCCTTCAATATATCGCTGAACACGCAGGATGTAGAGAAAGCCAACTATATAGCCGACAGGATACGCGAGCGTGGGTACATGACTAACGAGAACGGTGTACGTGTAAAGAAACAAGGACTGCTGCCAAAGCTGCGTGCCATAGGCTGGTACATGGTCGATTTTGAATGTGCGCAGGTATCTATGAACCTGCTCGATTACCGCATTACTTCTCCGCTAAAGGTATGGGAAGCCTGTACGTTACTGGCTAATGAAATAGGCGTAACCCTGAAAGGCAGCGAACTGATAGGCCTGATGCCCGAAAGCTGTGTGCTGGAAGCGGGTAGCTTCTCGTACATGGAGCAGGGCCTGCCCGTGCCGGAAGATAAACAGCTATTGGTGCATGAGGGTATTGCTTACCTGAGGCTGGATAAAGTAAAACCCTTCAACCCGCAGGAGAAGATACTGGAGTATGCCCTGCGAAATGCTAACTTATTATGAAACCATTTTTCTCTTTTGTAAAGATATTTTTATACCCCTTCGCGCTGATATATGGTGCGGTGGTATGGCTGCGAAACAGGCTGTACGATAGCGGGGTCTATTCTTCCATACAGTTTAGCGTGCCGGTGATAACAGTGGGCAACCTGAGCGTAGGTGGTACGGGTAAAACACCGCATGTGGAATATCTCGTACGCTTGCTGCAATACCAGTTTCGCGTAGCTACCATGAGCCGGGGCTATAAACGACGTACACAGGGTTTTCAGCTGGCCGATGCCGATACCAATGCACTGCGCATAGGCGATGAGCCGATGCAATACCATATGAAGTTTCCCGACCTGACGGTAAGCGTGGCGGAAGAACGCATAACGGGCATACCCCGCCTGCTGCAACTGCGCCCTCACGTAGAGGCCGTATTGCTGGACGATGCCTACCAGCACCGCTCTGTAAAGGCGGGCATCAACATACTGATAACCGACTATTCAAAGCCGTTTTATAAAGACCATATACTGCCCATAGGCACCCTGCGCGAAAGCCGCAATGCTTATAAGCGTGCCGATATTATCATCGTATCGAAATGCCCGAAGGATATGACAAAGGCTACCGCAGATGAGATGGTGCAACACATCCACCCGTTGCCGCACCAGCAGGTATATTTCACGACGATACAGTACGAGCAACCCTATGATATGTTTACCCGCGAGGCGGTGAACCTGCGCGATAAGAATGCCATACTGGTATGCTGCATAGCCAAGCCCGAACCGCTGGTGAATTATGTAGGCAATATGGCTAAGGATGTACACACCATTTCCTACGCCGACCACCACTATTTCCTGAGCCGCGACCTGGAGGAAATAAAAGAGGCCTATGCCAACTGGGATACACAAAACAAGGTGATAGTAACCACCGAGAAAGATGCCGCCCGCCTGCACCTGCATGCCGATAAGCTGAAAGAGTGGGGTGTGCAGATAGTGGTACTGCCCATCAGCGTAGCCTTCCTCTTCAATGGCCATGCACAGTTTGACAGCCGCATACTGAGCTATGTAGAAAAAGAAGTAGCAGAGAATAGGGAGTACCTGTTGCCCGAATAGGTGTAACACTGTAACAGTGTAACAAGTGATACACCTGTTACACTTCATTCCTCCTCTCGCGTCATTACGAAAAGCGTAGCGAAGCTAATCTCAAGAAACACGGGGGTACTCATTGCGTGAGATGGCCACGGTACATATTTGCCTTCGCAAATACGCCCTCGCCATGACGGTATGTAGCTGGGTGTAACACTGTAACAGGTGTAACAAGTGATACACCTCTGTTCCTCATTTATATAAGTGGTAATAGTATAGACACTATCCTTGTGTACCTATATATTTTATTGAAACATTTATAGCTATTATACAATAATATAATTCATTATAGATAATAGTATATTAGTTGTATTATATTGATTTATAACTTACTATTGATATGAATATATAGGTTACTGGTAATAATAGTATAGTATTTATTGAGGGTGTATAAGAAAGGTAGTTGGTTTGTGTATTATCAGGATATGCTATTAGATAGCTACTATATGATGAAATAAACAAGTCAGGTGTATCACTTGTTACACTGATACACCTGTTACACCCCGTCATCAAGGCTGTCATTCAGAGCGCAGCGAAGAATCTGCAGGGTATATTGCAGTCAGCTTGTCCAATTATGCATTATGCAGATGCCACGCTTCGTTATCACTTCGCGCTGCATGACAATACTATTTAGCTGCTATGATGCTATTAGAGAATAAAGTGTATCACCTGTATCACTTGTTACACTGATACACCTGTTACACCCCCACGTCATCAATATTTCTTTTCCGTCATCAGCACATTATCACCCCCGCCGTAGGTACGCTCGCTTAGTAGTTTATTGTTATGGTCGTACAGATATACGGTGTAAAACCTTTCAGGTGTTTTTACAAAGTAGGGTAGCACATTGCGATATGGGTCGTTGTAATGTATAATGGTGTTGACGGTATCGGCTTGTCCACCCCTCATTCGTACTACTTTTTCTATATAATTGTCTGTATGATAAGTATAGGTAAATATATAGGTCAACGTAGTATCTGCATTATTTTCAGAAATTTCATCCCGTCCCATCGAAGCTATATTATAATGCTCCATACGTATCAGCCGCTTACTTTTATCATAATAGTAATTCACTTTATCTTCAGGACTGTGGCCAACCATATTCTGTCCAGGTCGTTCCGCCCTTACTATAATATCTTCCAATAGAAGTCCTGCACCGTTGTATTTATGATAAATATTCGTCGTGTCATTCCAGCTTAATCCCTCATACACTACACAGCCTTGATATGGATGTAGTCCATAATGACTACTAAATTCTTCTGTCAGTTTACCATCATTGTCATATTTGTATGTGATGATAGTTGTATCCTCAAATACATACAAAGATTGCATGGGTACATTATAGGTCGTCTTTTTTACAAGCACGGTATCCTTCATATATTCATACAACACTATATTTTGTAGCTCAGAGCTATCCCTGTCGCAACCTATAAGGGTGGTTGGGTGGCACAGGTAGTAATTCTCTTCATACACCGGCTTGTTATACTTATTCAGCTTTCGGGTGCGTAATACCTGTGCCGGGTGCAGCTTATCTTCAGTCAGGTTTACGGTTATTCTTTCAAACGTATAGCCTTCCTGCGCATATCCATTTATGCAGCAAAGCAGTAGCAACACCAGTGGCAGGATTTTTTTCATAGCATAAGTATTGTTTAAATATACATAACACCATCCGTAAGGCACTAAATAACAAACAACTATCTTTATACTAACAATAGAATTGACATAACCATGAGCAAGAAGAAAAAGAAAGACGGTAAAGGCAGGCTCAGCTATACCGGCAAGCTGGAAATTACCCGTGGCGGTATGGGCTTTGTAATAGTGGAAGGGCTGGAAAAAGATGTGCTGATAAAGCGCGATAATATGGGCAATGCGCTGAATGGCGATGAGGTGCGGGTGGAGATACCGGAGTTCGGCCGCAAGTTTGGCAGCCGCCCCGAGGGTGTGATAACCGAAGTGATAAAACGCAAGCAGAACGAGTTTAGCGGCAGGGTGGAAGTAAAGGAACACTTTGCCTTTATGCTGCCCGATAACGAGAAGATGCCCGTGGATATATACATTCCCCTGCACCTGCTGAATGGTGCTAAGCATGGCGACCATGTGATGGCTAAAATAGTAGAGTGGACAGGCAAGGCCAAGAACCCCGTAGGCGAGGTGATAGCCATCCTGACCAATGAGGCAGCCAATGAAATAGCTATGAAGGGTATATTGGTAGAAAATGGTTTCCCACTGCACTTTCCCGATGAGGTGCTGGAAGAAGCCGCCCGTTATCCGGAAGGTGTAGATAGCAAAGAAGCTAAAAAGCGCCGCGATATGCGTGGTACGCTCACCATCACCATAGACCCTGTAGATGCCAAAGATTTTGACGATGCCATCTCCTTCAAGCCACTGAAAAACGGCCTGTATGAAGTAGGCGTACACATAGCCGATGTAAGCCATTATATAGAGCCCGGTAGCGAACTGGATAAAGAAGCCTATATGCGTGCTACCAGTGTGTACCTGCCCGATAGGGTAGCGCCCATGCTGCCCGAAAGGTTATCGAACGAGCTGTGCTCACTTCGTCCCAATGAGGATAAATATACCTTCTCTGCCATCTTCGAGATTGATAAGAAAGGCAAGATAAAAGACTACTGGCTGGGCAAGACGGTGATACGCAGTGTGCGCCGCTTTACCTACGAAGAAGTGCAGGAAATGATAGAAGGGGCAGATGGCGACCATAAAGACGTTATCATGGTGCTGAATGAAATGGCACAAACCCTGCGCGGGCAGCGTTTCAAAAAAGGCGCTATCAATTTCTCATCGCAGGAAGTAAGGTTCAAGCTGGATGATACAGGTAAGCCTATAGGCATCGTAGTAAAAGAAAGCAAAGAAGCCCACCAGCTTATCGAGGAGTTTATGCTGTTGGCCAACCGTACGGTGGCAGAATATGTATCAGATATTACATTTAAAGATAAACCGGTGCCTTTCCCGTACCGTGTGCACGATGTGCCCGATGAAAGTAAACTGGCAATATTCAGTACATTCGCGGCGCGGTTTGGGTACAAGTTCGATATGAACAGTCCGCAAAGCATAGCAAAGTCTTTCAACGAGATGCTGCAAATGGTGCAGGGCAAACCCGAACAGCATGTGCTGGAAAGCCTGGGCATCCGTACGATGGCGAAGGCGGTATATACTACAGAGAACATTGGCCACTACGGCCTGGGCTTTGCCGATTACTGCCACTTTACATCGCCCATCCGCAGGTATCCCGATGTGCTGGTGCACCGTGTGCTGGAACAGTGCCTGAACGATGAGATAAAACCCATCAAGCAGTTGGAACAGCAATGCCGCCACTGTAGCGAGCAGGAACGCCGCGCTATGGAAGCCGAACGTGCCAGTAATAAGTATAAACAGGTAGAGTTTATGCAGGATTACATTGGCGAAGAGTTTGAGGCAGTGATAAGTGGCGTTGCGAGCTTTGGCTTCTGGGCAGAGACCGTAGCGCACAAATGCGAGGGCATGGTATCGCTGGTAGACCTGAAAGATGTGGATGATTTTGAACTGATAGAAGGGGAGTATGCTCTAGTGGGTCGCTATACCGGTATGCGCTTTGCCGTAGGTGCTAAAGTGACGGTGCAGGTGATGAGTGCTAACCTTGAAAAAAGGCAGATAGACTACCACCTTACCGGCATGCCGGAACAACGCGGCAGCAAGAAAGCAGCCGCTAAAAAAAGGCAGGATAGCAATAAACCTAAACAAACCGCACCCCGGAAAACAAAGACAAAAACACAACGAAAAAAATAATAGCCCCACCCGGCCTCCCCCAAGAGGAGGTGGAAGATGGTAATTCAACCTTCCGTCTTTTGTCCCTCCCCTTGGGGGAGGATAGGAGGGGCTCCTATACAATACATATGCATAGCTTTAGCGAACTGGTTACGCTTTTTGAAGAACGCCTGAATAATACCATGCCTTTCCCCGACAGGCCCGGTACGCTGTACGAACCCTGCCGTTATTTCATGACCATTGGTGGCAAGCGGGTACGCCCGGTGCTCAGCCTGATGAGCAATGAGCTGTTTGGCGATATAAATGAAGATGCCTGGCATGCAGCTATGGCGGTAGAGCTGTTTCACAACTTTACGCTGATACACGATGACATAATGGATAAAGCCCCGCTGCGCCGTGGCAAAACCACTATACACGAGCGTAACGGCCTTACATCGGGCATACTGTGCGGCGATGTGATGGCTATCTATGCCTACGACCACCTCGCGAGCATCAAAACGGCACTGCCGCAGATACTGCACCTGTTCAATAAAACATCGATAGAAGTATGTGAAGGCCAGCAACTGGATATGGACTTTGAGAACCGTGATGATGTGACTATAGAGGAATACATCGAGATGATAACCCTTAAAACATCGGTATTGCTGGCTTGCAGCCTGAAGATGGGGGCCTTGCTGGGTGGTGCCAGTGAAAGCACGGCTGCCAAGCTATATGAGTTTGGTAAGAACCTGGGCATCGCCTTCCAGCTACATGATGACTACCTCGATGCCTTTGGCGACCCGCGCAAATCGGGCAAGCAAACCGGTGGCGATATTAAAGCCAATAAGAAAACGTACTTATTACTGAAAGCACAGGAAAATGCTAACCACCTGCAACATACAGCTATCGGCACACTGCTTACCCGCGATGATGAAAGCAAAGTGCCTGCTATGCTCTCGCTGTTTGGCAATACCGGTGCCGACCAGGCATGTAGGGATGCCGTAAAGCATTATTCGGATATGGCCTTCCACTGCCTGGAAGAAGCAGCCGTAGTCAGCGTACGCAAAAAGCCATTGTTTGACCTGGCTACTTATTTATTAGGCCGCGAGCATTAGTCATGCATATTGCTGTATCACCTGTTCCAGCATGTTAGCCGGTACTACACCGCTCTGCCGCCATTTCACCTGCCCATTCCTGAAGAGTATCAGCGTAGGCACGCCCTGTATCTGGTAGGCATTGGCAGCAGCAGGGTTCTGGTCCACATCTATTTTTATGATAGTGGCTTTATCACCCACTTTACTTTTCAGCTCTTGCAGTATGGGTGCCATCATCTTGCAGGGGCCGCACCATTCAGCAGAAAAATCTACCAGCACAGGCTTATCGCTATTAATAAGGTCGGAAAAACGAGTCGCCATAATCTTTGTTTTTACTAAGCTACACAAAAACCGTGCTTGGTACGATGTTTTATCCTCAAAGAGTGGTTTAGTTTATTCCTTATCATTTATGTGAATAAGAGCCGGGTATGTCGATGCCTGGCTTTTTTGCGTAAAAAGATAAAGCCCCGTAGATACGGGGCTATGTTACATATAGAGGATAAGAGAGAGCTAAATAAAAACCGGGTAAAGGACTTACGGGTGCTTAACCCGGTTGTTTTGTGGGGTCTGGGGTAAAAATCTTACAGGTTTATAGATATAACCAGGCATGCAAGTATTGAAACGAACAATACTATTTTCTGGGTTGCTTCAGTTTTACGTGCGTTGATGATAGTGTGTTGCATGTCCTGTGTGTTTTGTGTTTTTTTGTTTTGAGTGTGTTTGTGTTTTTTATTTCTTGCTTTGATGATACAAAGATGGGGGCAAGACGCCCCCTTCTCCAAGAAATATCGATTCCTTAACGGGTCGTTTAGAACCGGTTAACACGGTTTTAGTTAACGGTTAACAATCTATTTATTAACGGTTTGTGAATGAAATGCCCAAACCCTTTATGGTAGCGATTATAACCACGATAGGGTGTTTTACATACCTGTTTATTCTATTTGTATAATTGCCAATGCAGGCAATAAACATGCATGTATATTTGTTATACGAAACGATGGTATAATCCTCCATCACCCCCTGAAAAAGTGAAAAAGCTATTTGTTATCCTTTCATTGCTGGTATCAACTGCATTATTTGCCGTTAGCGATAATGCTACGCTTGAAACCACGCTATTGCCCATACCTGCCGATGCACAGCAGGCCGGAGATGCCGCAAAGGGATATGAATATCTTACCACCGGCGATTTCCTGAAAAGTGGTGCACCGTATCGGTTTTTCCTGATGGCCAATGGCAAGAACACAGCCAATAGGTTGAACCGCACCGGTAAGAATGCCACCGTAAGCCATGCTTATAATGTGATAGAGAAAGACGGGGTGCATATGGTGATACCAACCTGCCTGCAGTGCCATGCACAGGTATTTGATGGGCAACTGGTAATAGGGCTGGGCAACACAATGCTGGACTTCAGCAATGCCGGCAGTATAGATTTTAGTGCACAGATGCGTATGCTGCAGATAGCTGCCCCGCGACAGTATGCGGCAGCTAAGCCATTTCTCAAATCATTCGCTACAGTGTTTTCCAAAATAGAAACAGAAGTGCGTGGCGTGAATGCAGCCGATAAGTTGGCTATCACATTAGTATCTCACAGGGATGCACAAACCCTTAAGTGGAGTGATACCCCCTTGCTGCCAATACCCGAAGAGGTAATACCTACCGATGTGCCCGCATGGTGGATGATGAAGAAAAAGAATGCCATGTTTTATAACGGCTTTGCCCGGGGCGATTTTGGAAAATACCTGATGCTTAGCAACTTGCTGACAGTTACAGATAGTGCTGAAGCAAGAGAGGTGAGCAGCCACTTTGGCGATGTGCTGGCATATATACGCAGTATAGAGCCGCCCAAATACCCAAAAGAAATAGATGCACAGAAAGCAGAGACGGGCAGGGTGGTATTCAATAACAATTGCAGTGGCTGCCACGGCACATATGGGGCAGATGGCAAGTACCCTAACCTGTTAGTGCCATTGTCTATCATACAAACCGATTCTGCGCTATGCCAGGGTGTGCAAAACAGTGCACCTTTTATAGAGTGGTTCAAACGTAGTTGGTTTGCACAGGGGGCTAATGCACCATACATCGTACCCTTCAATGGGTACCTGGCACCGCCGCTGGATGGTGTATGGATAACGGCACCATACCTGCACAATGGCTCGGTGCCAACACTGGAAGCATTGTTGAACAGCAAGCTGCGCCCTGTGTATTGGAGCCGCACATGGAGCTATGATTACAATAGCATAGGTGTTACCTATATGAAGCATGACACAGCCATCAGAAAGCAAACCTACAATACTACACTCAGGGGCTATAGTAATGCAGGCCACTACTTTGGCGATGCATTAACGGATGACGAACGTAATGCTGTTATAGAATATCTCAAGACTTTGTAGCACGATGAGCGGCAAGGTCGGCGATGCATTGTTCCCGTATCGCCCATAATTCATCCGGTGTAAATGGATACTGTGGGTTATCTGCCAGCCACTGTCGTAAGTAGTTTTTATGGTGGTTTACTTTGAAGGCAGTTATTTGATCGGGGGCAATGATTGTTTCTTCCAGCAGCTCTGCAAATATGTTGGAAGGATTTGATTGGGATGAAGTGAAATCATACCGCTCACCATTATATACAAGGTAATTATGGGCTTCAGGTATATAGTTTAGTCCGTGGTGCTGTAAGGTATTGCCTACACCGCGGGTATTAGTATCATGCATGCGATATATACCCATAATAAGGTCTATGCCCTGCAAACCGTTTTCATCTGCCAATGCTTTTAGTATCGCATGTTTGGTGCCGCATGTGCCGCAGGCATCGCTTATAACAGTAGTAAGATCATCTTTATTGCTGTTCCTTTTATACAGTAGTGCCTGTATAAATGCTATGGCATCGTGAAATGTGTGAATACCGTTATTGGTAAAAGCGTTGGAGATACGTCCTGTATGTCCAATTGTAAAATCGGGTAATGAAGACATGCTTAAAGATAAAGTGTATCTATAAATACAAGTACCCGCGATGCACGCGGGTACTGCTCATTCTTCGTTCTGATTTTTCTGTTTTGTTATTACTGAATTTTATTGTTTACGCTGTTTGGGCACCTTGTTCTGCCATCATACGGTTCAGTTCTTCCATATCGCCATACATTACTTCCCATATATGGCCATCCAGGTCGCTATAGCTGCGGCTATACATCCAGCCATGGTCTTGTGGCTGATTGGCTATCGTACCACCTGCTTCCAGCGCTTTGTCTACGTGTGCATTTACTGCATTGCGGCTGTCTTCAGATACACACAGTAATACTTCTGCTGTTTTGTGTGCATCTGCTATCTGCTTACTGGTAAATGTCTGGAAGAATTTTTCTACCAGCAGCATAGCGAAGATATTTTCGCCAATGATCATGCAGGTGGCATTTTCATCTGTAAACTGGGGGTTGAATTCGTATCCCAGTTTTGTGAAAAATTCTACAGACTTATTCAGGTCTTTCACCGGAAGGTTTACAAAAATTTGCTTTGCCATAGTGTTTGCTTTTTAGTTTCTATTGTTATTTGTTTATGCATACAAAAGTATAGCACCCACACCTTACAGACGGGGTGTTAGTTTGGCAAAAAGAAGGTGCTATTGCGACAATACATATAAGCTACTTCGCAAAGCGCTTGATGGCTATCTTTTTATGATCATGCACCATATAGAAAAGGTAGGTACCAGGCAGAAGACTTGCTATATCTATATCCTGCTGAATACTGGGTAAGCAGTTACCCTTCAGCATTACTTGCCCCGCAGTGTTCACAACCTGGTACGGATATATTTTATCATTTCCGGGTATGGTAATGCGTAGTATGTTGCGGTCTATATCAGGGTACACAAAAATATCTTTCGATGCAGCTCTCTGTACATCGGCTATGGAAAGGGTGGAGTAGCAGTCGCCGCTGAATAAGGTGTTGTTGAAAGGCGTGCCATATATCTTGTTATGGTCTTTAAATGCACAGAAGAGGTATTGGTTATAGTTATACAGTGGGTCTTTATAGGCAAGGCCATAGCTGGTGCCTACGCCTTCTATAAAGGTAAATTTAAACGTATTCTTTTCCGTTTGTGCATACACATAGTTGAAGCGGATGTGTTTCCTGCTGTCTTGTGTATATATGCTGTCTACATATATCTTTCCTATTGCAGGGTTGCCGATATTAAAACTATCTCCTTCCTTCAGCGATAAATCCATTACGAGTAATTCATCGCTTTTGTCGGCAGCACTGTGGTACCATATTTCCCGGTAGCCATATCTTCCCGCAGAAAGCCTTGTATTGTATGATTGGGAAAATCGTGAAACAGTAGTTTGTATGGCTTATCATCAATGACCGTATCGCCCACTATGCTATGTGTAGCGTTACCCGTCTCTATAGATGCTATGCGTAGGCTCCACGATGTATGCCCGCTATCGAGTACACTTTTATAGGGCTGTGCATATAGCCCGGGCCCTGAAAGAAAAGATAAAGATGTTAGGAAGCAAAATATACGTAGCCTCATATGCCTGATAGCGGTATAAGTAAATATAACGCAAAACAGGCGGTAATATTATGCCGTGTTATACACTTGCCGGTAATACCAGTGTAAAGGTGCTGCCTTTCCCCGGTTCGCTTTTGGCCTCAAGCCTGCCACCATTTTGCTCGGCTACTTCTATACACAGGCCAATGCCTAGTCCGGTACCTTTTTCACCCTCTGTTCCCGTGGTTGTAAGTACGTCCTTCCGTTCAAATACCTTTTTAAGTGCCACAGCATCCATGCCTATCCCTGAATCCTGAACGAATATATACACTTCGCCCTGTTGCTTCGATACACCAACGTTTATTTTACCACCTATCGGGGTGAATTTTACGGCATTATTTACCAGGTTTCTCACTACCAGGTGCACATGGTTATAATCTGCAAATGCGTATATGGGTTCGGTATTATTATACGAGATGGTTATGTGTTTATTGGCAGCAACAGATTGGTACATACCGGTAACGGCTGTAATTATATCATTCACGTCTATTTTGTCGCGGTTCACTGTAAGCCCACCCATCTGGCTTTGTGCCCAGCGCAGTATATTGTCCATTTCTGCCAGCAGGTAATCTATATTGATGCCTACCCGCTCCATATATTCCATAAACTCATCCTGTCCTATCGCCCCATCTTTCTTCAATTCTATTAATCCTTTGATGTTGATGATAGGCCCGCGTATGTCATGTGCTACTATGGAAAGCAGTTTGTCTTTAGTTGCATTGGCATCATGCAGTTTATCTTTTATAGCCAGTAGCTCACGTTCCCTGTTTTTCTGCAGGGTTATATCCTGGTATATACCCCGTAGTTTCACTACATGCCCGTCGTTGTCTTTTACAGGTACGCCGATAGAACGCACCCATTTACGGTTTCCCTTTTCAGTAATAACTTCCAGTTCCACATCAAAACTTTGGCCTTTTTTTCTGGCATTGGTTGTTATCTTATTTATGAGCGCATGATATTCCTGAGGATATCGGCTTACACCTTTATTCAGGGTTTTTATATCTCCGGGAGTTGCTTCCAGTATATTATACATGGTTTTAGACCATGTCATCTCATTGGTTTCAGTATCCAATTCCCAACCGGCTACTTTGGCTATTTTACCGGTTTCCTCCAGCAAAAATTCGCTATACAATAATTGGTTCCTGTATACAACCCTTTCATGACGGTCGATAATAGAGCCTGACATACGTACCGGTATGTCGTTTTCGTCCCACATTGCTTGCCCCGAAGCCTCGTACCAGCGATAGCTATTATTTTTGTTCAGCAGCCTTATTTCTATTTTATAAGGCTTGTGATGCTCCAGATGTTCGCTTACAGCTTTCGATACTTTTTCCCTGTCATCAGGGTGCACCAATACATTTAGGAATGTATCGTACGTGGCAGGTATTTCACCGGGTTCATAGCCCAGTATCTTGTAAAAATGTTCCGACCATTTTTCTTTCCCTGTCGGTATATCCCAGTCCCATACGCCTGCATTGATGCCTGATAAGGTAAGCTCGTGGGTCCTGTTTAATATGGCTATTTCTTTCTTTTGCTCTTCGGCCTCATAATATTGCTGGCGCCGCATTTTATAGGCCATCACCAGCTTTTTATGATAAGGGTAAACAAAGAATATAATGACTAAAAAGAGCGTTACACCACAACCTACCAATACCCGTATCAGATTTTTTTCAGATGTGTCCAGATCCTGTTTGGCATTGTTTTCCAGGTCATGGACGATATTATCCATCTGGTAAAGGAAGTTGGCTTCATCGGCCTCTATTTTCTTTAGCAGGTTGCTGTCATGTATGTTATGTTGCGCCAGTTTGATATTGTTATATAAGCTTTGCTGTACAGGTGTCAAAGCATTGAAAGAGTTTACAATGGTAGGGTGGTCTTTACCATGTATGGAAAGGCCGTTTTCTCCGTGCAGCAGCATCCGGTGGTTTTCGTTCCATGTTTCCAGGTCTTGTGCCCACTGTTGTTCTATGTTTTCTCCTTCTAATGCCTTGTAGCATTCCTTTACTATTTTTTGACTCAGCATACGCTGACGCCCTGCTACATTGATTGTCTTGTAATAAGTGAGATTTTTTTCTATGTTTTTTCTTGCAGAAGTGATGCTGTACAAAACCAGCAAAATAATAGAAGCGAAAACCACCAAATATGGCCACGAATACTTTAATCTAAACATGCTTATCCCTCGTTCCGGCTTTAAAGATACTACTTAAAATGTATATCATAATTTACAGTTATGAGCCATATTGATATGACATAAATAGCTGGCTTGCAGGTAGTGCAAGAATTGGCAGTTATTTAAAAGGGAATGCGGCATAATTGGTGTAACTTTGCACCTCCTGAAGCTAAACGTATTAGTTTCTTTTTTACTCTTAACATTTTTGATTTAAATAAATGCTTTCAGTTTCTAATTTATCGCTTCGCTTTGGCAAGCGCGTGTTGTTTGAAGATGTGAACATCCGTTTTACCGAAGGTAACTGCTATGGTATCATTGGTGCAAACGGTGCAGGTAAGTCTACCTTCCTGAAAATATTGAGTGGTGAAATAGACCCTACTACCGGTAAGGTGGAAATAGGGAAAGACCAACGCATGAGTGTGTTGAAACAAAACCACTATGCCTATGATGAATTTACAGTATTGGAAACTGTAATGATGGGTAACGATAAGCTGTATGAAGTGATGCGTGCCAAAGATGCTATATATGCAAAAGAAGACTTTACAGAAGAAGATGGCCTTAAAGCCGGTGAACTGGAAGGCCTGTTTGCCGAAATGGATGGCTGGAATGCTGAGAGCAATGCTGCTACCTTACTTAGCAACCTGGGTATAAAAGAAGATTTTCACTACAGGCAGGTAAAAGAACTGGATGGTAACCAAAAGGTACGCGTGCTTTTGGCACAGGCTATCTTCGGCAACCCGGATATCCTGCTGCTGGATGAGCCTACCAACGATCTGGACCTGGAAACCATATCATGGCTGGAAAACTTCCTGGCCGATTATGATAAGATAGTACTGGTAGTATCGCACGACCGTCACTTCCTGGATGCGGTATGTACCCATGTGGCAGATATAGACTTTGGTAAGATCACCATATTTACCGGTAACTATTCATTCTGGTACGAATCCAGCCAGTTGCTGCTGAAACAGCGTACGGATGCTAATAAAAAGGCTGAAGATAAAATAGCTGAACTGAAAGAGTTCATCGCACGTTTCTCTGCCAACGCATCAAAATCCAAACAAGCTACCAGCCGTAAAAAAGCACTTGATAAGATAAAGATAGAGGACATGACAGCCTCTACCCGTAAATACCCTGCTATCCTGTT
>JANLJF010000145.1 GCA_029255605.1 Azovibrio restrictus
TTGTCGATTATTTCAGTCAAATTTGCCTTAATATATAATAGACAATGCGATTTGCTCCACTTGTACCATTTCTGGCCCTTGCTCTTAGCTTAGGATTTACTGACACACTTGCACAATCTCAATCTCAAAACGCGGTTGCACCAATGCAGCAAACCGGCCGCCTCACAGGCACGCTGGTAGATGCTCAAAACAAACCCGTTAGCTATGCTACCGTTACCCTCCTTCGTGCCGACTCATCGGTAGTGAACGGTGGGCTTACAGGCGATGACGGCTCTTTTACCATAGAGCCTACCGGCACAGGTAACTTTATGATACGTATCAGCGGTATAGGTATCCAAACCCGTACTATCGGTGGCATCAACATCACTGCCGATGCACCTGATAAAAAACTGGGCCGCGTAAAAGCAAGTGTTACGGCACAGGCGCTGCAAGAGATAGAAATCACAGGCGAAAAGGCGATGATGGAAATGAGTGTGGACAAGAAGGTGTTCAACGTAGATAAGAATATCACAGCTACGGGCGGTAGCGCTACAGATGTGTTACAAAATGTTCCGTCTGTATCGGTTGATGCCGATGGTGGTGTCAGCCTGCGCGGAAAGGATAATGTAACCATATTGATAGATGGCAAACCGGCTACTTTGCTGGGTGGCGATGCGGCATCTGCCCTGCAAAGCCTGCCCGCCGCCAGCATCCAGAGTGTAGAGGTAATTACGAACCCCTCTGCCAAATACGATGCGCAGGGCATGACGGGTATCCTCAATATCATTACCAAGCGCGATAAGAAGGTAGGGTTGAATG
Organism: Azovibrio restrictus; assembly: GCA_029255605.1. Lineage (GTDB taxonomy): Bacteria > Bacteroidota > Bacteroidia > Chitinophagales > Chitinophagaceae > Polluticoccus. Next base: position 799 of record JANLJF010000145.1, read on the forward strand.
GTTCTGTATCGCTGGGTGCAGGCACGCGCGATAAGTATAATGGTAGCCTGAACCTGAATATGAAGAATAACAAGTGGAATGTGTTCCTCAACAGCAGCTTCCGCCTCAACCGCAGGTACAACCGTACCACCAATGAGCGCGTGAATGAGGGCAACTATGGCTATTTCAAAAGCGAGGAAGAAAGCATCCGTGAGTTCAATGGTTTCTTCAATTCCATTGGTGCCGAATATACCTTCAACGACCGCAATACGCTGATGCTGACCCAGAACATCAATAAGATGGAATGGGGCGGCAATGGCTTTTCTAACTACAATGTATATGCATCGCCCGAAATCATAGATTCTACACAGCGACGCAGTTCTTACAATGTGGGCGGCCCAATATCTACCTCTACAGCACTGAACTATAAACATAAGTTTACCAAGCCTAAACAGGAGTTGACAGCCGACGCTACATTTGCCAAGACATGGGTAGATCGTACCCAGGAATATGAAACTTATGTACTGAATGGCGATGGCTCGCAAAGGCGCAGTACCATATACCAGAAAGCACCCGGTAGTGGCACTAACACCAGCCTGAACCTGCAGGCCGATTTCACGACGCCGTTCCTTACGAAAAATGGCAAACTGGACGCGGGTTATAAGTCGCAGCTACTGTGGTTTGAAAGCACCAACGATGCCACTATCGATTCCGGTAACGGAGCGCAGGTAGACTATACCTTGCTTAATAACTATAACTATACGCAGCAAACCCATGCCGGATACCTCAACTATTCAGACCAGGTGGGCAAATGGAGCTACCAGGGCGGCTTGCGTTTGGAATACTCTTATTATGAGGGCACAGCACTCAACCTGATGGGCAAAACCTATACCAATGAGTTCCTGAACCTCTTTCCTTCTGCATTTCTGTCTTATAAAATAGCGGAAAGCCAGAACATATTCCTCAGTTATACACGCCGCATCAATCGCCCGCATTTTATGCAGTTGATGCCATATGTTGACCTTTCAAACCCTCAGGATACCAGTATGGGTAATCCCGACCTGGAGCCGGAGTTCATCAATAACGTAGAGCTGAACTATAGCAAGAACTTCAAGGGCGGGCATAATTTCATAGCCAGTGCCTACTATCAGTACACCGAGAACATGATAGAACGCTACCGCCGTTTCTATAGCGATGGTACCACCTTTACCCAGCCGCAAAACCTGAATAAAGGTATTACCTACGGCCTGGAGCTGATTGGCAAAACACAGATACTGCCCATATGGGATGCAACACTGAGCTTCAACTTCTTCCAGAATGAAGTGCGTGGCGCTAATATCGACCCGGTACTTAACAATAGCGGCTTTAGCTGGTTTAGTAAAGTGACTACTAACCTGAAATTGCCTGCAGGCTTCTCTTTACAAGTAAACGGTAATTACGAAGCACCGAAAGTAGCGGCACAGGGTACGCTGGAAGAAGTGTACTGGCTGGATGTAGCCCTGCGCAAAAACCTGCTGAACAATAAAGCAACGCTGGTACTGAACGTGTCCGACATCTTCAACACCCGCAAATACACGACGGTGTACGATTATCCCGGTTATACCCAAACCACTTACCGCGACAGGGAAACACGCATTGGTAACATAAGTTTCACATATCGTTTTGGTAAATCTGAGGTGAAAGGCAGAAATTCAGGCAATGGCCGCCGTCGTGGTAACCAGGACGTGAAACCTAATAGTACCAAAGAACGTGAGAACCTGAAAACCGATGACAGTAGCAACGGTGAAGGCACACCCTAGGGGTTAATTAAGGTTATTTGGTATATTTGATAAAGGATAATGATGAATAAGATGCATATGAAAAAGACGGGAAAACTGATAATAGCTGGAGGTGCCTTCCTTATAATAGGCATGCAAGCTAATGCACAAACTTTTGGCGACCTGCTGAATAAAGGCAAAACCATTGTAAACGGTGGTAGCACCAGTACCAATGGTGGTTCGCTCAATAACATCAGCAATAGTGAAGCAGTATCTGCCCTGCGCCAGGCTTTAGAGATAGGCACAAAAAATGCATCAGGCAAACTGAATACCGTAAACGGCTTCTTTGGAAACCAACTGATAAAAATTGTAATGCCACCTGAAGCCAGGAAAGTAGAAAGTGCGCTACGTTCTGTAGGTATGGGCAAGCAGGTAGACCAGGCCATACTCGCCATGAACCGTGCAGCAGAAGATGCGGCGGGTAAAGCGGTGCCAATATTCGTCAATGCCATTACCAGCATGACGATACAGGATGGTGTATCCATCGTTCGAGGTGGGCAGGGTGCTGCTACGAATTACCTGAAAACGAAGACCACACAGTCACTCACAGATGCGTTCCGCCCGGTAATAGAAAATTCATTGCGCAAGGTAGATGCTACTAAATACTGGACTCAGATATTCACTTTATATAACAGGCTGCCTACAACAACGAATAAAATAAATCCCGATCTTACAGCTTATGTCACCGAACGCGCATTAAATGGCATGTTTGTAACCATAGCCGATGAAGAAAATAAAATACGTACCAACCCTGCATCGCGTGTTACAGATTTGCTGAAGAAAGTATTCGGTGCCAGGTAGAACATGATATAAACAGACAAATTTTCATACAGCTACTATCATTTTTCAAATGGAAGAGATCACGACTCAGGAAAGCACGCCACAAACTACACTGGCTACATGGTGGGAAACCGTATCCTTTCCCGGCAAAGAAAACTACCGCGTAGATGAAAGCGGTCAGTTATTGCAAAACGCAACCGGCAGCTTTAAAGAGCGAACGGTAAGCATGCTCAGCGCCGATAACCCGGATATCACACTAAAGGCATTGAAGGATAAATATGCCGAGGTAGAAACCCGCTGGAAGGAGTTGCAAACGGAATGGGATGCTACGGAAGATAAGCTGAAACTGATAGGTAAAATAGAGCGTATGAAAGACTACATGCAGCATACCGCTGCAGTAGGTGCTATAGATACGATAGAGAAACAGTTGGCCGGCTATGATGCAGAACTGAATCAACTGGGCGAACAGAACTACCAGGCCAAGCTGAAAATAGCCGAACAGGCAGAAGCCCTGGCCGATAGCGATAACTGGAAAGAAACCACGCAGGCATTTAAAGACATTGCCGACCAGTGGAAACAGGTAGGGCATACAGATAAGCAGCGCAACGATGAACTGTGGAACCGGATAGAAGCCGCCAAGAATAAGTTTTACGACCGCAAACGCCAGAACCAGGAAGATGTAAACAAGGAGCTGCTGCAAAACCTGGACCTGAAAATGGAACTGGTAGAGAAAGCAGAAAAACTGGCCCAATCTGAAAGCTGGAAAGAAACGACCGAAGCCTTCCATAACCTGATGGAAGAGTGGAAAAAGACCGGCCGTACCCTACACGATAAGAACGAAGAACTGTGGCACCGCTTCATAACAGCGAAGAATGTATTCTTCGACCGTAAGAAAGGCCACTTTGATACCATACAAACAGAACAGGAGGCCAACTACATTGCCAAACAGGCATTGGTAGAAAAAGCTGCTGCTTTAAGGGATAGTACGGAATGGGGCCCTACGGCACAGGCATTTACAGAACTGATGGAAGAGTGGAAGAAAATAGGCCGTGTGCCTGCCGACAAGGCAGACGAACAATGGAATGCCTTCATCGGTGCCAAGGAGCATTTCTTCCAGGCTAAGAAGCAGCACTCTGAAACCGTAAAAGTAAGCCTGCAGGATAACTACGCGCAAAAGCTGGCCCTGGTAAGGCGGGCAGAGGCGCTGCAACACTCTAATCAATGGCGTGAAGCAACGGATGAGCTGATGGAACTGATGGAAGAGTGGAAGAAGATAGGCCCCGTGCCACGCGAGCATAACAATGATATCTGGGAGAAATTCAGCACGGCCCGCAAAAAATTCTTTGAGCGTAAAGATGCTAACCGTGAGCACCGCAAGCAGCAATTTGAAAAGCATAAGCACCAGCGCCTGCAGCAAAACAAAGATTTTGTAAGAAAGCTGGAAGATGAGCTGAAAGATGAAGAAGAAAGGCTGGCCGACTTTAAAGATGGCATCCAGAATATAACGCCCGGCCACAAAGAGGTGGAGCTACGTGCGCATCTTGAAAAACTGATAAGTCAGACCGAGAATAAGATAAAACATAAACTGGAGAAACTGGCAGAGGCCAGAAAACAACTGCAGGAAACAGAAGCTAAGGCACGGGAAGACAAACCAAATAATAATAGCCAGCAAGGCGAAGAATCATAATAAAGAATGGGGCTGAATTTCACCCCATTCTTTATTTAAAATTGCTCAGAAAGTTATCCATGTGCATGGTACCTTGATACATGTTGAGAAACTTCTTCTTCTTATCATACACCACCACCGCTGGCAGAGATGAGATATTAAAGAACTTTACAAAGAACATATCGTAGTCTTTACCCGCCAGTATGTTTTTATATTTCTTCAGCTCCTTCTTATTATAAAACTCTGATATGGCCGATAGCGTAGCAGGACTGAACATACATATCTGCACACTTTTCAGCACATCCATATGGCGCACTAATGAATCTGTGGCGGCGTGGCAGTGATCGCAGTCGGGACTAAAAAACATGAGGATGGAATACCGTCCTTCCTTTATCATACCGGTATTAAATATAGTACTGCTATCCGGCATCAATATATTGAAAGCAGGGAGATCTTTATATTTTTCATAAGCGGGGTTATTAGCATTATTCTGTGCATAGGAAACCACAGCAAGGCATATTAAACATAGGGTAGTAACGTATCTTTTCGCTGACATGGAAAACTGTATTGAATACACAAATGTAAGGATGCCCGACATTAATAATCGCCAGAGCTTTGCTAACTTCATGCAGCAGTATGGTAACGAACGAAGACCTGTTTTTAAAACGATATAATAACCTGAATGAACGCCAGAAACAGGCCGTAGATGAAATATACGGGCCTGTAATGGTAATAGCGGGCCCCGGTACGGGGAAAACCGAAGTGCTGTCTATGCGCATAGCCAACCTGTTGCGCAGCGAGGCACAGGTGCAGCCGCACGAGATACTCTGCCTTACCTATACCGATGAAGCTACCAATGCCATGCGCCGACGCCTGGTGCAGATAATAGGTGTAGCGGCACATAGGGTAAACATCAGCACCTTCCATGCGTTTTGTAACAATGTCATCCAGAATAACAGTGAATACTTCAGCCTGCGCAGCCTGCAACCCATAACAGACCTGGAGCGTACAGAGCTACTATATGAATTGCTGGAGGAATTGCCATCGGGCCACATCATGCGCAAGCTGAGTGGTAATATATACTATGATGCAGGCAGGCTGAACCGCCTGTTTGATATGATGAAGCGTGAGAACCTGACGGCTGACGACATATCGAACGCTATAGATACTTATATAGCCGACCTGCCCAATCGTGAAGCATACATCTACAAAAAAAATGGCAAGGGCTATAGCAAAGGCGACCTGAAACAGGCACAGATAGATGAAGAAGTGAAACGCGTAGAAACAACCCGCGCCGCTGCAAAACTGTTTGATGTATATACGGATAAGATGCGCGGACGGGGGCGATATGATTTCAATGATATGATCATATGGGTACTGCAGGCATTCAAAAACAATCCTGCACTACTGCAAAGCTACCAGGAGCGTCACCAGTTTATACTGGTAGATGAATTCCAGGATACGAACGGTTCGCAGAATGAACTCTTGCAGCAGCTTACATCGTTCTGGGAAGACCCCAACATATTTGTAGTGGGCGATGATGACCAAAGCATATACGAATTCCAGGGAGCACGTATCCGTAATATCATAGAGTTTTACGAGCGCTATAAAGAAACCATCAGGATAATTGTATTGCCTGAAAACTACCGGTCATCGCAGGCAATACTGGATAAGGCTACAGCTACCATTGAGAACAACTATCAAAGGTTGATAAACCAATTGGATGGCCTTAACCTGGATAAGAATATTGTTGCAGCGCATCCGCGCTTTGCCAATGGCAACGAACTGGTAAAGCCTGTCATAAAGGTGTATAATAACATACTACAGGAAGAGGCAGACATCGTAATGCAGATAGAAGCGCTGCAAAAGCAAGGTGTGAAGCTGAATGAGGTGGCCATTCTTTATGCACAGCATAAACAGGCCGATAATATCATTGCCCTGATGGAGCGTAAGGGTATCCCTTACTCTGTAAAGAAACCGGTAGATGTGTTGCAGTTGCCACTGGTGCAGCAGGTTATAAATGTGCTACGCTGGCTCGATGCAGAACGTACACAACCATTCAGTGCAGAAGCTATTTTGTTTGAGATAATGCACGCGCCGTATTATGGCATATCACCTACCGATATAGCGCAGCTGGCATTGTACATGCAAGCCAACAAATCGAATGGTAAGAACCACTGGCGGCTGGCATTGAGCAATGAACTGGTAGTAGCCGCTTTGCACCTGCCATCGGCCAAAGCCCTGAGCAGGCTGGGCCGCAACCTGGATAACTGGTTGCAACAGCAACTATCCCTGCCATTGCCTTTATTGGTTGAAAAGATCATTTATGAAAGTGGCATGGTAGCACACCTGCTGCAACATAAGGATAGTGTGTGGGACATACAAGTGCTGCATACATTTTTCGACTTCGTGAAGGAAGTGCATAGCCGCAATGCTAAAATAACCCCCCGCGAATTGTTGCGCATGATAGAAAAGATGCAGGACGAAAATATCAGCGTACCTGTGCAGCGTGTAGTGCAAAATGAAAATGGGGTGCATTTTTATACGGCTCATGGTGCTAAAGGCCATGAGTTTGAGTATGTGTTCCTGGTGGGTGCTACCAAGAACTACTGGGAGGAAAAACGTGGTGGCGGCAATGAATATAAAATGCCGGATACCATTACCAATACGGCAGATGATGCAGAGAAATCATACAAGATAGAAGTAGCGCGCAGGTTATTTTATGTAGCGCTTACAAGGGCTAAAAAACACTTGCAGGTATCGTATGCTATTGCGGATAATGCTGGAAAATCTATAGAGCACTCTGTATTTATAGATGAGATAAGCACGCCGGAAGAACGGATAGACTGGTCGGTACCGGAGCAGGCATTGGTGCAGCATATGGAATGGGCTATGGTGCCCGTGCCTGCTGTACGCATTGAACTGGCCAACTATCAATGGATAGAACAAGTGCTGGCACAGTTTACCATGAGCTACACTACATTGTCGAAATACCTGCGCTGCCCGGTTTCTTTTTACTATGAAAGCATACTGAGGGTACCCTACCTCAAGAGCGATGCGCTGGCATTTGGTAGCGCCGTGCACAATACGCTGGAGCGTATGTTCAAACAGATGAAGGAGCATAAAGGTGTATTCCCTTCAATTGAAGAGGTACTGAATATCTTTGGTTTTGAGATGTATAAGGAATCAGAATCCTTTACACCACTGCAATACGATCGCCGTATGGAGCAGGGCAAAAATGTGCTGACTGCTTATTACGAGAAGTACATTCACACCTTTGCTACCAATGTAGAAATAGAATTCAAGATACCACGCTATATACTGGATGGCGTACCGGTAACGGGCAAGATAGATAAGATAGAACTGGACGGAGATGGCTGCACGGTAGTAGATTATAAAAGTGGCGACCCAGACAGGTCATCATCGCAATATACCGCTGCCCCAAATGAAAAAGAACCATTGGGTGGGGACTACTGGAGGCAAATGCTCTTTTATAAACTGCTGATAGAAAACTACCAGGATAGGAACTGGAAAGTAAAAGAAGGCATGTTTGACTACCTGGAACGTGGCTCTAAGACCAACGAATACAAACGCATCTATATACCGTTGTTTGAACAAGAGGAAGATATAGTACGCAAACAACTGAAAGATGCCTATGCTGCTATCATGAACCATGAGTTTGACAATGGTTGTGGCAAAGAAGATTGCTACTGGTGCAATTTTGCACGTAAATATGAATTGGTAAGACCGGGTGAGGAGATAGAGATTGATGATATATAGTTTCATTCAAACATCTCATAACTATCACAAAAAGGCCATCCATTATATTAAATACTATTATTAAGGATATAAAGAAAAATCTATTACTTTTATGGTACAGATTTTTCTAACTGAAAAGTTTACAGTTATTTATGCCCGAAAAAGCCAAGATATTACTGGTAGAGGACGATCCAACTTTGAGTTACGTAGTAAAAGACAGCTTGTCGAACAACGGATACGAAGTGGTACATTGCCCGGATGCGGAAACTGCCTGGCAACAATTCATGAAACACAATTTTGATGTGTGCCTGCTGGATGTAATGCTACCTAAAAAAGATGGCATGCACCTGGCCAACCAGATACGCCAGAAAAACGAGACCATACCCATACTGCTGCTTACATCTAAAAATATGGATGACGATAAGATAGCAGGCTTTAAAAGTGGTGCGGATGATTATATCACCAAACCATTTAACATGCAGGAGCTATTGCTGCGCCTGGAAGTATTCCTGAAGCGCACACGCAAGAAGGTGGAAGAAGCACCATCCGACGTGAAACTGGGTTCCCTGGAATTTGACTATAACAACCTTACATTGAAAAATGATAAGGTATCTCACCAGCTAACACAGCGCGAGGCCGATCTGATAAAATACCTGGTACAAAATGCCAACCGTGTGCTGAAACGTGATGAAATATTGCTGAATGTATGGGGTAAAGAAGATTATTTCCTGGGGCGTAGTATGGATGTATTCATCACTAAAGTACGTAAGTTCATAAAAGGTGAAGAAGGCGTAGAGCTGCAAACGATACATGGTATCGGGTTCAAATTTGTGTACAATCCATAGTAATAACGATACACTATAAAAAGGCAAAGCGAATGGTAGACACCATTCGCTTTTTTCTATCCCCTATATGTAACTCTAAAATCCTACTTCGCCTGCATCGAGCATTTGCTCAAAGCGCGGACAAGCTGTCTGGTAGCCATTGTTTTGGCGCTGCTTGTACCTGCCGCGGGCGAATAATGATATTTCGTAGCCACCTGCACCATTGCTGGCAGGCTTCAGGCCGGATGTATTTACGTCGTATGATAAGGTGACAGAGTATTGATTATAGTCAACTTTAAAAGTGGGTATGATAGCGTCTTGCAAACGTACAAAAGCGCCGGCATAAACTGCAAAAATTGTTGATGATTCTGTACGATTTCTCCAGCTAACCAAACCACCTGCCATTATCTCGCGATAAGGGCCCTGGCTGGTATAATTGAAGTGTCCTGTTACTGCATACTGCTCGTTTATATTGCCCTTTACACCAGCATTGGCACTCCACTTCATATCCAGGCGCATCAGGTCCTGATCGCCTGCAAAGGTTTGCTTTGGCTTGGTGATGTGATAAGCAGCCGCACCTATGTAGTAGTTGATATTGCGTGCAGCACCCATGCTACTATTGAAGCTGATACCTGCGCCCAGGTCATAAGCTTGCATGGATACATTCTGAATGTTTTCACCGCTGGCTATACCACTATTATAGTTGCCATTTACATACTGCGTACTGAAGGTAGCCTTCGACATATCGAAAGAGCGCTGGATGTACCCGGCAGTAAAGCCAACAGATAAATAAGAACGGTGGCCATCGGCCATAGCCTTATTATAATTGATAGCGGGGTAAACATTCATGCTATTGAAGCTGATGCTACCTGCTTTATCATACGTACCCGTAACACCGAAGCTAACATAATCTCCCGCTCCATTTACAGCTATGCGGGTTTCTGCCGAAGCCAGTATCGTTTGGAACGGAACAGAGATATTGCTCCATTGCGTACGATAGTTGACACCTGCTTTATAATCGCCGCTGAAGATACCCGTCAGCGCGGGGTTGCGAAGGATAGCATTCTCATAGAATTGTGAGAAGTGAATATCCTGCGCGGTTGCCTTCCCGGCACACAAAGCCAATGCCGCTGCCGACACCAAGCTACCAATGTAAATGCGTTTTTTCATAAAATCTTTTTAGTAGTTACATATATTCTTATCGCACCAGAGAGATGTCTCCCTTCATCTCTATAGGTTCCCCAGATTCACAAAATGCATTGATTATATATACAAACACATCGGGTTTTAATTGTACACTCTTATAAGTACCATCCCATCCTGCCATAGGGTTATTTAGTGGCATGTCTTCTCTTGAAAACATCAGTTCGCCCCACCTGTTATACACCCTAAAGCTCTTAACGCTGCTCAGTCCTTTACCCTGCGGGAAGAACGTATCATTCACACCATCACCATTCGGTGTGAATGTATTGGCAACAAATACCTGGCTTTTATCGCAACTAACATAGACTGTTACTTCATCTTTTGTAACGCAACCAAATTCATTGCTCACCAATACCGTATAAACCGTTGTCTTATTAGGCGATGTGCTGGTTATCTTACAATCCTGGCAACTTACGAGGTTGGCCGGTGTCCATTCATATTTTACAATTTCGTTGCCCTCTGCTATCAGCTCTATGGTACTACCACCGCTGATGTTCCTGTCCGGGCCAAGATCAACCTTTGGCAGGTCATGTACCAGGATGGTTACGGAGGCTGTATCTGTAAAGCAATCGCCTTGTTTAGCCACCAGCCTGTAGGTAGTAGTCGCTTCAGGCGTAGCGGTAGGGTTGGGCGATGTCGGGTCACTCAGGCCGGCAGATGGTATCCACAGGTAAGAGGATGCACCACTTGCAGAAAGCACCGTGCTTTCACCTTTACATATACTATCGCCGGAGCCAATTACCAATGCTTCTTTATCTATTACTGTTATAGTCACCTCGTCGGAATCGCTACAACCAATGGCATCCCTGCCTATTACCGTATATGTAATAGTATTGACAGGATTAGCTACAGGATCAGGACAATTTGTACATGATAAAGATGTGCCCGGCTTCCATACATAGCTAACGCCGCCTGTAGCATTCAACTGTACAGAAGAGCCACTACACAATTTTTTATCTTCTCCGGCATTGATATCAGGAGACGGATTGACCGTTACGGTTACGTTATCTGTAGCTTTACAACCATCACCATCTGTACCTGTTACGGTATAGGTAGTAGTTGTAAGCGGGCTGGCGACGGTTGTAGCACAGTTGCTGCAACTAAGGCTGGATGCAGGTGCCCACTGGTAGCTTACACCACCTGTAGCAGTCAGCGTATCGCTATTTCCTTCACATATAATCTTATCAGGACCTGCGTTGATATTAGGTATAGGCCTTACAGTGATGGTTACTTTCTCTGTATCCGTACAACCATTGCTATTACCTACTACATAATAAGTAATAGTGGCCGGAGGTGTAGCTACGGGGTTGCTGCAGGTATTGCAGGATAACCCCAGAATAGGCGTCCACTGATATGTATTTGCACCGCTTACATTCAACTGTACATTATCGCCGCTACATACTACAGATGCTGAACTGCTGACAATGATGGCAGGTATCGGGTTCACCGTTACTTTAACGGTATCCGTATTTACACAGCCATTAACATCGGTGCCTGTAAGAATATAGTTAGTAGTGCTGGCCGGCGATGCAGCAGGAACGGCACAAGTGGTACAAGACAAACCGGTTGCAGGTGTCCATACGTAGGTAGCTGCGCCGTTCGCACTCAGGAAAGTACCCGAGCCTGCGCAAATGGTTTTGTCCGTACCTGCATTTACCGCAGGCAACGGATTCACAATTACCTGCACCTGGTCGGTATCTGTACAGCCATTAGCTGCGGTACCTACTACTGTATAGGTAGTGGTGGTTGCAGGGTTGGCAGTGGGTGATGCACAAGTGGTACAAGACAGGCCTGTTGCAGGTGTCCATACATAAGTAGCCGCACCTGTAGCAGTGAGTGTAGTAGATGCACCGACACAGATAGATTTTTGTGTACCTGCGCTTACTGTAGGCTTTGCATTAACGTTTACTGTTATCCTGCCGGTATCTACGCACCCATTGGCATCGGTACCCGTTACTATATAAGTAGTAGTGCCTGTTGGCGTAGCTACCGGGCTGGCACATGAAGTACATGATAAGCCAGTTGCCGGTGTCCACACATAGGTAGCAGCGCCGTTACCGGTAATGGTAGTGCTGCTGCCGGCACATATGGATGTACCGCCTGTGGCTGTTACATTAGGTAAAGGATTTACTGTGACTGTTACTGTTGCAGTATTGGTACAGCCGTTAGCATCCTGGCCTGTTACGGTATAAATTGTAGTGGTAGTTGGAGTAGCTACCGGGCTGGCACATGAAGTACACGATAAGCCGGTTGTAGGCGTCCACGTATATGAGGCCGCGCCGGTTGCATTCAGTGTAGTACTGCCGCCGATACAGATAGCGCGATTAGCACCGACACCTACGGTGGGGCGCGGGTTAACCGTCACTGTAACCGTTGCAGTATTGGAACAACCTGCAGTACCAGAGCCTGTAACTGTATAAGTAGTAGTAGTTGCCGGTGAGGCCAATGGGCTGGCACAACCGGTACAAGACAACCCTGTTGCAGGGCTCCATGTATATGAAGTAGCACCTGTTGCATTCAGCGTAGTGCTGCTGCCTGCACAAATGGTAACGTTGCTACCGGCACTCACCGTAGGCAGGTTGCTCACATTTACCGTTACTGCACCGGTATCGGTACAGCCATTGGCATCGGTACCCGTTACAATATATTTAGTTGTTGCAGTAGGGTTCGCTACCGGTGCAGCACATGTGCTGCAGGAAAGTGTGCCCGACGGTGTCCATACATAGCTGGTGGCACCTGTAGCACCTAAGGTTGCAGATGCACCATTGCAAATAGTCACATCGTTACCGGCTGCCACTGTTGGCAAAGGATTGACCGTAACGACCACCTTACCTGTATCCGTACAACCGTTGGTATCGGTACCGGTTACTATATACGTAGTAGTAACTGTTGGCAGTACAGTAGGATTGGCGCAAGTGCTGCAAGACAAGCCTGCAGAAGGTGACCAGACATAAGTAGAAGCTCCCGTTACGCTCAGCGTTACAGGTGTGGTACTTCCCGCGCAAATAGCTTGTGACGGGCCACCGCTTACAACAGGATTGGCATGTATCGTTACCGTTTTAGTAATTGTATCGCTACAACCACGTGTATTGGTCATTATCAGTCTTACTGAATAAGTGCCGGGTGCCGTGTACGTATGCGAAGGGTTATGAGCGCTACTGGTATTACCATCGCCAAAGTTCCAGCTACGTGTACTTAAAGCACTCAATGTATTATACACCGTATCGGTAAAGTTTACCGTACCTGAATTACATAAGTTATTCGGCGTAAAGCTGAAGTCAGCATCCATGTAATCTACCTTAACCGTATCCAGACCCTGTATGGGCACAAGACAAGATGCACCGTCACTTAATATCAGCTTGGGCACATACATACCGCTTTGGGTATATGTATAAGAGTATGAGGTATTAGATGTGGTTTGCGTAAAGCCGTTGCTCATATCCCATATATAGGATGTAGCATTATTGCTGGTAGCGGTAAAGTTTACCGTCAGCGGATTACACCCTGTAACAGGTGAATAGCTGAGGGTACCCGTAGGGCCATCTACCCTTACTGTTTTAGTAAGCGAATCTTTACAACCTGCAGAACTGGTGGCTACCAGTTTTACAGAATAGACACCCGGATAGGTATAAAGCGTAGACGGATTTGTTATAGAAGAATAACTATTGTTACCAAAAGTCCAGTTGTAGGAAACTGCACCTGTAGAAGCATTGGTCATAGTAACGGCTAATGGCGGGCAGTTCGCAGCCGTATCGCTTAACGAAAACGCCACAACAGGTTTATTTACCTGTATCATAGCGTTTTTAGTAACCGAATCTTTACAGCCGTACATATCGGTCACTACCAGTTTGATAGTGTAGTTGCCACTTGCTGTGTAAGCATGTGTAGGATTAGCCCCTGTAGATGTGGTGGCATCGCCCCAATGCCATACACTTGTAATGGTATTGCCTGTAGATGTGTTATTGACGCTTAGATTCTGCCCGATACAAATATTGGTATCATTGGTTGTGAATTGCGCTACAGGTTTGCTGGCTACAACATAAGAATTGCGTGTCAGTGAATCTTTACAACCGTTATCATCGGTAATTACCAGCTTTACAGAATACGTGCCTGCGGTTGTATATGTGTTAGTTATTGTAGTGGGGGTGGTAGAGGTTGGGGGGGGGGTGCGG
>JANLJF010000146.1 GCA_029255605.1 Azovibrio restrictus
TTAACATGATCGAAAATAAGAGCGCAGCTTTCAATAATGCTGCACTGAATGCTGCTACCGATAAAACCATCATTTCTAAAACGGCACAGTCTTTTGCTGCAGTAGATGCTGAAACAGAACGTAACCGCTTCAAAACATATTTCAACTCATTGGCAGCTGCCAGCCAATCGCGCAGCCAGACGGCTGCTGAAGGTAAAGCCGGTTTGCTGGATGGTAAGTACCTGGTAAATGAAAAAGGTTTTGAATTTGGTCAGTTTGTACAGAAAGGCCTGATGGGTGCTATGATGCTGGATCAGATAAGCAACATCTACTTCGGTGGTGAAAAACAAAATGCAGATAACGAAGTTATCGTTAGCGGCAAAAACTATACGCAGTTAGAGCATCATTGGGATGAAGCTTATGGCTACCTGACTTCAAATGAAATGTATCCTAAAAAAGACCCTGCAGATGCTTCAAAATGGCTGGAATCTTACTTAGGTTCTTATGTTCGCCAGGTATCTACATCGGTTGGTGGTGAACATCCTCAGGATATCTACCTGGCATTTTTGAAAGGCCGCGCCGCCATCGTAAATAAAGATATGCCGATGCGCGATCAGCAAATAGCTTACCTGCGCACCAATCTGGAAAAAGCGATTGCTATCATTGCTGTTAGCTACCTGAACAAAGCCAGAACAGCTACTACCGACGGTGCTAAATTCCATGCCATGTCAGAAGGCTACGGTTTTGTTTACTCACTTCGCTATGGCTACAATGCAAAGATCAATGCAGCAAAATCTAACGAACTGTTGAGCATACTGGATGGTAAAACAAACGGTTTCTGGTCTCTTACAAATGCTGATATAGATAACGTTCGCGACCAGATAGCTGCTGCTTTTGGTATCGATAAGACGATAGTGGTAAACCACTAATGCATTTCAATTTGGTTTGTATAAAGCGGCGAACTCGTTTCTCCGCTTTACCTGTTAAATACATAGGATGAAAAAAACACTATTATTAGGCATCGCCGGTATTCTGATGGCAGCTGTAACCTTTACGGCATGCAAAAAAGAAGATAATAACAATGGTGGCAATACGCCTGCTGGGCTCGACCGCAAGCCGATGCTTACCAATTATGCAGATAACTACATCTTGCCTGCCTATGCAGCCATGGTAGAAGACCTCACGGCGTTAAAAACAAGCAGCGATGCTTTTGTTGCCGCTCCGGATGAATCTAAGCTGGTGGCTTTGAAAGCTGCCTGGCAAAAAGCATACATCACCTGGCAAAAGGTAGACCTGCTGGAATTTGGCCCGGCTGAAAATGTATCGCTGCGTATGTATATCAATACATACCCTGTTACCGTTTCAAAACTGAATAGCAATATCAGTTCCGGCAGTTACGACCTGGAACAGTTTGGAAACAAAGATGCGCAGGGTTTCCCGGCTATCGATTACCTGCTGAATGGCCTTGCTGCAAATAATGCGGATGTAGTGAACTATTACACTGCAGATGCACAGGCTGCTGCCCGCAAGCAATACCTGCAGGCCGTGGTAAACAAAATGCTGGATAAAGTAACTACAGTGCGTAATGAATGGAATAGCTACCGCAATACCTTCGTTGGTGCTACAGGCACAGATGTAAATAGCGGTATATCAAGAATGGTAAATAGCTATGTGCTATACTATGAGCGCTATTTCCGTTCGGGTAAAATAGGCCTGCCGGTTGGCGCTATGACCGGTACGGCAAAGCCTGACATAACAGAAGCTTACTACACACCGCAATTGGCAAATACACTGGCCACTACAGCCATGCAAAGCATTATAGCCTTTTATGAAGGCCGCAGCTTTAGCGGCGCCCAGGGTTCGGCATCTATGAAGAGCTACCTTTCTACCATTGGCACCAAAGGTGATAATGGTGAATTGATGGCCGACCTGGTAACAAAGGAACTGAACGAAGCATCAACTGCACTGGCAGCTATCAATACACCACTTAAAGATGCCGTGCAGAACAACCGTACGGCTGTACTGAATACTTACGAGCAGATACAGCAGGTAGTTCCGCTACTGAAAGTGGATATGGTTTCCGCTTTCGGCATTTCTATTACGTATGTAGATAACGACGGTGATTAATGCCCAAACTGCGCATCATATCAAAAGCATATTTAGGGAAGCCGGTTTACTCGGCTTCCTTATCTTTTTTTAGAATGGTTTTTGGTTTGATGCTGTTGGGCAGCACCATTCGTTTCTGGCTGCGTGGCTGGATAGAGGAACTGTATATCCGCCCGCAATACTTCTTTCACTATTATGGTTTCGAATGGATAAAACCATTGGGCAACTATACCTACCTGTTGTTTGCAGTATGTGGTGTGAGCGCTTTGTTTTTTGCGCTTGGTTGGTATTATAGAATAGCGTCAGTACTGTTATTTCTCAGCTTCACTTACATCGAGCTGATGGATAAGACCA
The DNA here is from genome assembly GCA_029255605.1 of Azovibrio restrictus. Taxonomy (GTDB): domain Bacteria; phylum Bacteroidota; class Bacteroidia; order Chitinophagales; family Chitinophagaceae; genus Polluticoccus. Next base: position 2,440 of record JANLJF010000146.1, read on the forward strand.
ACTACTTGAACCATTACTATTTTGTTACCCTCGTACTTTTCCTGATGATGAGGTTACCCGCGCATGCTAATCTTTCTGTAGATGCCATGCGCAAGCCCCGTATCGCAGCACGTTTCATCCCCCAATGGACTTTAGGCAGCATTCGCCTGATGATGGGCATCGTGTATGTATATGCAGGGTTGGCAAAGCTCAATTCAGATTGGCTGGTAGAAGCAATGCCGCTAAGGCTATGGCTGCCGGCAAAGAATGATTTGCCTTTGTTTGGCCCCTTGTTCAGCCAATTATGGGTAGCCTATTTCTTTAGCTGGTTTGGCGCATTGTACGACTTGACCATCCCTTTTTTTCTGCTCAATCGTAAAACAAGGCCCTACGCCTATGTTACGGTTATCGTTTTCCACGTACTTACATCCATCCTGTTCCCCATCGGTATGTTCCCATATATCATGATCGTTTCGGCATTGATATTCTTTGATTCAGCCGATGTTGATAGATTCTTAACACGCATAAAGATATTTTCTGCTGCCTTACCCGTGGTTACGAATAATAATATGTTTACCTTTGCGCCGCCGTGGCGTAGGGTAGTAGTGGGCATGTTTGGTTTGTTCTTTATCATACAGTTGCTGTTTCCTTGGCGCTACCTGCTGATGCCCGGAGAGCTATTCTGGACCGAAGAGGCCTATCGCTTTTCATGGCGGGTGATGCTTATGGAAAAAATGGGCTATGCACAGTTTGTAGTAAAAGATGCGGTAACGGGTGAGAAAGTAGGTGTTAACAACAACGATTTCCTTACCAAGAACCAGGAAAAGATGATGGCCACGCAAAGCGATTTTATAGTGCAATACGCTGCATTGCTGCACGATCATTATAAAGCTGCTGGCATGAACGACCCCGAAGTGTATGCTACCATATACGTAGGGCTCAACGGCAGGCGCAGCCGGTTGTATGTTGATACCACTGTAAACCTCGCCAAAGAAAGAGATTGTTTTAAACATAAAAACTGGATACTGCCTATGGGCGGTAATATATATGGGTTGTAGGTGTTTTTTAGTGTTTATGGTTATGCTGTTTGCTACCACTGCTACTGCGCAGAAGGATAGCACCACACGCATGCAGGAGGTGGAAATACGCGATACGAAAAGCGGCAACTTCGGTAGCCTGCGCCAGGTAGATGGCATGAAGCTGACTGCCGGTAAGAAAAGCGAGGTGATAGATGTAGAACAGCTGACTGTAAATAAAGCCACCAATAATACCCGCCAGGTATATGCAAAAGTGGCCGGCCTCAACATCTTCGAGAATGATGGCAGCGGCTTGCAACTCAGCATCGGTGGCCGCGGGCTTGACCCCAACCGCACTTCCAACTTCAACGTGAGGCAAAACGGGTATGATATCAGTGCCGATGCCCTCGGCTATCCGGAAAGCTACTATACACCGCCAGCAGATGCCCTGCACCGTATAGAAATAATAAAAGGGGCAGCCAGCCTGCAATACGGTACCCAGTTTGGCGGCCTGCTCAACTTCGATATGAAGCAACCCGGTAACAGCAAGGCTATATCTGTAGAAAGCAAGCAAACGGTTGGTTCTTTCGGTTTCCTGGGTTCTTATAACGCCATATCCGGCACAAAAGGTAAGCTGAGCTATTATGGCTACCTGCACTATAAGCGTGGTGATGGCTGGCGCCCTAACAGTAATTTTGAATCTTTCAACGGCTATCTGGATGTGCATTATCGGGTAAATGATAAGCATATGCTGGGTATAGAATACACGCATCTCAACTATCTGGCAAAACAACCGGGTGGTTTAGACAGCGTGATGTTTGCTAAAGACCCGCGTCAGAGTAACCGTTCGCGCAACTGGTTTGCTGTTAACTGGAACTTGCTGGATGTAGAGTGGGACTACCAGATATCGTCGCGCACCCGTTTGCAAACAAGGGTAAACGGACTGATTGCCACCCGCGATGCCATTGGCTTTCGCCCCAATCGTCCTTCGCAACCCGATAATGGCGGAGCAAGAGACTTGCTGAAAGGCGAGTTTAAAAATGTAACTTTTGAATCCCGCTTCCTGCACAGGTATGAAATAGCCGGCATGACACAAAACCTGCTGGTGGGCATTCGCGCCTACAAGGGCCATGGTATGAGCATACAGGGCGATGTAAACAATGGTAGTGGTGCCAATTTTAATTTTGATAGCGAAACATCTGAGTTGAAATCAGACTATGAATTCCCGAACCTCAACTATGCCGCTTTCGCCGAGCAGATAGTGCGCATTACCGATAAATGGAACATCACACCGGGCATACGTGTAGAATACATTCGTACGGCTGCACATGGCGAATTTCACAACCGTGAGCGCGACCTGCGTGATAGTGTAATAAGTGATATTACTATCAAAGAAGACAGGGAACTGCCACGTACATTTATTATTGGCGGCATCGGTAGTAGTTACAAGCCTTTTGCCAATCTTGAGTTTTACGGAAATATATCGCAAAACTATCGTTCTGTTACGTACAATGATATGCAGGTGGTGAACCCATCTTTCAAAATAGACCCAAGCCTGAAAGACGAAACCGGCTGGAGCGCCGACCTGGGTGTACGCGGTAATGTAAAAAACTTGTTCCGTTTCGATATTAGTGGCTTTCAATTGTACTACGATAACCGCATAGGTGAGGTAGGTACTAAAGACTCTATGGGTAGGGCCATACGGATGCGTGGTAATCTTGGTACGGCTCGTGTTATGGGTATAGAGTCTTTCCTGGAACTGGATGTGTTAAAGCTATGGCATGTGAATCCTGATAAATGGAGTGCTACAGTATATTCAAACCTCGCTTTTATCAAGTCAGAATATATCGACAGTAAAATTCCTGGAGTAACGGGTAATCAGGTAGAATATGTGCCGAATGTAAATTGGAAAACAGGTATTCAGGCTTCCTATCAAAGTTTCAAATTAGCATATCAGTTTAGCTATCTCAGCAATCAGTACACTGAAGCAACCAACTCGCCATCAAGTGGTTTAAGTGCTGTTAATGGCCCGGTGCCTGCCTACAAACTGATGGACATTTCTGCCAGTTGGTCTTATAGGTGGTTGCTGGTAGAAGCATCTATGAATAATGTAGCTAATGTGGCGTATTACACGCGCAGGGCTACCGGTTATCCCGGCCCCGGCATCATTCCGGGCGATGGACGTAGCTATTACTTTACTGTAGGTGTGAAATTCTAAAACAGTTTCAACTGGTTGTCATCGGGTTTGGATTTGGGCGGCTTAGCCTTACCAAACACCGTTCGCCCGCCATACTTCCACGATTCTTTTCTTTCCTTTTCTATCAGTTGCTCAAAGTTCTCATTGGGTATAAAGTCTTTCTCCACGCGCTCTGCCGCCTTGTGTAGTTTCTTTATCGCTTCGTTCTTATCGTTATCGCCCATCTTCGCCAGGCGTATGGCTTTATCCAGCACGGCTATGGCTTCATCGTATACCTTGGTTGGTACCGGGAACGGGTGGCCATCTTTACCACCATGTGCAAATGAAAACCGTGCGGGGTCTTCAAATCGGGTAGGGGTGCCATGTATCACTTCGCTCACCAGCACCAGCGATTGCAGCGTTCTCGGCCCCACACCTTCCAGCAGCAGTAACGATTCCATATCCAGCAGTTCCTTTTCATGCGCTACCGCCAGCACACTGCCCAGCCGTTTCAGGTCTATATCCTTTGCTTTCACGTCATGATGTCGCGGCATTTGCAGTTCCCGTATCTGTTCCAGCAGTTGTGCCGGGTTTTCTTTTGTTAGCTGCACCACACCATTGCGTGTCGCATCTGCCTGCTTATCGGTCACGTTCAATATCAGTCCCTGGTTGTGCCCGTATATAGAGGTATGCGGTGTTTCTACAAAAGACTTGATACCCGGCGAATGCCAGTGATAGCGCCTTGCCATGCCATTGCCGTCATTCATACCTTGCTGTATCACGGCCCATTCTCCTTTATCGCTTACTACAAACGAGTGCAGGTATATCTGGTAGCCATCCTGTATAGCGGTGTTATCTACCTTGGCCGATAGTTTGCTGCTACGCACCAGCATCTGTCCATCCAGCCCGGTAGCATCTGCTATCTTCAGCAGCTCGTTGGGTGTTTCACGGCTATGTTTACCCTTACCACCACATATGTATATGCCCAGTTCCTTCGATCGTTTGTTTACCGATTGCTTCAGCGCACCCATTACAGATGTGGTAATGCCCGATGAATGCCAGTCCATACCCAGCACTGCTCCTAATGACTGAAACCAGAACGGGTCGCTCATGCGCTGCAGAAAGGCTGCCTTGCCATATTCCATTATCACGGCTTCTGTAATGGCTATGCCCAGCTGGCTCATGCGGGTATACAGCCAGGCGGGCACCTGGCCATAATGCAGTGGAAGATCAGCATGCGCACGACTCATAAGCTAAAGTTACCGCAATATGCGGGCATACATTTGTTAAAAAGAAAAGCCACCGTTGGGCGATGGCTCTAATATTATTCGGCGTTGCTGGCTTCTATTATCAGTTCTTTTATCCGTTCGTCAAAGGCTTCGGTGTCTGTTTCCCACACAATGTCTATTTCGTGTTTGTCTATCAGCGTCACGGGGTTGCCTTTCAGGTATATTTCATAATCCTCTTCACCTGTTTCCAGCGTGGCCAGGTTTTGTTGAATATGGGTAATGATGCGTCTTATTTCCGCATTGGCCACTTCGTTTATCGTAATATCCGAAGGCAGGTATTCTGTTATATCGTGAATGTCCAGCATAGTAGCGTGCTAAATTAGCTAATATTAGGTACTATTTGTGCTTTGGCCGCCCTGTATGTTTTCAATTCGCGAAAGCCTATCATGCGTTTCAGCTCTGGGTCCCACACTTTCAGGCGGAAGCAGGCTGCTATCTCTTTGGGATGCAATGAGGTAGTCCTCGCTGCTTGTAGCTCGGGTATCGCAGCCATGGTTTCCGGCAGGCGGTAAAAAGGTATGCGGGAGTTCAAATGGTGAATATGATGGTAGCCGATATTGCCCAAAAACCAGTGCATCATGGGCGACATCGTCATATAGCTCGATGATTCCAGCGCTGCGCCTTCATATTTCCAGTCCTCTTTGTCGGTAAAAGAAGTAGCAGGAAAATTATGCTGCGCATAGAAAAGATAAGCACCCATAGCACAGGCTATAAATACAGGCAGGAATACGGTAAACAGCCATGCATCCCAGCCAAAGGTTATAAATGCATATACTGATATACCGATGTGTACAGCCAATGCTATCAGCGAATCAAAATGTTTTCTCGGCGCACTCATAAAAGAGCTGATGCACATGCCATACATGAACATGGTAAAATATCCGAACAATACCGTTAACGGATGGCGGATGAAAAGGTACAGCCTTCTTTCCCCGGCAGACATAGACAGGTATTTGCCGGTAGTGCATATAGGGTAAGAACCTATACTGGCACTGAATAGTTTAGAATTATGTGCATGATGATAATCGTGCGAGCGTTTCCATATGCTGCTGGGTACCATTACATAGCTACCGTATATATTCATGATAACATCGGCCAGTACCGAACGGTGTAATATAGCATGGTGCTGAAAATCGTGATAGATGATGAACATGCGCACCATTATCAGCCCCGATAGTATGCTGAAAGGTATCTTCAGCCATATATAGGGAATGAAAAAGGTGGCTGCTAACGAACCAAGCAGCAGGAATAAAGTAGATAGCAATAGCCACCAGCTTTTATTTCTGTCTTCCTTTGCAAAGGCTTTTGTTGCTAATATCAGTTCTCTTCCGGTCCGCATCTGCATATTATTGTTGTTCGTTTGTTCTTTTGTGTTTCCACCTTCTGTGGCTCCACAGCCATACTTCGGGTTGTTCCCTTATATCTTTTTCAAGTTTACGTGTGTGCATTTCAGATATTTCGCCATCGCTCGTGCCTTTAGGATTGTCGCACAGCACTTCGGCAAACATCTCGTAATAACCCCTTTTCACTCTTTTCACGGTAGCATACACTACAGTATAGTTCACTTTGCGCGATATCATTTCGGTGCCCTTGAATACCGGTGTATCCTGGTTCAGGAAGGTAGTCCAGTAAGCGTTTTGCGGTGCCGGTGTCTGGTCGGTTATAAATGCCGTAGCATTCAGTTCCTCCCTGTTCTCCAGCATTTCCCGAAAGGTGTCTTTCATGGCTATCAGCTTGGTGCCAAAACGTGTACGCATTTTATACATCAGCCAGTCAAAGTATTTGTTGCTGATGGGGTGGTATATCACATACAACTGGTGCTTGTTTACCAGGCTGAAGGTGTTGCCTGCCCATTCCCAGTTGCCCAGGTGGCCCATCACCAGCACAATGCTTTTGTTTTCCGCCGCCAGTTTGTCAAATACGGCTTTTGCCTGCGGATTGAAATAGCAATGCTTCAGCATGGTTTCTTTGCTCACCGTCAGGGTCTTAAAAGTTTCCAGGAAAAGGTCGCACAGGTATTTATAATAACGCTTGGCTATCCCTTTTATTTCCTCTTCACTTTTCTCCGGGAAAGACTTGCGCAGGTTTTCCATTACTACACCTTTCCTGTAGCCTAGTACATAATACAATAACCCATACAGTCCTGTAGAAATGAAATATAGTACCCTGAAGGGTAGTATAGAAATGAGATAAATAAAAGGCAGGGCCAGGTAATATATTATTGCCGACAACGTTATATATAAAATTTATGAAGCGATAAAAGTACTCAATTTTAGTGTTACGAAAAATACAATTGAACCCTTCGAATGCTTTTTTAACTTAAATATGACTGTTTGGGAATCGGGTATTGCTGTTATCAACTTTTAAAATGACGACCGTCAACATTCATGTTCAATAAATTGAATAACTTTAAGCATACCGTTTTACTTATTGTACCAGTATGAAGCCCTCAGTAAAAATATATGTGCTTGCAACCATCATTGCAATGATAGCATTTGCCGTGTCCTGCAAAAAATCGCCGGATGACGGTAATGGCGGCAACAATGGTGGCAATGGCATGGTGGAAATGACACCGTATGAATGGGTAAGTCCTTACGGATTTGATGACATTGTAATACCTGAAGATAATAAGCTGTATGTAGAAAGAATAGCATTGGGAAAGCAGTTGTTTTATGACAACCGGCTGTCTAACAATGGAGAGTCGTGTAATACCTGCCACGTACAGAGCATGGGCTTTGCTGCCGAAGGGCTTTCCGATTTTGATAATGGACAGGCTAAAATGCCGCTAATGAACCTGGCCTGGCATAAAAACTTCATGTGGAGTGGCAGGGTGTCGGGCACGCTCGAGCATGTGATGGAGGTAGAATTGACCAAACGGTTCAGTACCGATATTAATAAGATAAATGCAATAGCCGATTACCGCGATAAGTTCAGGAAATATTACGGTGTTAATGAAATAAGCGTACAAGACTTATCCAAAGCATTAGCCCAGTTCATGCGCATACTGGTGTCTAAAAACACAAAGTATGAGAAAGCATTAATAGGCCAGGCGCAGTTTACTTTTGAGGAAATGAAGGGTAGGGAGCTTTTCTTCAACGAAAAGGGCGATTGCTTCCACTGCCATGTGCACTTCCTTACTACAGATGATATGCTGCACAACAATGGGCTCGATAGCATCTATACAAAAGAGATCGACAAAGGCTATTTCAATGTTTCCGGCAATCCTGCCGATTTAGGAAAATTCCGCACACCTAATCTTCGCAATGTTGCCCTGCGTACCAACTATATGCACGATGGCCGTTTTAAAACATTGGAAGAAGTGGTTGAGTTTTATGATCACCAGGCCCACCGCGGTATTCCTAATATAGATCCCAATATGGTGAAATCTAACCACGAGTATGGCCTGGGCCTTACAGAAGAAGAGAAAATGTATCTCGTGGCTTTTCTTAAAACCTTTACAGATACTGTAATGGTCAATGAGCCTATGTTCAGGCAGGATTAATGGGTATGCTGCGCTACAAAGCTGCTATCTGTGAGTGTGTACAGAAATTGTATGATGCGTTGCTTTTCGGTATCGTTTAGTTGCAATCCCGGGTTGCCATTTTTTATCAGCAGTGGCGATAATGTAGCAGATGGCTGAACTCCCGTTGCATAATGCTCCACCACATCTGTAAGTGTTTTTATACGCCCATCGTGCATATACGGTGGGGTCAATGCAACATTGCGGAGCGTAGGTACTTTGAAGGTGCCCATATCTTCCGCCCTTTGGCTTATCCGGTATCTGCCCGAATCGCTGAAAGTCTTATCCAATCCGTTATTTCTATAGCTATTATCGGTAAATAAAGGCTCCGTATGGCATGCGTTACAGTGGGTTTGAAACAACCTGTAGCCTTCCATTTCTTCTGCACTGAATGTTGTTTCTCCGCGCTTCATTTTGTCATATTTCGCATCTGCCGATACCAGGTTGCTCATGTACTGGGCCAGTGCGTAAAATAATTGCTGGTCGTCAATGCTATCTTTCCCAAATACACTACTGAACATTTCGGGGTAAGCCGGGTGGGTGTTCAGTTCATGTATCAGTTCCCGCATATCCTGGGCCATCTCTACAGGATTAATAATAGGGGCAAACGGCATTATTTCTATATGGTTCACGCCGCCATCCCACATAAAGCTTTTGTTCCATGCCATATTGAAGATGGCAGGGCTATGTCTTTTTCCTGTTTTGCCATCTACGCCTTTGCTCAATGCCACGCCACCATCAGCAAAAGCAGAAGCAGGCTTATGGCAGCTGCCGCATGAGATGGTATTATTTGCAGATAAAATAGGATCAAAAAAAAGACGCTTACCCAGTTCATAGCCCTTTGTGCTATACGGGTTGGAAGTATGCTGGTACACAGCCGGCGGAAAATGAGCGGGACGCAGGGGATATTCGGCTACAGGGGGAATAACAGTATTTTCTGTAGTCCCACTCTTTTTGTTACAAGCCAAAATGCCCGGTATCAAACATATGAGTAGTACAATATGTTTAGAAATACCGGGCATTGTATGTTTTTTTAATGATTACTTGAGGGTGATATTACTGAAGGTAAAGCTGCCGAAGAAGTCTTTGCCAAAGGTAGCAGCTTGCGGCCCTTCCATATGCACGGTGCTGATAGTGCCCACTCCCGGAGCTGTTTTCCAAAGGCTGGCTACGTCAACTTTTACTGTCATAGTTGGGTTATACACGTCACCTATGGCCACATATCGGTTTGCTTCCGCCCTGAAATCAATGTTTTTCGTTGTCACTACTTTATTAGGCCCCGCAAAACCGCCCAGGTGGATAGCAAAAGTTTTAGAAACAGTATTGGCGTTGGGAGAAGTTCCTTCTGCTTTTGCCATGATATACCCTGTGTTCCAGTCCCAGAACATGCCGTTTATTACAGATAAGGCACCTGTTTGTGCTCCCGATACATTGCGGGCGCTATCTACACCTATAGTATACTGCATGGCTATGTATTCGGTACCCGGCACATCTGTGATGGTAATGGTAGGGCTGGCATTGGTCGATGCGTCTACCAGGTAATAGCTGTTGGGCTGGCTCCACCAGGTTTCATCGCTCTTCTGCAGGCGTATGTTCGATATATAATATTTCAGCATGGTGAACGTAAGTGTATCATTGGTTCTGGCATGAACAAATGTCTTGTTAGGTTCCCATGCCTGGCTGCTGCCCCAGGTGTGTTCAAACTTCATTGTCAGCGATCCGTTGCTGATAGGCACAGGTTCATTATTTTTCTCTCTGCAGGCCGATGTGCCAAGCATCACAGCAGCAATGGCAACAAGTGTTATTTTATTTAGCATAGTCTTCATCTTCTTATGTTTCGGTATATTAAAATTAAGGTCAAAATTTAGAACAAACGGTGATATTTGTCACATTCAATTATTGGGTTATGCGTTTAGGTAGCGTTCGCGTATAATGTTCAGGTGGTGTAGTTCATGCCCGGCTATCTGGTATATCAGCGCGCGCACACTTACGGGGCTGCCGTTGGCGGTGCCTAACTTTAGCACATCTGCCTGCGAAAAGCTATGCAGCATGGCCAGCGTTGCATGGCGGGTAGCTTCATATTCTTTCAGTATGCTTTCTATTTCCCTGTCATTGGCATTCGATGCGGCTACGTAATCATCCTGCTCAAAGCCCGGGAACGAGGTTTTATCATTCCGTGCTATACACATGGCCCTGTAGGCAAATACACGTTCGGTATCTATAATGTGTATCATTATTTCTTTCAGTGTCCATTTGCCTTCGTCATACCTGTACAGCAGTCTCTCGGGCGATTGTGCCCTTATCAGGTCGCTTATGGTTTCCATATTGGCTGCCAGGTGTTGCAGCACAGCGCCATCGTCGGGCAATTGGTTAATGTAGGTAGCCGCATAGGGCTTGTATTCTCCTGTAAAGGGTTTTTCTATAAGTATCATGTTATTTGATCTTAGCTATGTAGTAGTCCTCTTCTATACTAAAGATAGGTACTATGCGTCCTGATGTTTCATTTTCCAATGCCTTTTTATCTAATAGCAGCAATTGCCCGGGATACTGATAGGCGCTTTCCAGCTCATCAATGCGTACCATCGGCTTCTGTTGCCACATGGTATATAGGAACACATGTTGGTAAGGTACACCCAGGTAAATGATTTTTTCATACCCTCTCAATACTTGTGCATGCTGTTTCATTTGTTGATGGATGCCCGACGGCAACGTGTACAGATATAAAACATGCCTTACCGAAAGTGCTGCTGCGCAAATGCCTGCAATGTAAAGGAATGGCCGCCACCACCGGCCAATACGCACGATGCCTTTTACCATAATGAAAACAACAAAACCCCATGCAGGTGCCAGGTACCAGCCATGCTGGTTCATAGATACGGTCAGGAATAATAGAATAGGCGCTGCCATACAAATGCAGAAGACTACTGCCTTTTGGCTGCCCAGGTAAGGTTTAATATGCTGTCTGTGTTTATATAACAGCCATAGGCCCGTAGCTACCGCTGCATAGAAAAAGTAGTTCCATACATTCAGTTATATATCCAGGTTGGTGATGACAAATGCATAATCACGTATATATTTCCCATGGTCAAAGTCCATACTTCCAAACCGCCGCACTATATCGTGAAAGAACAAAACCTCCAGCGAGTTTTCACTGCCATACATGGTATCGCCCGGCATGGTGCTGTGGCCATATATGGTTTGCAGGCCTATCCATGTGCCGGCAATGGCTAAAGCTATGCATATAGCTATCCAGCCATATTTGTTTTTTAAAACAGTAGCCCACTTGCTGGTATAGGTCAGGTACAGGGCAAACCCCGGCAGGTATAAAAAAGCAGCAGGTCCTTTGGCGTAAAACGCCAGCCCTGTAAATAGCCCGGTTAGTAACAGGCCTCTGTTTTTATTATATAATGCGAACCGGTAAAAATGATAGGCCGATGCCGTAAGAAAAAGCAAAAGCAATGCATCAAAATCTCCGGTGATACCTACATGTATGCCCAACACCGCCTTGCAGGAAAGTAGTACTACACAGCAGGCAAAGGCTATCATTTCACCGGCCAGCAGGCGCATCAACTTATAGTAGTAAATAAAAAAGCCAATGGTAAACAGTACGGATGGTAATCTTAAAGCAAACTCGTTAAAGCCGAATAGCTGATAGCATATCAGGATGCACCATGTCAGCAGGGGCGGTTTGGCATTCCAGCTATCCGGTTTCCCGCCGTAGTACAGGTTGAAATAATCATGGTTATGAAACATTTCATATGCATTCACGCCATTTCGGGCTTCATCCCATTCTATCACATCAAACCTGCTGATGGGGTAGAGGGTATAGATACATATGGCAATTATAATGATGGGTATATAGTATGGCGAAATGGCCTTCAAAAATCGCATATCTCAAATATACGGCTTCAAACGGCATCCACAATTTACGTTTTTGTAGTATATTTGCTATAGTAGCGTTTGGCGGAATTTGTTTCTGAAGTCCATCTCAAAAAATCGGAAACAAAAAGAAACAAAATGATTCAATTGGTTGATTATCAATAAGCGTTTTTTATGTTTAACCGGTTTCGGAAC
>JANLJF010000147.1 GCA_029255605.1 Azovibrio restrictus
CCTTTACAGGTAACAACAGCGCTACAGGTGCTGCCGTTAACCTGGCTTTCAATACGGTGAATGATTATGCGAACGGTGTTACTTCTGCCGAGCAAGGCCTGAAAGTACGTTCTAATAAAAACTTCGCTGTAACCGTTAAAACAAACGCTGCCAACTTTACTTATACCGGTACTACTGCCCCTGCTCCCGTTATGCCGGTGGCTGATGTACTGGACCTGATGGTTTCTGCTAACGGTACAGGTGGTACCATAGCCACTCCATTCTCTGCTACTGCTTACAACAACCTGAGCAGTACCGCACAAAACCTGATCAACAACGGTAGCCGCGGTGGCAACCAAACTTTCGGTGTAAAATACCAGGCTACTCCCGGCTTTAGCTATCCTGCAGGTACGTATACCGTAGATGTAGTGTACACAGCTACGCAACTGTAATATTTGAGATTGTTTTTCATAGTGTATAGTTTTAGTGAGAGGAGCCTTAGCGGCTCCTTTTTTGTTTGCCATGATGGCATAGGCACAAAAAAATAGCCTTCCGTTTTGAACGGAAGGCTATCAAAGTTCTAAAGGTGCCCAGGAATGGATTCGAACCATCACACCCTTGCGGGCGCTGCGACCTGAACACAGTGCGTCTACCAATTTCGCCACCTGGGCATGTGTTTTAAGAACTTCGGGCTGCAAAGATAAGTGAGATTTAATAACAAACAAATCTCTGCTGAAATAAATTTATCTGTTATACAACCATCAGATTACACCCTCTCAATGCCGTATGATCCATACGTCCCAACACCTCGAAACTACCATCTTTATAGAGCGTACCGATATCCTCCGTAGCGATAAAGCTGCATGAGTGTATATTGGCAAGGTCTATAATATTGAGACAACCATTACCACTTTCTTTTACATCAAACGGGTCGTTCACATCCCTTATCAATACTTTCATGGTATCGGCACATTGAAAAACACCATCGTGCAATGCATATGCCTGAGATAGCAATTCCGTCATGCCATATTCCGAATGTATTTGTTGCAATTGCCATTGTCCCTTCAGATAGTCATGTACCTGTGTGCGGGTCCACTCCTGTCGCCTGCCCTTCATACCACCCGTTTCCATTACTATGGTGTGCGTCAGCTTCATCGGGTGCTGCTCTGCAAAATCGAGCAAGGCGAATGTGACACCTAATAACAACGTTGGTTGCTTAGCGGCTTCCAATGTTTGCAGCACTTTGGCCAGCTTGTCATACTCATCCAGGTAAAAGCCATTGGATGCATGGCCACTGTCATGCATCAGCGTTTTAGCCATGTGCACCAATGAAGCATTACTACGTTCGAGATAGGAAGGTAATAAAGCCAGGATGGCATAATTGCCAATAGGCCCATAAAACTGTTCAAATCCCTTCTGCAAAGACTGATGATAGATATACTCATCAGCCACGTAATGTTTGCTGGTTACCTCGCCAGTAGTACCACTACTTTGAAATACCAGTGGGTACTGTGCATGTTCACCCGAAGTTACCCGGTGGGTTTTAAAAAATGAAATAGGCAGAAATGGTATGGCGTGTAATGATGTTACCGCTTGCGGGGTTACATGTATGGCATCTACATACTGCCTGTATATATGGTTGTTGTTATATTGATACTGAAACAGGGACAACGCCTTTTCTGCAAAGTTTGCCGCGCTGATGTCTTTTAAAAAATCAGCATCAAATCCCTCTTTTTTGTATAACACTTTTGTATAACTTTGAGAAATATGAGATCATATCTTGTTTTAATGGCTACTGCCACCCTTATCCTAGGTGCCTGTAAAAAGAAAGCCAATATTGGTACATCACCTATCATAACGTATCAAAGACTGGTACCCAATACTGTGCAATCCGGTTCTGCCAAAGATACAGTTAATATCATTTTCACCATCCAGGATGGGGACGGCGATATTGGCAATGACCCGCAAACCGGTGTGCATGATATTTATTTAAAAGACAGCCGTTCTAACCAGGAAAATCCATATTTCCTGCCAACGATACCATCTGATGCTATCACACCCGGCGAGGGCATCAATGCTGCTTGTACCCTAAGGGTCTATGCATCCCTCTTCCTGCTGCTACGCCCCGACCACCCGGACGGTGATACGCTGGACTATGAAATATATGTAAAAGACAAAGCAGGCCATAAAAGCAATGTAATAAAGACAGATAAAATTTATATCACTCCATAATTAAGACGCCCCTATTAAGGGGCGTTTTTATGTTACAGGCTTTACTCCCATTTCATTATTATTTATCTCTACTGCTTTTCATACGGTCGCTGGTACCAGTATAGGCTGCGAAGCATTTAAAACTGCGCTATTTGATATTCGTTTTTCTACGTGATATGCTGAATTATCTACGTAAAACACGTATCGAACATTTGTAATCTACGAGAAAAACGTATTTTTTAGTGTTATGCCACGCGCGCTGATGTTTATCCTGATATTGCTTGTATGCAACAGCACTGCTATTGCACAGGATAACCCTACGACCATAACTAATAAATGGCAGCAAACCGGCACCGATACAGCTACCCTTAGAAAAGCCATAGACGCAGCAAGAGACAACATGGATGAGCAGCCTGAAGCAGCCATGAAGATGCTGGAGGCCCTGCTCAAACAATCGCATAGAATAGGCTATAAAAGAGGCATCAATCAATGTTATTATTATATAGCATGGACATATCATGCACAGGGAAAGAATGAAAAAACAGTTGAAACTTTAAAGCAACTCATACCCTACACATTAATGCCAGAGAACATTGAAAAGGCAAACAGTACATACCGGCTGCTGGGTGCAGCTTATTCTCACCTGGGGCAGAATGACGAATCTTTAAAATGCTACGATACGGCACTGCAGTTACTGAAAGGAAGAGCTATCCCGATTGGCAAACCGGATTCATCAAACGTATATGCTGCATTGTGCTGGAGTTGGGAGCAACTGGGCGAACGTAAATATGCCACGGAACTAGCACACATGGGCATTGAAATAGCTAAAAGAAGAAAGAACTACCAATCGCTGGGCCAATTGTACAATCTATTAGGCTCTTCTTCTGAACAGAGCAACCAACTGGATACAGCAGAAAAATACTTTAAGCTTTCCGTACAGATAGCGCGTGCATATCCCGCTGTTAAAGGATCGGAACGCCATAGCCTGCTAGGCCTGGCCAGAGTAGCTGAAGATAAGGGGGAATACCAGAAAGCACTACGCTACCTGGATGAAAGCTATGCCACTGCTGAAAAGTCGGTGCAGCAATTAGCAGAAATGAATACCGAATCTGAAAGGGCCGCTGTGTATTATGCCATGAAAAAGTATGATAAAGCCTACCACATCATGATGCCGATGCTGGAAAAGGCCTATGAACGAAAACAAAAAGACCTGCTAAATCGTATAGAACAAATAGCAGCACATATATGTGCTGCCACCGGCCGTTATAAAGAAGCTTGTGATCTTCTTAAACGACACCAGGCAGCCAAAGCAGAAAGATATACAAAAGCTAAAGACCGTTTTCTGGAGGCTGTGAGCAAGGCACGTACTGCAGAAAAAGACAGGCAGCTAATGGCTCAAAAACTTACCATCAGTAAACAAGATAGCCTGTTGCAACGAACCAATTTCTGGATGGGTATTAGCGTCATGGGAACGCTGCTGCTCTTTTCCGTAAGCTTTGCAGTGGTTAGGAACTATAGAAATAAGCAAACGCTGCAACAAGCACAGATAGCACAACTGCAGCAATCGAAAGAAATAAACCACCTGAAAGCCCGCATGCGGGGCGAAGAACAGGAACGCGAACGTATAGCGCGCGACCTGCACGATAGCGTTGCCAGCCAGCTATGGGCTATACGGCTAAAGGTAGAAAGCATGCAACATAAAACAGAAGCACCTGGAACTATGAAGAGGGAAAAGCTGAGCACTATCTTTTATCAGTTGAATGAGATAACTCAGACCGTAAGAAAAACGGCTCACAACCTTTTGCCCGACCTGTTATTACAAGAAGGATTGGCTACTGCCCTCGCCTCTTTTTGTGACAGGCTCAGCAAAACACAAAAGAAACAGATCGACTTCCAGGAGTATGGCCATGTGCCGACTATAGATAAAGAAATAGAGCTAACTATATACCGTATAGTGCAGGAACTGGTGCAGCACATCAGCCAAAAAACGAAACATGACAGCCCATTGCTTGTGCAGCTAAGTTGTATAAACGACCTGTTGAGCTTTAGCATAGAAGGTGAAAGTGCCGAAAATACGGAGTCCGCCATAAATACACTTAACACAGAACAATTGCAAGAAAAGATATCGACTATAAAAGGTAACCTGGAATTGCAAACGGAACCCGGCAGACCTGTATATGCCTATTTAGAATTCGCCCTAAAAAGCTTTATTGCTTGATAACAAGCCTGTATTTTCTTACTATTTACGACACTCGTCACCCAACATTAACCATTCGTCAATCAAAGGCTTTAAAGCTCTAACTATTTAAAAAAAGGAATTGTCTTTGTCTAAAAAATATAAATATGAAAAAGACATTACTCCTGAAAAAGATTACCCAAATTGTACTTTCTATTTCGCCCTTGCTATGTGCCTTTACAATGAATGCACAACATAACACCAATACACCTACGTATGCATTCTATAAAAACTCAACAGCCACTTTTAAGGTACCTTTTGCCAATACAGATACTTTGTTTGAGCGTTCGCAATTACTATATCCACCCAAGCATATAAAACCAATGTCCGGCAGCGGAACGGTAGCATCGGGCAGCATCACGAAAGTGTATTTCCGTGCCGATCCCAAAGTAACCCAGACATTCAACATGAAAAAGGTGATTATAAAACTGGCGCAAACTACAGATACTGCTTGGGATAATATGAAAGTAGACCCGGCCTTCTATACCGTCACAGAGGTTTTCAACCAGGCTACATATACTGTTTCTACACCGGGATGGATAGAGTTTACACTTTCTAAGCCATTTCAGTACGATAACACAAAAACACTGGTTGTAGAGGTATCGGGCGATGCAGGTTTCACAAGCACTTATTCATCAGAAGGCTCAGCGGGTAAAGCTATAGCCGGTAAATTCAATTTAGCAACCGGCAACCACCTGCCTATGTGGTTTGAATTTGGCTTCAGTTATGCCACCACTTCAGTAGGCGCGATACAAAATGATACGAAAGTAGATGTATATCCTAATCCAGCTAACAACATGGTGCATATCTCATCAGACAAAAGCATAATAGGCAATATCATCATCATGGATATGAGCGGCAGAACGGTAGCGCAGGAAAAAATGAATGGCTCTGCTCATAGTCTTTCTGTATGTAACCTGGTAAACGGCTTGTATTTCTATAAAATAGTTGACGTAGAAAACACACAAATCAAAACCGGCAAGTTGACGATTTCGCATTAGTCTTTTTAAACCGATCATTCAACAGAGAGGCCCTTTACAGGGCCTTTTCTTTTAAGCTCAATTCCTGGAGGCTTTTCTACGCATCGATATAAGGACCTTCATTCTGAAATAATCATAAAACAGCGCTATCAGCAACAGGCCTATTGAAACATAAAATGCAGAAAAGCCATATTCAAGAAAAAGGACACTACCTACGATTCCGCCAACAATAAAAAAGACAATGATATTTAACCTGAGGATAATACGGCGTCTTAATGTTTCATTCTTTTTACCACCCTGGAATATTATGTTTGATAAGTCTGTACCAAGGTCTGTGAACATACCGGTAAGGTGTGTGGTTCTGACCACTGCGCCGGATATTATGGTTACAAGGGCATTTTGCATACCCATGGCAAACAACAGGCTGGCTGCCCAATATTGTTTTTGAGAAATAGCATTATGCGAAGGTGAGATAGCTAATAGAAAGATGATAGCCATGATGAGCAATATGGGGGCTGTATAAGCAAATGGCTTCCCTCTACCAACCCTGGAAATAACTCCGCAAAAAAATGCCCCGGCCAAAAACGATAAAAGCCATAAGACAACCATCCGGGCTTTCGCCATCTGGCCTGTTGCTACATCTACCGCAAGCTGTGCAGCATGCCCTGTCACGTTAGTAGTTAATATACTGAAAGCCATCAAGCCACTACCATTTATAAATCCTGCATTGAGGCCGAGTAATATTGCCAACCGGAGATTATGCTTGTAGTTTCGTTGGGGGCCAGTATGACGCAACATGGGTTATATCTTATACAACTATCGTTTGATCCAGAAATTCAGAGCGCCGTTTTCTGAGGTCTTCTCTAAGCGGTACTCCCTTGGTATCTCGTTCCATAAAGTGTGAAAGGTCACAATCTTAGTGCCCGACGGCATAGACTTGAAACCTTTGTGCAACTGACGAATATAGAAATCGTAAAGTGAAAATGAGTAACTGATACGTTCATCTATTCTATCAGAATCATCAATATTTTCATGAAACGAGTTGTAAAAATAAAAATGATCGTAACGTTTCATATCTATTTGTGTAAAATTTGCCTCAATGAATGAAGCATTAGGCGCACCCAGCTTTCCTCTTGCCTGCTGGGCATAATCCACCAACAACGGACGCTGCTCCACGCCAAAAAAATATGCATCGGGAGCATATGCTGCTGCTGCAAGGCAAAATTTGCCAACCCCGCTACCAATATCCAGTATTTTACACCCCTGCCCTGCCTCATAAAATTCTGCTGCCTGCTTAGCTACATGCAAAGGTGTCCAGTGCCGCCTTGCCAAAGATCGCATAGATTGCGGAAATAACTGGTCAAATGCTTCATCACTCTGCATATAATCAGCCATTGTTAGTACATTCTTATTTTCCATTCTTAACCAGGCTGTTTTTACGATAATCCTTCCAATGTGTTAAGGGAGCTGCATTCACACCTTGCATTACCTGCACTTTCACCATCCATGTAAGATGAGCGCCTGCCAGCAATGCATCGGGAGAAAGCAGCAAGCTTGGGTTACAAGCTGTTACAATGCCATCTACGGGCATCCGCAATGGGATGGAATAGTCCTCTGAAATAATATTTGCAATTACCTGCCCACGTTTTTTGAATCCTTCGGGGTCTGTAAAGATGATTTCCTGAATGGCTGTCAACCCTGAAAGCTTGAAATCGCAAACACCTATATGGGCAATATCACCGGAAAAGCGGACCCAATCATGGTCGTCATCTACAAAACATTCCGCCATGTGCGGTTCTATTGATAACATCAGGCAAAGTTACCACACCCCTGCTATCTAAGTTTGCGATTTATCACATTTCGTCCTGCCACTTAAGCTACGCTGCCTGCGAAATTGTGAATATGGTGTTGTTGACCTTTTTTTTATTCATAAAATGAAAATTTAGTTACCTGTGATAATATATTTTATAATTTTATAATTTTATAACGATGCTAAAAAGAGGAATCACCATACTGATTTTCTTCCTCTACACGCTTGGAATCTCCAGCGTGGCATTGTCGTTTCATTACTGCGGTGGCGATTTGCAAGATGTATTTCTACATGATAGCAACGAAGACGACTGCTGCGGCGATGAGGATATGGATGATGGCTGCTGTAAGGATAAGGTACTGAAATTTAAAAATTTTGACGACCGTGTCCATGTAGATAAATTCACTATTGCAAAGGCGTTATTTACTGACTTTGATATTGCTCCTGTTTTAGAAGGCAGGTATATATGTGCGGTGCTACAATATTGTGATCCGGTTGCAATAGTGCTGCGGCCACCACCGCTACGAACGGGCGGACCGCCGCTATATATACTTCATTCAGTTTTCAGGATTTGATTTGTTTTTTCTTGTAAGCGCCATGCTTACGAGCATGGCAAGTCGTATGCCTCACAGGAATCATTACATATTCACATATCAAATCTAATAAACAATGAAAAAGATATTTCTTACCATATTAACGGCTGCTATTTCTGCCACTTCTTTTGCTCAAACAAACGCAACTAACTGGACAGCTACCGACTGTAGCGGTGCCAGCCATACATTATTCGATGAATTGAATAGCGGAAAAATAATTGTGTTTACATGGGTGATGCCCTGCGGCTCTTGTATCAGCGGAGCTAAAGCAGCCTATAATGCAGTACAGACCTTTGCTGCTTCTCATCCGGGTAAAGTGGTTTTTTATTTAGCCGATGACCTGGGCGACGATAATTGTGCTGCACTAACAAGCTGGATAAACAGTAACAGCATTGGCAATACATCCAATATGACAGTGTTCGGCAACTCTGGTATTGCTATCAATGAAAACAACTTCGGGGGCTCAGGTATGCCGCATACAGTAGTGATGGGCGGCACTGATCATAAGATATACTACAATAAGAAAAATGCGGCAACAAACGACCAGTCGGGCATTGAGAGCGCTGTAAATAGCGCGATAAGTGCAGTAGGAATACAACAGGTGAATGCTGACATGCAATTCGCTGTTTCGCCCAACCCGGTAACAAATGTAGTATCGATTGCAACTAAGACTGGCGTTTCAAAAGTGGTAATTACATCATTGACTGGTACCGTAATGAAAGAGGAAAGCTATAACGGTTCAAAGACGAATGTAAGTATTAGCTTAAACGGCCTGGCTGCCGGCGTATATACAATTACAGTTACTGACAAGGATGGACAAACAGGCATCCGCAAAATTGTAAAAGAATAGATATGCGGAAGTTAATTGTACTTGCAGCAATGAGCGTTCTCATTGCTGTAGCAGGATCGTGCAGCAAAGAAGACCCTCCGAAGAATGAAGTTATTTACAACCCGACAGCGGCATCTGTAACAATCCCTGCCTTCGTAAAACAATACATAGGTGAAATGCCTATGCCATCGGATAATCCGTTGACGACTGAGGGAATATTCCTTGGGAGAAAGCTGTTTTATGAAAGGATGCTGAGCAATGATATGACTATGAGTTGCGCAAGCTGTCATAAACAGGAAAATGGCTTTGATGACCCACGACCTTTCAGCCAAGGAACGAATGGCAGCTTTGGAGACCGGAATGCAATGGCCATTATCAACCTTGGATGGGACAAACATTTCTTTTGGGATGGGCGAAGAAGTTCACTTGAGGGGCAGGCTCATGACCCCGTTACCAATCCTATAGAAATGGCGAACAATTGGCCGGATGTGGTACAAAGATTACAGGCCAACAACGAGTACCCGGAACTTTTCTTTAAAGCATTTGGAACGCGCACAGTAGATAGTAACCTGGTGGTAAAGGCTATTGCCCAGTTTGAACGTACATTGGTGTCATTCAACAGCAGGTTCGACAAATATTACTACATGGGAGACAGCTCTGCGCTAAATGAACAAGAGAAACGTGGCCTTAGCATCTTTACAGGGAAAGGACTCTGCAAGAATTGCCACCTGATGAATACACTGCTTACTGATCTTGAATTTCGTAATAACGGGCTGGATGAAAACCCTAAAGATGCAGGGTTAATGAAGTTTACAGGTATTGCTGCAGATAATGGCAAGTTCAAGGTTCCGACACTGCGTAATATTGCAGTAACTGCCCCATATATGCACGACAGCCGTTTTGCGACACTGGAAGAAGTAGTAACGTTTTATAGTAGCCAAGTGAAACAGACTAGCCCCAACCTGGATGAACATATGCCCGAGTTCAAGTCGGGTTTGAATTTAACAGTACAGGAAAAGGCTGACCTGGTAGCTTTTTTAAAGTCGCTGACTGATAAAGATTTTACCACAAATCCAGCATTTAGCCAACCATAAATAATTGCGCGGCTTTCATTAAAGTCGTGCAATTATTATTCTTATACAAACAAGGAGGCGTAAAGTTTCTGCCGGTTCATCAAGGGTATATGACCTATGTCATATTTTAAGGTGCTAATGGGGGGCACCTTTGCATTTGCTTTTATACATCTGTAAATGAATATTGACAATACTGCCTCACATAATTTCCACATCCCTGTTCTTGGCCTTGGTTTTAGCATAGATAGTCCCTTAAAAGTTGCGAAGTATGGCATTTCTTCCGTGGTTTCCATCATCGAAGATGAACTGATAGAGCATATGCGTGCCTATCATTCTTTAAAAAACGGCTTGTTATACACTCCCATTTCCACTACAGAGATGGACTATCGTGCCAAACGCATCACTGCATACCTGGATATGCTGCATGATCTTATTGAAGAACAAGTGGTAATGCTCAAATCTTTGCCTTTTTCGGAAGGCTCGGACCTTTGCAGATATTTCGAATTGTTGCCAGATGGCTCCCCGGCAAAAGAAATGTTTACCGAAATGACGAGCATGCAAGCATGTGAGGAGAAAGAACATTTAGAGAAAGAACTAAGGCAAGCAGTAAGGGCCGGATCTATAGATGTGAATATAATGGCAAAAGTAGATAATGCCCGGTATTCATCTAAAGGAGAGAAATTGCCGGACGAATACTCTGATGCACTATCGGCATTGCGAGGCTATGCCCATAGTAAGCTTTCCTCATCTGTTGTTTTTTCCGCAGGATATAATCCCAAGCTATATAGTTACGTGGAAAATTTCGATGATTTCTTTCCAGATACATCAGGAAATATCCGGAAAAAAATCACTTTAAAAGTGAGCGACTACCGCTCCGCATTAGTACAAGGAAAAATTCTGGCAAAGAAAGGATTGTGGGTATCCGAATTCAGAATTGAGTCAGGCCTGAATTGCGGAGGCCATGCATTTCCTACCGATGGCCTCTTGTTAGGACCCATTCTGGAAGAGTTTAAAAGAAACCGGCCTTTACTTTGTGAAGAGCTTGCAGATAGTTGTAATGCAGCCTTATCTGCCAAAGGGAAAAACAGGTTTATAACTACTCCCTCGCAAAGAATAACAGTGCAAGGTGGTATAGGCACGGCCGATGAACAGGCTTTCATGCTTGAATATTATCAATTAGACAGCGTGGGTTGGGGAAGCCCTTTTTTACTGGTGCCGGAAGTGACCAATGTAGATGACGCAACTTTGCAGCAATTGGCTAATGCCCGCCAGGAAGATTATTATTTAAGCAATGCTTCGCCTCTTGGGGTGCCTTTTAATAATTTCAGAAAAAGCAGTTCTGAAAGCCAGCGAATAGACCGGATAGAGAAGAACAGACCGGGCAGCCCATGTTATAAAAATTATTTAGCCAGTAATACAGAATTTACCGACATACCTATATGCACAGCATCGCGCAAGTACCAATACCTTAAAGCAAACCAGATAAAAAACAGCAATCTGTCGCCGGATAATATTCATGCGGAGCTGGAAAAAATAGCTGAAAAAGACTGCTTGTGCGAAGGGCTGACGGCGCCGGTAAGATTGAAGAATAAGATGCCTTTACCACACAAGCTGTCAGCGGTGGCTATATGCCCCGGCCCCAACCTGGCTTATTTTTCGGGTATCTTTTCACTTAAAGAAATGGTAGATCATATCTACGGACGCTGTAACCTTCTGAACTCATTGCATCGGCCACATTGTTTTATCAATGAACTGAAAATGTATGTGACCTACTTTAAGCAAAAAATAACATCGGAAATAGAAACGATGAGCGAAACGCAAAAAAAGTATTACACGAAATGTAAAGCTAATCTTCTGAGCGGTATTGAGTACTATAAAAACCTGATACAGCATCCATCTATGGAAGCAGATTTAGATGAGCTAGCCATACAAACAGCAGCTTTATAAAACCAAGGCATCAAATTTTTTTTTACTTGCTTCGGCTTTACTGCGGATTAGAAAGCGAGGTATCACTTGTAAAAGTAGCATCCGTAAATGTTTGCAGGAAAGCAACTAACTGATGCTTTTCCAGTTCAGAAAGTTGCAGCCCGTTTTCTTTACCGGCTTTAGTCATGATAGGGTCGAGATTGGTAACTTTTCTAACACCGCTATTATAAAACTCTATTACTTCTTCCAGTGTCTGGAAACGGCCATCATGCATATACCTCTTGCGCAAACCTACGTTTCTTAAATTAGGTGTTCTGAATTTGCCAAGGTCCTTATTATCATGTGTGACATTAAACAAACCCTTATCCATTTCTTTTGTGTACAGGCTATCCAGGCCGATATTGTGTAACAGGTTATCTGTCAGCACGGGGTTTACATGGCAGTGATAACAATCTCCCTTCTCTGAAAAAAAGATATTTCTACCCTGCAGTTCATCGTAGCTTAAAGACGTGTAACCTTGCAGGTATGCATCATATTTGGTATCGCGGGATATTAATGTTCTCACAAACTGCGCCAATGCGTATGACACCTCTTTGTAAGTGATGTTGTCAACTGCAAAGTACTTTTTAAATAGTTCCCGGTATTTGGCGCTTGCATTTACTTTTGCGATGTCGGTCCCAAAAAAATCTTTCACTTCAAACAACATCAAATCCTCCAATGTTCCGCGTTGAGAACCATCCCACATGAAATTTGTATTCCAGGCCAGGTTCACATGTGGCAGCACAGGCATGTCATTTATCATACCGTCAATAGTAAACCCTTTTGACTGGACATGACAGGTAGCACATGATCTGCCATCATTTGACAGAATCGGATCATAATACAACATCCTGCCAAGCTGTATCTTTTCTACATACGGCTGATTATCTTCAGGAATCGGCAGCTTAGGGAAATGTGCCGGAGGACGTATGATAAATGGTGTCAACCCCGGTATATCAGTGGAATTATTCGCCGGCGGGTTACCGGTCTCTTTCCTGCAAGCAACAATTAAGGCAATGAGTGCGCAAATAACCCATGCTGTCTTCCTCATATAAAACAGGTTTATTGTAGTACTTTAATTACATCACGTCCATTTTCCGAAATCCTTTGCATTAATATGGCATCGCCCATTGTGTACACACCATCCGACTTGAAACTGTATGTATATGGCGTCTCCAACCATTCGTTTATATCCATACTTAAGCCAATTACATTTTCCACACCCTGCCGTGTATGGCCTGAAGCTTTATACCCACCTTTTACTAAACATGCGTTTGTGCCCAGGTGTATGGCATAGCCGCTTATTGAACCCGTATCTTTCCAATGCCCTTCCAGCTTTAAAAAATGATACCCGCCACCCATCATATCGGGCCATTCCATGGCTACATTCTCATATGTTGAAGTTAGCTTTCCATGTTCATTGTAAGGTGGCGGCACACCAATAAAGTAGCTAACAGAATCGTAAGTAAATGCAGGTATGTCAGCTATCCTAAACGAATAGCCTCCGGTTCTTGCATCTATATAGGCAATGGTATCAACGGTAAATACAAGCTGACTATTGTTATAAAAGCCAATACCGCTGAGAAAGTAATTTAGCTTGGTTACGCTATAGCTCTCTCCTGCTTTATTCTCATACATCAAAGAATCAAATGCCAGGTGCGCGCTACCTACTTTGTGCTGTAAATCTATTCTTAGCGTTGTAACAGGTGGGATAACAAGTTCCTTCCTACAAGCACTTAACGTAAACAATGTGCAAACCCCGATAAGTAACAGATATTTCATAGATACAGCTTTTGTCTTCTGCGAAAATGCGTATATGCCTGTACCAAAAGTATAGCTGATGACGACGGCTGTATATGACTTTTATCAGAAGAAAATGTGTTTTTTATTCGTAAATGATTCACAATTTGCTTCCAGTACAAGTTTCTTGAGGTCCAGTATTTTTATCTTTTTGCCAATAAGGTCTAATGTTTTCTCGCGCCTGAAGACCGACAGCAATCTTATAACAGTTTCAGTAGCAGTACCTACTAAACTTGCGATGTCTTCCCGAGACAAGGATATATTGATGGTTGCCCCGTCTTTCTCTGTTCCGTAAGTTTCCTTAAGCGATAAAAGGGCTTCAGCAGTGCGTTCCTTAACTGTTTTCTGAGCGATGTGCGTGATTGTTTGTTCGGCCCTGCCCAATTCCAACGCCAGCAGCTTTATGAGGTCTAATGACAAATTGCTATTAGAGTGCAGTATATTTAAAAAAGCATCCCGGGGAATAAAGCATATCCTGGAATCCTCCAGGGCTATGGCGCTTGCATTATATCTTGTATTGCTAAACAAGGCGCGGTAGCCAAAAATATCGCCGGTTTTTACCAGCCTCACAATCTGGTCTTTGCCTTCATTACCACTACGTACAATTTTAACCTTGCCATCGTAAATAGAATATATGCCTAACGGATGCCCGTTTTCGTGAAGTATTGTTTGGCCCTTTTTATATATAATACACGTCTTATTGTCGTCAATGCGGGTCAGTTCTGCTGCGTTAAGATGGCATAATACAGATTTAGTTCTTGATGGGCATAATGCACAGTCTACATTAAAGCTTTTCATTCCTTTATTTGCCATGTGTGTAAATAATGATCAACACAAAATGACTTTATTTTCAATCTATATGCTGTAACGTATGTCAACAAATAACCTGACATCCGTCAGCATTTTTGAAGCTGATATCTATACACCGGTATATATAACACAGGACGAAGGGTTCTCATGCTGCTCTTTTTTATCCAGTATATGGATGTCCATTTTTA
>JANLJF010000148.1 GCA_029255605.1 Azovibrio restrictus
AATTTTCCAACATGATACTTAGGTCTAAATTCTTTTCCCTCACCAGGAACAATTATCGCCTCCTTATCAAAGAGATATTTACTACTTGTACGAACCTCTTCGGATCTGTCAAAAAATAAATATTCACCATCAAGAATTGCATCCTGCCGATTTGAAGAACCTGTCGTAATAGTGGCTACTTCCTTCAAAGTTTTCGTTTTCCAACTACAAAAGCTGCTTGCATTTTTATCTTTAAATCTAATTTTTTGCGTAAAGAGCTTTTCTCTGAGAGATTGGATAAGGGATTCTAAATGGGATATTATTTTGTTTTGGGTGGCAATGCGTAGGTCAACGAGTTCTAGAAAGTAAGAAATTCTATCTTGTTCCTTCCTAGAAGCAATCGCAATTTGATAGCTACCGTATTCTTGGGAATTTATACCAGGTTGCCCTGATCGCATTGACATTAGCTTCACCCATCTTTTGTAGGTTTCGATTTGAGTTTGCGCAAATATGAATCGTGCATTGTATACTTCTTTTATTCGAGCTCTAATTAAGAAACCTGCGAAATAAAGCTTGCCGTCCTCGACATTGTATAAGTAGCTTTTCCCTGTACTTGCACCAGTCCGTGCAAATAGAATATCATTTTCTTGTACCAAGTAATGGTCTGTAAGGTCCCCCTCGGGAGATACTGGCGAATTCGAGATGTACTTAGAAGACTGTTCGTCAATGTCAGTAATTCTGATGTATTTATTTTCACCATCATAAAGGGTTGCAGCAGCATTCATACCATAGTCTAACGAAACTGAACAGTCCTTCAGTTTTACAATATCCCATCCCCCCTCAAAGCCCGGAAATCTCAAATTGGGAACCTTAATGACTACAATTCTGGATTTTAAAACCCATATTCCTTTCTTTTGGGTTTCACACTAAAATCATTACATGAACCAACAGAAAACAATCTCAGAAATCACAGCACTCTGGAAAACAGACAAGAAACAGTATGTAAAAAGATCAAGCTTCTCCGCTTATATGCTCCTGCTCGAAAATCATCTATTACCAACGTTTGGAAATAAATATGAGGTAGACGAGACAGAAGTTCAAGCTTTTGTGTTCCGAAAATTAGAACAAGGGCTAAGCCAGAAGACTATAAAGGATATCCTCATTGTACTGAAAATGATATTGAAATTCGGTGCTAAGAATAAATGGGTGCAATATCATCAACTGGATATCCAGTTTCCAACAGAAAGAATAAAGCAGAACATTGAAGTATTGAGCAGAGCAAATCAGAAGCGAATGATGCAATACATCCAGGAGCATTTCACCTTTCGGAATTTAGGCATGTACATTTGTCTTTGTTCCGGGATGCGCATAGGCGAGGTATGCGCACTCACCTGGGATGACATTGACACTGAAAATGGTATTATCCACATTCGCAGAACCATACAGCGCATTTATACTATTGATGGCGATGTGCGTAAAACAGAAATCATTCTCGATACTCCCAAGACAAAAAATTCGATCCGGGAAGTGCCTATGAACAGAGACCTGCTTAAGATGCTTAAACCAATAAAAAAGATAGTCAACCCCTCCTTTTTTGTACTAACAAACGATGCAAAACCTACAGAGCCAAGGACATATAGGACTTATTATAAAAGCTTCCTTAGAACTCTGGGAATGCCGGAATTGAAATTTCACGGCCTTAGGCATAGTTTCGCCACCCGGTGCATTGAAAGCAAATGTGATTATAAAACAGTGAGCGTCCTGCTAGGTCATTCAAATATCAGCACCACTTTAAACTTGTATGTCCATCCTAACCTGGAGCAAAAGAAAAAAGCAATAGACCAGATGTTCAAAGGGTTGAAATAACTAACCAAATCTATCCTTTACACAAGCATTGAATTTTATAATTGCTTATTTTGTAGCATATTATGTCAAAACAATCTGAGCAAATACTGGAAGAGAAACTGATAGTCCAATTGCAAAAATTGGGCTATCAGTATGTATCTATACCGGGCGAGGCTGGTTTACTGGCCAATTTGAAGACACAACTTGAAAAGCACAACAATATCAAGCTTTCAACCGGTGAGTTTGACAAAGTGTTGAATATTCTTAATAAAGGGTCAGTATTTGAAAAGGCGAAGACACTTCGTCAGAAACAGCATATAGTGCGGGACAATGGCGATAATCTCTATTTTGAATTTCTCAATACTGAGCATTGGTGTCAAAACCAATACCAGGTAACCAACCAAACATCGCAGGAAGGCAAGTATAAGAATCGCTATGACGTTACGCTATTGATAAACGGATTGCCCTTAGTACAGATCGAACTAAAACGCAGGGGGCTGGAGTTAAAAGAAGCATTTAACCAGATAGACCGTTATCAAAAACATAGTTTCGGCTCAGGGCATGGTCTGTTTCATTTCGTGCAAATATTTGTGATAAGCAATGGCGTAAATACTAAGTACTTCACCAACTTCGGCAGAGAAAAACAAGAGTATCTTCAAACATTTCACTGGACTGATGAAAGCAACAAGCCGCTGAACAATATTCTTAATGGCTTTACCGATGCTTTCCTTGAGCCTTGCCATGTCAGCAAAATGATATGCAAATACACGGTTCTAAACGAAACAGAAAAGAAATTGATGGTATTAAGGCCATATCAGTATTATGCAGTAGAAAGCATTATTAAAAAGGTGAAGGAGAATGAAGTATTAAATGGTTACGATGTAAACAAGAACGGCTATATATGGCATACTACGGGAAGTGGTAAAACCCTGACCAGTTTTAAGGCAAGCCAGATATTATCTAAGATACCCGCCATCAAAAAGGTTGTTTTTGTAGTGGATAGAAAAGACCTGGACTATCAAACCAATCAAGAATATGACAAATTCAGCAAAGGATGTGTAAGCAGTGCCGATAATACGGCCGAATTGATCCAGAAGTTTAATGACCCTACGGTTGACATTATTGTCACAACGATCCAGAAGCTAAACAATGCAATTGCAGGAAGAAATCTCCAGCGAATGCATGCTATTCGCGACCAGCGAATGGTATTTATCTTTGACGAATGCCATCGTAGTCAGTTCGGCGACACGCATAAGAATATTGTCGGCTATTTTACCAATATTCAGTTATTTGGTTTTACCGGAACACCCATCTTAGCAGAAAATGCTAATGGCGAGAAGACCACTAGCAGCTTATTTGGAAAATGCCTCCACAAGTATGTAATTACTGATGCCATTCGGGATGAAAATGTTTTGCGCTTCTCGGTAGAATATATCCAGACCTTTAAAAGAAAGGAACACATCATAGATCTGAAAGTTGAGCAGATTAATGAAGCAGAGGTGTTTGAAGCTCCGGAACGCAAGGATGCCATTGTTGATTATATTCTGCAATACCATGCTCAAAAGACTCAAAGTGGACAGTATTGTGCCATGATGTGCGTTCAGGATATTGACTCAGTGATCAAATACTATGAGATCTTCAAAGCAAAGAAGAAGGCCGGCTTTCACAATCTTAGGATAGCTACCATATTCAGCTTTGCGCAAAATGAAGACCCGATGGATTTTGAGATAAAGACCGAGTTAAGTGTGGTTGAAGACCCTCCGGCCCTGTACGGGCTTACCCCCCATCGAAGAGAGCTATTAGATGCCTACATAAACGATTTTAATGAACAATATGGTACGGCACATAGCACCAAGGATAGTCAGAGCTTCAATAACTACTATAATGACGTATCTAAGAAGGCGAAGAATAACGATCTTGATATTTTGTTAGTCGCCAATATGTTCCTGACAGGGTTTGATAGCAAATACGTCAATACACTTTATGTTGACAAGAACTTGCAATATCACGGTTTGATCCAAGCTTTCAGCCGCACAAACCGCACACATGACAAGAACAAAACCCAGGGCAATATTGTTTGTTTTAGAAACCTTAAGGAAAAAACTGACGAAGCTATCACACTCTTTAGCAATAAAGAAGCAATTGATGAAGTAATTGTTGAGCCTTATGAGAAATACGTGAGCCAGTTTAATGAAGTGGTCAATACATTATCAGCTATAGTACCAACAGTAGATTCAGTAGATGAATTATATACTGAAGAGGATCAAATGAAATTTATTTTGGCCTTTCGTGCTATGATACGCTTGCACAAGAAAATGAGTCATTACACTGAATTTAATTGGAGTGATTTGAATATCGAAGAGCAAGCCTTCCTTGATTACAGCAGCAAATACCAGGATTTAAAAGATAAGATCAGCCTTAAAAGCGATGTTAATAAAACATCCATACTGGAAGATATAGACTTTGAGTTGGAACTTATAAGACGTGACACAATTAATGTCACTTACATCATTCAGCTACTAATAAAACTAAAAGCAAGTGGGAAGCCGAAAGAAAGAAAGAGTATTGAAACGGAAATATTCAATCTGCTAAACTCGGAAGTGACTCTACGGAGTAAACGGGAATTGATAGAAAAGTTCATAGCTGAGAATTTCATTAAAATAGTAGATGTAGAAGATATTACAGAAGAGTTTGCCAAATTTTGGGATGAAGAACAACAAAAGGAGTTTTTACGTATAGTTAGCGAAGAGAGCTTATCAGCGGAGAAAACAGAGAAGCTCATTGAAAATTATTTGTTTGCCGAAAGGCAGCCTATGCGAGATGAAGTATTAGAGCTTATTGAAGGAGAAAAACCGGGGTTATTAGAACGTAAACGGCTGGGTGACAGAATATTGAAGCGGATTGTTGACTTTGTAGATACTTTTATAAATGGGATGAATATGAACTAATCAACTGCTCAACTTTATTCTTTACTCCGATTTTAACATTTGACCTTACTTCTCTTTACACGTCTGGTGTAAATTTACCAAAGAAATTGTGAGGTATAGATCTGAGCGTATTACACCCGGTACATTCACCGGAAAGAAACTACAAATGGAAAGACCGCCCTGAATAGCTTAACGGGGCATCTGGATTGCCGCTTACTGGAATGGTCAGGATGGTATAACCAGGATATTTGCCGTCCGGTCCGCAAAAAAGATGACTAAAGCCAGCTCTGATAGCGGGTTTACTTTTTAATTCCTACCAGGCATTAAGCCGTGTTATTTCTTATAGATCGTTAGTACATGTTGCTGCCAACCGTTTCTACCCTGCTTATTCGATAGCTACCTGATACCGATCTAACATAATGCAAAAATGATTGAAAATAAGTAAATAGCCGCAGATATCTGCGGCTATTTTACTGCTCTATTTATAAGTTATTTTATCTCTTCAACATGATAGCTTAATGTGCTAAACAGCCCATATCCATTCTTTACGTTTGTATACACATTTGTTGGTTCTGAGAAAGGATTGTCGACATTTTCAGATGCGAACATGTAGGTTTTCTGAAACTTGAAATAATCCTCCGTTACATGCTTTAAAATCACTTGTGTTCTTACGGTATCTCCGTTCATTATAAATGGTTCAAGAAATTGACTATTCACAAAAAGGCGTAATTCTTTTCTTGCTCCATTAAAAAGCTCATCCCTAAAGAATATGGCATTCCCCGATAAGCATGTGTTTTGATCTATGCTCTCGTTATATATGCTTTCTACACTGGCATCTATAGTGTTAATGCAACTGGTAAATTCAGTCAGTCCGTTATCTTTAGATTCCTTGACAATGGATACAATGTAGTAATCACCCGTGGTTGCAGGGTCATCAAAGCTTATTTTCAGTTCGTCTTGCGGTACGCCATCCATATCAACCCTTGCTTTCGATTGACGAATTATTGATACGATAGGTACTATAGACGGCACTGTGGTGATAGCACTGGCATCATCAAAACCGTTTGACGATACTTTGATAGAATACAGGCTGCCTGTTTTAGCAACTGTTTTAGAGTTATAGATGCCGGCCCATGCATCATATTTCAGTGTATCGATAGCTACCTGGTCTTTGTATAATATAACCTTCGCGTCCGTTATGTTCAGATCATGGTTCCTGTTATACTTCAGAATACTTATTGATTTACCTACCATTACCCTGATTGTATCTTCTGCTTCTGTGCTACTGTTTATCACCAATGCGGGTTTGTATTCCGGCACTTTTACATTGATCTCTTTCTCGCAGGAAGAGAATATAGCAAGCGCGCTTGCAAGTGTTATATATGCTGACTTTTTCATTGTAGTAGATTGACAGATTAAAACTTGAACTGATAACTGATAGACGGTATAATAGGGAACAGGCTCATCTGTTTAAATACAGCATTGCCTTGATTGTTTGTTGTGCTGTAGATATAGAATGGATTATACCTGTTATATACATTATAAGCACTGATAACCCAGGCACGCTCCCAGTTTTTACGCTGTTTAGAAAACTTGATACTTACATCCGCACGGTGATAGGATGGCATGCGATAGCCGTTCCTTTCTCCAAACACCTGCACAGTATTACCATCCGGCCCGTTATAATACCCTATGGGTAAAGTGATAGCGTTACCGGTACCATATATCCATTCCGCACTCACTTCTATGTTCTTAGCCAGTTCATATATACCGGCTATTTTAAAGTCGTGCCTTCTGTCATACCTGTACGGAAATTCTTTACCGTTATTCAGATTATCAAACTGGCGCTTCGACCATGAAAGGGTATAACCCATCATACCTGTAAAACGCCCTTTCTTCTTTTGCACAAACAGTTCTGCACCATAGCTTTTGCCTTTGCCTATTTCTACTTTGTCTTCCCAATTGCTGCTGGTATTGAAAAAGCTTGCACCTTCTTTATACTCCAGTACATTGTCCATTGTTTTATAATAACCTTCTACACTTATCTCCATACCTGTACCATGCGTGTATGCGAGACCAGCAGCACCCTGGTAAGATTTCTGAACCGGTATACTTGCCGTAGCCGGTACCCACAGGTCCGTTGGCAAGCCAATAGATGAATTAGTGAGTAAGTGTATAAATTGATTCATCTGTACAAATGATGCCTTCGCGCTCAGTTTATCACTTATCAGGTAGCGCAATGCGAGCCTGGGCTGTATAGCATGGTAAAACTTGTTTTGTACGTTGAAGCCTGTCCAGTGTACCCCAATGTTTGCCTTCAGTGCATTCGATATTTTAATATCGTCTTCTATATAAGCATCAATTTCTCCGGCATTAATATTCTTCGTAGCAATGGTTGTATCCTGCTTCATGCCGAGGCCTTCTATCTTAGTTTGCTGTGCGCCCGGCTTGTAAGTGTGATACACATAACCCACACCTGTTTTTATGTAATGATTAGGATGGGGGATATAATCAAAATCATATTTCACAGCTTTGTCATCAATGCCTGAAGTGTACTTCAACAGGTATTCTTCATTGCCAACGCCAAAGGTGCTTTTTGTTTGAGATGAGATAAGAAAGTTGTACCGGCTGTAATATGCAGTCAGGTTTCCAAATAGCTTACTGTTGAACTGGTGATTCCAGCGGCCAACGGCTGTGACATTACCCCATTTCAGATTAGTGTTAAAGGATGAGTTAATGCCTTCTGCAAGGTTTTGTTTTTGCTTAGCATAAAATTTATCATTACCGAAGTAACCACTTATGTACAGGTGGTCTTTATTGCCCAGCTTAAAATTCACCTTACCATTCAGGTCGTAGAAATAATATCCACCCTTCACATTTCCTTTAATGAACGGCTTGGCAAGAATATCATAATACGTACGCCTTCCCGATATCATGAATGATGATTTCCCTTTCTGTATGGGCCCTTCAAGGGTAAGGCGAGATGCAATAAGGCCTATGCCGCCTTCTCCATGTAGTTTGTTCTTATTACCTTCTTTCATGTTGATGTCTACTACAGAAGATAAACGCCCGCCATACCTGGCAGGGAAGCCACCTTTTACTAACTCTACACTACGTATGGCATCGGCATTAAACACACTAAAAAAGCCGAACAGGTGGCTGGCATTATAAACCGGTACACCATCCAGCAATATCAGGTTTTGGTCGGGGCCGCCGCCACGCACATATATACCGGAAGACCCTTCATTGCCTGCCTGCACGCCCGGTAGTAATTGAATGGCTTTCATCACGTCCACTTCTCCAAGAAATGCCGGTAACGATTTGATGGTTTGGATAGGCAGGTCGATAGCACTCATTTGAGTACGCTCGTGTATAGCGTCTTTTTTACCTGTTACTACTACCTCTTTCATGTCCTTCACAGTCTCCATTTCTATGTTTACAGACATGTTTTCTTTTGCTGTAAGAGCCGAATGGAAAGGTATATAGCCTACATAGGATGCATGCAGGTTAAAGTTATCGGCAACGAATGTAAGTGAGTAGAAGCCATATGCATTTGTAGTAGTGCCTATGCCTTTTTCGGGTATGTAAACCGTGGCACCAATAAGGCGCTCACCGCTTTTCTTCTCGGTTACATACCCGCTGATGGTTATATTCTGGGCATGCAACGGCAATGAAAGCAGCAAAAAAAATGCTGCAATGATCCTTTCTTTCATTTCCTATCGGTTGGAGTTCGATAGTATAACGTAGAAAGTACTGCTAACCCCTATACGTTTGGAAAAAAATTTATGGATCGTAAGAAAGCACATGATCCACCTGCGATACACCGCCTATCATACCCAGCCCGCCATTTACGTTTCCTTCTATTTTTACAGGCTGTTCAAAGGTATTAAACCCGATGGCGGGTTCATATACCTCATAAGCTTTCAGAAAGCGGAAATATGGTTCTGATACCGATTTAATTCGGATGAGGCTACGGCCCTTCAGTGTTTCTGAGCCATATGTGAGAATAGTACGCAGCACATATACATCCGTCTCGTACACAGAGCCGTTAAATCTGGAATCTTTTAAAAGTATCCGTTTGTTTTGCGTTGATGCACCATTATCCAATATGTTTTCACTATTCTTATCTGCGGTATACAATGCATTTCGTGAATATTCCCTATGGTAGGTTGTATCGTTTCCAACTATCGTAAGTTTTTGCTTCAGGGCTTCTATTACATAATAGTTGGCACTACCTACCGGATCGGTAATGCGTATCCGCACTTTGATCACACTGTCATTATTATATCTTCCTGATAAGGTATCTGTTACTTTAGCATCAATCTGTTCGGGTATGTAAATTTCCGCCGTTGCGGTGCCTAAGTTGGGATGTGTGGCTTCTATATGATATGTATTGCCTGCCACTGCTACCTGAGCATTGCTAAAAGGATAGGTATAAAGAATGGATGTGTACTCATCAACATAGCTGCTAAGGTTATACTTATTATTGCCTTCACTCAATTTTACAGATAAGTCTTCCAATAACTGAAACCCCTTTTTTTCACTGCCCGATACCGGTATGCTTTGGCCTGCACGCAAGTAAAAAGTATCGCCGGCTACGAATTCACCTATCAGCACTATTTTCTTCTGTCCACCAATGGTCGGTAGCTTTAACTCCTTCTGGCATGCAGTGCTGCAAACCACA
Organism: Azovibrio restrictus; assembly: GCA_029255605.1. Taxonomy (GTDB): domain Bacteria; phylum Bacteroidota; class Bacteroidia; order Chitinophagales; family Chitinophagaceae; genus Polluticoccus. The sequence goes on from JANLJF010000148.1 coordinate 9,436, forward strand.
AAAAGTACAGCAAAGAGTATGTATAGTTTCGATGTATACTGCATGGTTAGAATTTTAGTTTATAGCTTATATAAGGTATATACTGGAATATACTTATGCCCTTCAGCTTGATGCTGGCATCGCTTGCATCAGCGGATTCATTCGCCAACTGCACAAATAATACATTCCGTCTTCCATAGGCATTGAATACGCCTACAGACCATGTGCGCTCGTAATATTTCCTCTTCTTCTTCGTAAAATTCAACCCTATATCCAACCTGTGGATAGCAGGAAGCCTGTAGTTATTCCATGCTACAAAATTGTAAGTGTAATTTGCACTTGATACACGTGGCGCGGGGGATATGAGCAGGTTATTATCAAAGTCCGGGTATATCTGGTAGGGTAGCGTTATGGCTTCACCACTCATGTAGGTCCAGCTGGCTGCAGCATCAAATTTTTCTGATGGTTGGAATAATAAGGTGGCTTTAATATTATGCTGCCTGTCGAACCTGTATGGAAAGGCTTTGCCACCATTCAATTGTGCAAACTTGCGCCACGTGCGCGACCATGTATAGGCAGAACCAAACGTAAAAGGCCCCAGCTTAGCTTTTACAGATGCTTCTAATCCATAGCTCCAGCCTGTACCTTGCACTATTTTCTCGTCCCACTGCAGTGTATTGTCAAACAGATTTTTGCCCACGTTATAGGTGGTTGTATTCTGTATGTCTTTATAATACCCTTCCAGGTTATAAGAAATAGCTTTGGATGGCTTGCCGGCATAACCCAGGGTAACCAACGAAGCCTCTTCGGGCTCTACACGCGATGAGCTGGGAAGCCAGAAATCAGTAGGTAAGCCGTATGAAGTATTGCTAATAAGGTGCAGGAACTGCGCCATCTGCGAGTAGGAAGCGTAGATACTGTGACGGGGAAAAAGCTTGTAACTTGTATAAAAGCGGGGCTGTATGCTGGAATAATTAAAACGGTTGCTGAACCAATTGGCAAAATGAAGCCCCGGACGGATAACCCATTTGTCATTGATCTTTACCTCATCTTCTGCAAAGACTACAAATTCATTTGACTTAAACTTATCGGGCTGCACGCCGCTCATTATTCCTGTTGAAGTCAACTGCATATCTGTAGGCACAAATGACGACACAGATATATTGGCACCAAACTCTATGCGCTGGGTTGCGGTAGCATACCAGTTGGCATGAAGGCGGAGTGATAACTCTTTGATAGATGAAGTGCCTTTATAGGCATCCCCTTCCGTTATCACGTTATTCTCGAATACCTGCAACCTGTCTTCCAGCAAGTATTTAAACTGCGTATATGCAACTGTAGTGTTGAGGAATAATTTGGGATTGATGATAGTATTCCATCGCGTACTTAATGCTGTATTCCCCCACCTGGTTTTAAATCCTATATCATTTGAGGAAACGCCGAGGCCATCTCTGCCATTATAAAAACTGAAGTAGAGACGGTTATTTTTATTTAGAATATAGTTGGCTTTCCCATTTATATCATAAAAATTGAAGATCAAATCGTTGGTGAAAGGCCGCCACAATACATCCAGCCATGTGCGCCTGGCAGATAACATAATAGATGCCTTGTCTTTTATAATAGGGCCTTCCACATTCAGGCTGCTTTTTACAAGCCCCATAGTAAACTGACCACCCCAGCGTTGCATATCACCATCTTTTGTGTTCACATCTATTACCGATGATAAACGCCCGCCAAAGCGTGATGGGAAAGCACCCTTATGAAAATCAACCGACTTGATAGCCTCTGCATTAAAAACGGATGTCAGGCCGAAAAAATGCTCTATATGGTATAGCGGTATCCCATCCAGCAGGTTCAGGTTTTGGCCCGGGTCGCCACCACGTACCATGATGCTGCTGCTGCCATCCACACCACCCTGCACACCGGCAATATATTGCAGAGAACGCATGATATCATTTTCCCCCAGCAGGGCAGGCGTGCTTTTTATATCGCTATATACCAGGTGCAAGTGATCCGGCGATGTTTCTTTATCTGTAGTCACCTTTACTTCACTCAGCATGTTCTGCGGCGAAAGCAAGATATCCCTGCGATGGTCTGATGCTTCATTTATATGCAGGGTGTCCGGTTTATACCCTATATACGAACACAGTACCCGATGCCTATCGGCGGGAATGGTAAGGCTATAATATCCGTAACTATTGGTAGTGGTGCCTATGCCCAGCTCAGGTATATATACCATGGCACCTATCAGCACTTCTTTATTCAACAGCTCTTTTACGTAACCGTTAATAGTTACCCTGTCTTTCTTTGCATTTCTTGTTGTGCTGCCGTCAGATGCTATGATGAGTATTTTATTACCGCTTTCTTTAAGCGCCACCTGTTGCCCCGCCAGTACCTGCAACAAGGCATCCATTACAGTTGTTTCAGTTGCCGGCAGGCTTATTTTTTTTCGGGTATCCACGTAGGATGTGCTATATGATATAGGTATCCCCGACCGCTTTTCTATATCGTGTATATATCTTTTTACAGAACCTTCTGTGAAGGAGGGCGTGTACTTTTGGTATAATAAACTAGCCTGCGCCCGGGCAGCAAGCGGGCACAATACACAATACAGGCAAATAAGGCATACAAGCACTCCCTTCCTCATAGGCTACTTTGCCATTATAACGTATTGATTGCCTTTTTGTTGCCATTGGCAATGTGCTACCAGGCACAATTCATCCAATGCTTCTTCTAATGATTGATTATTGAAACTGATGGTGATCTGCTGTTCGGTTACTTGCGGCACCATAGAAAGGTCTATGCTGATGGGAGCATTGTAAACAACAGACAAGTCTTCGATGATTTTGCTGAACGGCTGGCTGTCATATTCAAGCACCTTATCTTTCCAGAAAAGGAAATTACTGTCCGTAATAGGGGCTTCGGTCAGCTTGTCGGCTTTCAGGTCGCCTTGCTCCCCTTTAGTGAGTATTACATAGGCTTGCTTATTTTTTGCCGATGTCATTTGCACCTTACCGCTGGTTACTTTTACGCTTGCAGTGGTTTCATCGCATACCACATCAAACGAAGTGCCCAATACTTTTACCGATGCAGCCCCTGCGTCTATAACAAAAGGTTTGCTCTCATCTCTTTTTACCTGAAAATAAGCTTCGCCATCCAGCGATACATTTCTTTGATGGGCGGCAAACACTTCGGGGTAGGTTATTTTGCTGCCTTTTCTTAGTGTGATGTGCGAGCTGTCTGGCAGCACTACATCTATATTATCATTCGTAGCTGCTATTTCTACCATTGTCGTTTGTGAAAATGGCTTTATAATGAAAATACCTGCCAGCAGGATGGCTGCCGCAGCAACGAGGTATTTGCCCCATAGCGGGAATTTCACGGTCTTTTGCCTTTCAGGGGTAGCGGTAGTAATTGTTTTACCAGCCACTTGCTGCCAGGCAGCGGCAGTATCAAAGCTTGGGGTGCTAAACAGGGCATCCGATTGCCATAGCTTCATTATCTGCTCGTACTCGGCCTTATGTCGGGCATCAGCAGCCAGCCAGGCTTCCAGCTCGCGCATTTCTTCTGCGGTAGCCTCGCCCGATAGCTTTTTGGCAATAATGATATCTATCTGCTCGTTCATCTTTCCTGCTTTGCTTATATAAAACGCATAGGACGGTTAAAACCCCTATGGGAATAATATATTTTTAATAAATAATACAAAAAACGAAATAGCAGCGCCTGCTTTTACAAAATCGCGCAATGTTTTGATGGCTTTGCCCATCTGGTTTTCTACCGTTTTTACCGAAAGGTCCAGTGTTTCTGCAGCTTGCTTGTAGCTAAGGCCATGCATTTTTACCAGCAAAAAAACCTCTTTGCATTTGGGTGGCAACTGGTCCAGTGCTGCTTGTACCTTCCGGGTATGTTCATCGGCATCTTCCGTTCGCTGGCGGTTGGTGATAAATGGTTCAGGTGTAGGTTCCGGTGTGTTCTCGGTAAAGTGTATGCCCGAACTGTTTTGTTTCCTTAGCGCTGTGATGCAATTATTACGAACAGCGGTAATAAGGTAAAAGCGTGCGTTGGCAGAATCTACCAGGTCTTTTTTCTGTTCCCAGAATTTTACGAAAGTTTCCTGCACAATGTCTTCTGCAAGATGGCTATCCTGCATGTAAGACATGGCATGCCTGCAAAGGTTGGTATACTCCCTCTCAAACAACTCTTTAAATGCATTTTCTAACGCGGGCATCTGGTCTTATCGGAAATTGACGCAAAGTAAATAAAACTAATGCATAATCTGCCCGGTAAACAGAAAAACAACAAGAGCCTTGACGGATTGTAATACAAACCGGAAAAGACGGGACGGCGTGCAAAAGCGCATCGGTGGCACCAATCTTTTATTCTATGCCATATGAAGGTTCATATTGGCACATCCGGATGGAGTTATAAAGAATGGAAAGGAACATTCTACCCCAACGAACTGAAAGCGACCGACTGGCTGGAACATTATTCCAAAACGTTTGACACAACGGAAATCAACAGCAGCTTTTATCGTTTACCCAAAGCCGAAACCGTGCTGAAATGGGCAGAAAAAGTGCCGGATACGTTTACTTTTTGCCCTAAAATAAGCAGGTATTTAACTCATATAAAACGATTGAAAGAGCCGGAAGAACCATTAGAACGATTTTTCAACCTGTTTGCACCTATTAAAGAAAAGTTGGGACCGGTATTGATACAACTGCCGGCTTCTGTAAAATTCGACTATGATATTGTGGGGTATTTTTTCGGAGTACTGAAGAAGCAGTACAAAGGTTATGCATTTGCTTTAGAAGCACGGCACGACACATGGATGGAAAACGATGCGCTCGACCTGATGGCAAGTTATGACATAGCATGGGTCATATCACAATCGGGCGTTGGGTTTCCTTATTCTGAAATGGTAAC
>JANLJF010000149.1 GCA_029255605.1 Azovibrio restrictus
TAACGAGGATTCCGGCGGCTAGCAATAATAGTTTTCGGCTATTCATTGGTTATAAGTAAATTCAAGATTCTGACGTGGATACAAGATAAAAAGTTAGTGGAAAAAATAAATATTTTTCTCTAGGGTTTGGCACTCAAATTATTATAAAAAAAAGCCGCATAACGATGCGGCTTTATAAATTCATGTGACTTTAAGCTAGTTATTATCCGGCGCTTTCTCTATCAGGTCCATAAACTGATCCAGCTTGGGTGTTACAATAATTTCAGTACGCCTGTTCTTCGTTTTACCGGCCTCACTGTCATTACCCGCAACCGGGTTATACTCACCCCGGCCACCGGCGGTCAGGCGTTTAGGGTCCACACCGTATTGCTCCTGCAATGCCATAACGACCGATGAAGCACGCAAAGTACTCAAGTCCCAGTTGTTGCGTATATTAGGGCGACTGATAGGCACATTATCTGTATTACCTTCTACCAGCACCTCATAGTCCTTATAGTCTTTTATGATTTTTGCTATTTTGCTTAGCGTTTCCCCGGCTCTGTCAGATATCTGGTAATCTCCGGTTTTATATAGCATGTTATCTGACAATGATATGTAGACAACACCTTTCAGCACTTTTACATCCACGTCTTTCATTTCATCACGGCTTAAAGAGCGCGTCAGGTTATTCGTTAGCACCATATTTAGTGAATCGCTCTTGTTTTTAAGGTTCACCAGGTGCTGTATGTATTTGTTCGATGCATTTATTTCATCCACCAGCTTAGAAATGTTCACGCTTCCCTGGCTGGATGCGGTAAGGCATTTATCCAACGCGTCCTGCAGTTGTTTTAGGTTAGTACGTTCAGCCGCCAATTGCTCTTCTAATCCTGTTACGCGTGTGCGTGCAGCAGTCAGGTCACCTTGGCACTGGTTCAGTTCATCATTCTTGTTCTGAGAAGTTTTTTGCAGGCCATTGTAGCGCGATTGCAGTTCTTTGTATTTTTTCTGGCTCACACAGCCCATTGACATCAGGCTTATTGCCAGTATAGCAGCAGATGGTATCGTGTATTTCATAAGTGTGCCTCTAATATTGTTGATAACTAAGATAGCTATTTTTCAATATGGTGCTGCTAACCAGCATCAGCAATATCTATGTTTAACGTTTCCTTTATTTAAAAATACCCGGCTGTGTTGCCGGGTAGTAAACATACTTACCTAAAACGAACATGTTCTAAGCCGGTTGCATTTCCGTACTAATAGCTATCCTATTCCATGCATTGATGGTGACGGCCGCCATCAACAGCGCAGCTATATAGTTTCCATCGAAGTATTTAGTAAGTTCATCATAGGTGGCATCTGATACTGTGTTGCTTATGTGCGTTACTTCTTCAGTTAGTGCTAGTATAGCTTTCTCTTCGGGTGTATATAAACCCTTCACTTCGCGCCATGCGTTCAGCAAGTATATACGTTGCTCGGTTTCGCCATCCTTACGCGCTTCCTTAGTATGCATATCTATACAAAATGCACAGCCGTTTATTTGCGATGCCCTTATTTTTACCAAGTGCTTATGAATAGGCGACAAGCCTGAACTAAGCAGGTACTTCTCTAAGCTCATCATGGCCTTGTAAGCTTCCGGTGCTATCGTTGCGATGTTAACTCTGTTGCTCATTGTTATTTGTTTTTGATAGCACAAAGGTGCAACAAGCGATACTCTCAAAAAATGAAACCAGTTTAAGAAATCGTCTACCGCTTCGCCCTTATCTTACTCATGAACTGTGGCGTGAAACCCAGGTAAGATGCCAGCATATATTGCGGCACACGTTGCAAAAAGCCGGGAAATGATTCGGCAAAGAAACGATAGCGCTCTTCATCGCTCATCATATTTATAAAGTTGACACGGCGTTGGTAAGCCACCAATGCACGTTCTGCTATCATGCGGGTATAGCTTTCGTAGGCAGGTACGGCTTTAAAGAGTTCATCTCGTTCGTTTGCTTTTATATATATCAGTTCGCTGGGTTCTATAGCCTGCATATAGTATTCGGTAGGCTGCCCGGTTATAAAGCTATCGTTATCCGTCACCCACCAGTTCTCTATGGCAAAGGTGGTTATTTTTTCAGTATCCTTTTCATCCATAAGATACATACGCACCAATCCCTTCTTTACAAAGTAATGCTCGCGGCACACCTGCCCGGGTTTCAGCAGTATCTCTTTTCGCTTCACTTCTTTCATATACAGGTAGGGCTCCAGTGCCGCTGCATCGGCATTGGTAAAGGCTACATACTTGCGTATATGATTGTAAAGCGCGGTGTACATTGGCTTCAAATATAGGGCAATAATATTCTCAATCGCATGCTATACCTTCGCGCATCATGTTGCGGTTGGTCTTATCCATTGTTTTGTTATTATTATCACTGCTATGCTTCTGGCGGGCACCTATGCTGTACTTGTGGTATATGGCCATATTGGTTACAGAATTCTGGTGGGTGTTTGCAGGTGTGTCATTAGTATTGGTGATGGTGAAGTGGGGGAATCCTGCATATCATACAGCAGGTACAATAGTAAGTGCAGTGGCGATGCTGGTGTTTCTATCTACTGTAGTAAGGGCAATGCTGGTAGCAAAAACTATAGATACAGATTTCAACAGCGCATACAACACCACAAGCGATAAACCATCGAACCCATACAGTATATGGCGCACTTTCAATGGACTTAGTGATAAGCAAATAACACCTGTAGCACATACCTATACCAGCAACGAGGATAAGGCACTTAGCCTCGATTTTTATGCGGCACAAGCATCTGGCAAGCATCCATTGGTAATCGTGATACACGGCGGCTCTTGGAGTGGGGGAGATAACAAACAACTACCCGAACTAAATACCCATCTTGCCAAACAGGGCTATCACGTGGCTAGTATCAATTACCGCCTGGCTTCTCAAAAGCATTTCCCTGCACCGATAGAAGATGTAGCAGTTGCTATACGCTACCTGAAATCAAAAGAAACGGAACTGAATATAGATACCAATCGCATAGTATTACTTGGCCGCTCCGCAGGTGCGCAGATAGCCATGATAGCCGGTTATACACTACAAGACCCGTCTATAAAAGGGGTTATCAATTACTATGGCCCGGCAGATATGATATGGGGTTATCATAATCCTGCAAATAGGATGGTATTTAATTCCTGCAAGATCATTGAGGACTATATAGGTGGTACGTATAAAGAGCTTCCTAAAGAATATACTTACAGCTCGGCGGTAGAAAATGTGAATGCCGACATACCGCCCACACTCAGCATACACGGTATTACAGACCCGCTATGTGCTTACGAGCACAGCACAAGACTGGGCACTAAACTACAGGCTGCAGGTGTAAAGCACTACCTGCTTACGCTGCCATGGGCTACACATGGTTGTGACTACACACTTTATGGTCCCAGCGGGCAATTGGCTACTTATACTACAGATAGGTTCTTGAAACTGGTGCTGCGTTAATTCGCAACTGCTGCTCATACCCATGCAGTGCCACAATGGGTTTGTTGTGTTTCGATTTTACTGATTTGCCAGTTTACTCTTTCTCCTTCCATACAGGAAGTACACCACCAATCCTGCCAATAGCCACAGCAGGAAACGCTCCCAATTGCTGGTGCCGCTTTCGCACAGTAGGTAAGAGCAGCACAGGAAACCCAGTACGGGTATCAGCGAATAGCTGTTTACAAAAGAGAGTATCGTCATTACCAGGAATACCAGCCCGAACATGATATAAGGCACTTTCTCCCTGATACCTTCCCATCCCGCAGCATCACTACGGTTGAAGAAACCTGCCACACCACCGGGGTAATACATATTGCATAGTATAATAGTAGTAAGGAACAATGCAGGCACTATCCACTTACCATTTATATAAGGCGTTTTAAATTTGCTGTCGGGTGGGGGTGTACCACCTTTTGCTATTAGTTTTTTACGTTGCTGCTGCAGTCGCAGAATGCCACCACATACCAGCACAAAGGCAAACAGCGTACCTACGCTACACAGGTCTACCACTACAGTAAGATTCAGGAACAGGGCAGGGATACCCACCAGTATGCCTGTAAGTATAGTTGAGAACGAGGGTGTTTTAAACTTAGGATGAATGCGCGAAAATATAGGTGGCAGCAAACCATCGCGGCTCATACTCATCCATATACGCGGCTGCCCCAACTGGAATACCAGTAGTACGCTCGCAGTAGCTATCACTGCACTTACCGCTATAACACCGGCCAGCCAGCCCATGCCATTTGCTTCAAACACGTATGCCAGCGGGTCGCCTATGTTCAGCTCTGTATAGCTCACCATACCTGTCAGCACCAGTGCTATCAACACATATACTATGGTACAAACTATCAGCGAGTAGAACATGCCCCTTGGCAGGTCGCGCTGTGGATCGCGGCATTCTTCGGCAGTAGTGCTTATCGCATCAAAGCCTATATAAGAAAAGAACACAGCCGCCGTACCCGCCAGTACACCACTCATACCATTAGGCAGGAAGGGCTGCCAGTTTTCGGGTTTTACATAAAAGGCACCTGCTACTATCACAAGGGCGATCACTGCCATTTTCAGTATCACCATGGCATTGGTCGTACGCTTACTTTCTTTAATACCTACATATATGATCCAGGTAATGATAACCGTAATAAGGAATGCAGGGATATCGCATATAAAACGGACATTGCCTATCAGTGGTGCTGTTTCCCAGGCAGCCTTAGCAGCATCACTGGCCATATCCTTAGCCGTCCAGTAGTCCATGGTAAGATAAGCCGGCAGGTTGATGCCAAAGCCTTGCAGCAGGGTAGTAAAGTAGTCGCTCCATGATATGGCTACGGCTATATTGCCTATGGCATATTCCATCAGCAGGTCCCAGCCTATTATCCACGCTATTATCTCGCCAAATGCCACATAGCTATACGTATAAGCACTGCCCGATACCGGCACCATACTGGCAAACTCTGCATAACACACCGCTGCAAACCCACAAGCAACCGATACAAATAAGAATAGGAAGATGATACCCGGCCCGCCATCATAGCTGGCTTTACCTATGGTGGAAAAGATACCCGCACCCACTACGGCTGCTATACCCATAAAGGTGAGGTCGCGCACGGTAAGCACTTTGCTGAGCCCTGCCTGATGTGCATCGGTCATACCACTGGCTACATCAGCCTGTATCTGTTCCAGCGATTTACGGCGAAATAAGGATTGCCACATAGGTACCAAGGTATAATGCAAAAATTGTTTTGCAAAATATGTGAGGCAGTACCTGTGCAGGTTATTCAGCAATTGGATTTACCAAATAATTGCGGACAGCAGCTAATAGCTCTTCTGAATGATTATAAATATCATCCATGTTTCGTATTTCAAACTTCTGCTCTTTCTTAGAAGCGTCTATAATTGCAATTTGCTTTCTGTTGTTGGTAAAGTATAACCTGCATATTGACTTTCTATTGTTGTCATCTAATAAAATGGCACAATAGCTTTGCGAGTCTCGCATGAAAACTCTTTTCCATGGAACAACAGGTCGCAATATGGATTTTATAATGTGATATGCCTCATATTCTTCTTTGGTAGTTTCTATCTTGATTTCTGAATTGATAGGTACTGCAATTGTTTCTTCGACTTCTTGGATAGATTCTTCCTTTTGCAATGCAGATTTTAATCTGTCATTAATTAAGTCATTCAAATACTGATTAAACGCTTTTTTTACTATTGGTGTAAATTGATCAACCACCTTTTGTGTTATTATCCCAGGGTAGATATCTTTTGCAATAAATTTGATAAAATCAAACCTTAGGGTCATTAGCAAATTCATGTATTAGCTGCTTTATTTCATTTGTATACTTTAGCTCATTAGCGGTATTAATGATTGCTTGATGATCATAATAGTTCTTGTGGAATTTTTTCAATTCATCAATTTGAGCATCTTTAATATCAACCAGATTAAAAACAAAAAATGGCTTTTCATCCATTTTATTAGGAACTACTAAATCTGTATAAAATCTGTATTCAACACCGTTGGTAAGTAGCCCGAACTTAGCATTAGATACCTGGAAATAGCGAAATAATTGTGAATTATGAACATCAAGTTTTGCTCCGTGCCATTTACATTCAACTAGGATGATTGGAGAGTCATCTTTATATATTGCATAATCTACTTTTTCACCTTGCTTGATACCCAAATCTGCTACAAACTCTGGGATCACTTCATGCGGATTAAATACATCATACCCTAAATATTGTATAAATGGCATAATAAAAGAATGCTTTGTAGCTTCCTCAGTAAGAACTTTACCCTTAGTTTGCAAAACCTTATCTGCCAATAATTTGATTTGATCTTTGAAATCCATAGATATTGATTTATATGTTATTACAAAATAGAATAAGGAAGCAATAAAAACAACCCGTGAAAACACTGGATATGATAATTAATCATCATACCTTCTTTTCTCGTTGATGCTTTAATCGTACCTTTGCAACCTCATTAGCAGGGGATATGCCTGCTCTCAATTCTAAAGATTAAGGACTATATATGCATAACGCTTATTTCCATTACAACGAACCAAAGAACGAACCGGTATTAAACTACGCACCTAAAAGTGCAGAACGTATAGCACTGCAAAAAGCTATTGCCGATCTGAAATCTCAAACCCGCGATATACCTATGTATATTAATGGTAAAGAGGTGCGTACCGGTGATAAAAAAGAAATACGCCCACCGCACGAGACAGCCCACTTATTGGGGCATTTCCATGCAGGTGATGCTTCACATGTTACACAAGCAATAGATGCTGCACTGGCTGCACGTAAGCAATGGGCCGATACTACATGGGAACATCGCGCAGCTATCTTTATGAAGGCAGCAGAACTGCTGGCTACTAAGTACCGCTTCAAAATGAATGCGGCTACCATGCTGGGCCAGAGCAAGAATGCGTACCAGGCAGAAATAGACAGCGCTTGCGAACTGATAGACTTCCTGCGTTTCAATGTGCACTTCCTGAGCAAGATATATAATGAACAACCTGTCTCTCCGCAAGGCTTCCACAACCGTATGGAATACCGCCCGCTGGAAGGTTTCGTACTGGCTGTAACACCATTCAACTTTACTGCTATTGGTGGCAACCTGCCTACGGCGCCTGCTATGTGTGGCAACGTAGTGGTATGGAAACCTGCCAATACACAGATATACAGCGCCAGCGTATTTATGGAGATACTGATAGAAGCAGGATTGCCGGCAGGTGTTATCAACCTGGTATATCCTCCGGGGGCTGTAGTGGGTGAGGTTTGCTATGAGCATCCTGAATTTGCAGGTGTACACTTTACAGGTTCTACCGGTGTATTCCATAGCATGTGGAAGAGCATAGGTAACAACATAACCAAGTATAAATCATTCCCGCGCATAGTGGGCGAAACAGGTGGTAAAGACTTTGTGATGGTACACCCAAGTGCCGATGTAGATGCAGTAGTTGCAGGCCTGGCACGTGGTGCGTTCGAATACCAGGGCCAGAAATGCTCTGCAGCCAGCCGTGCTTACCTGCCATCAAACCTGGCAGAAGAAATAAAGAAGAAACTGGTAGCAGAGGTTAAGACCATGAAGATGGGCCCTGTAGATGATTTCACCAATTTCGTGAACGCTGTTATCGATGAGAAATCATTCAACAACCTGGCTAAATATATAGATGGTGTAAAAGATGCCAATGGCAAAGCCAGCATTATAGTAGGTGGTGGTTATGATAAATCGAAAGGCTGGTTTATCGAACCAACCATCATAGAAGCTACAGACCCGTATTATGTAACCATGTGCGAAGAACTGTTTGGGCCGGTATTGACGATACATGTATACGAAGCTGATAAATGGGAAGAAACACTGGAGATAGTTGATAAAACAAGTGGCTATGCATTGACGGGTGCTATCTTCTCTCAAGACCGTTATGCGGCTGAAGTGATGACACAAAAATTGGTAAATGCTGCGGGTAACTTCTACATCAACGATAAGCCAACAGGTGCCGTTGTAGGCCAGCAACCATTTGGTGGTGCACGTGCATCGGGCACCAACGATAAAGCGGGTTCATTGCTGAACCTGTATCGCTGGTTGAGTGCAAGGACTATTAAGGAAACGTATGTTCCACCTGTGGACTATAGGTATTCTTTCCACCAGGCAGACTAAGTAATATTAAATATCAATTTCAATTTCTAAATCCTAAAGTGCAGCTTCGCTTTAGGATTTAGTTTTTTTAGAAATTATCCCCATGGTATCTTTATATCCTATGAGAAATCTGATCATGTTTAGCCTTTGCACAGTAGCCGTATATGGATGTTCTTGTGAACGCGGCACACGCAATGTTGTAGCCGATAAGGAAACAAGGCTTGGCATTGACGGCGTTCAGGTTTTGAGCGTGGCAGCCAGCGATGGCAGGCAAGGACATGAGCAATATACTTACACAGACACTTCAGGGATATTTGAAGGAAAGTTCAGTGCATCGGGGATAGCCAAGTGCCCTATACTGAAAGTGACCCTTACCAAAGCAGGGTACATCACAGAACGCATCGTAGACCCAAAGATAGGCGACACCATTTTTATGCTAAGAACCCCATGATGGGTTTCTCTAGTTTTTATACTTAACATAATATAAATTATAGTGCGCTAAAATGCGTATATTTGTTTCCGGCCACTATAATCACATTATATTAAATAGAATGGCTAACGCACAGTATGAATAAGGAGCATCCATTGCCAATACCGCCAGATGAATTAAACAGAAAAAGTGTTGAAATTCCCATAATCTCTAAAGAGTGGCTGATTGAATCGATGCAACTAAACTGCCTATTGAGGTCATTGAAAATTATGGAAAAGAAAGAATCTAAATCATCCTACACAGCATTTGAATTATTCCTACTAGGAGTAATCCTTGGATTTATGGTGTTCAAATACCTCAACTGACGTATAACATGAAAATGACAATAACAGTACAGCCAAATAAAGATGCATTGGAAATCCCTGAAGGAACCCAAATAAAAGTGCAGCTTGGCGAAGATTATTTCATCCTACACCCTGGCACACTATGGGATGCTATAAATAAATTATCAAAAGATCAGTTTTATACTGCAGCATCATCTCTCATAGACTCTGTTAAAGAGAGAGATTAACTCATCCTTTATATAAGTTGGCAATTCATGTAATCTTGAGAATTCAAGCATTACCTTACCATTACTTTGTATGAATATAAAATATGCCCTTATATCCTTAGGGTCTAACACAGGTGCAGCACTTACATCAAAATAATCCCTATTCTTCAAGCCTATTTGTACTACACCATCATAGAATTCTTTCTCCTTTTCTTGTGATGTCATGACAACTAAGTTAGTGCATTTGCAGTAGTTGTTGTATCCACTTAGTAAACACACTAAAAAGAGCGCCATATGACGCTCTTAGATTAATTACCTTTTATTGCTTGAATAATTTCTCTCGCTGCAACTTTAGATATCCTTACTACATCTTTGGGATTATCCTTAGCATTGGCCTCATATGAAGGTGTTTGATCCTGATATATACCTATTGGCACTTTATTACAATTCTTGTCTATTTTCTTGTACTCACAACCTTCTTCACAAGGTGCTTTATAAAATGTATAGTTTACAAAAGATTCCCCTCTTATCGCTTTAAGATATATCCTTAACCCTTTGAATGAGAAATTGCAGTCGTAAGTCTTTGTTTTACCATTAGATTTATAAACGGTATTCGTTGAATACGCTGGATTATCAATGCTCACTAATTCTATAATTACATCAGCATTACCTTTTATAACCTTTAAACCATTCTTTAGCAACTCATTCTCTATAGTAGAAATTGCTACGTTCACGTCAGATGTCAATTCCTGCTGATTGTAAACAACATTTTGGTTTGCCGTCCGAACAGCATAGGTCTTTACCCCTTTGTAGAAATTATCGTCACTGGGTACAATATCAGGCTTTTCTGATTGAAATTTAAAGATTACCGTACTACAGGACGATAGAGAAATCAGCAGCAGTGCTGCCATCAATGAGATTCTTTTCATTTGTGGTATTTGTGGTTAAACAATAAAATAGCGTAGCTGAAATCCACTGCTACCATAGGTTTACCACAACCCACAAAGCGAATGGCACAGCTACGCCGTATAGGCGTACTGCATCCATCCGTTGCTTTGTTACATTAAAGTGGTAATTCGTGGTAACTAAACGGATACGTACTACACCGCAAATATATAAATAATGCAGACTGCATAAAACACCGTCTTTTTCACAGTATATTAAATAGATTGGCTAACGCACACAATTTTATTACTATATTGAAAAATGGAAAAATCAGAGTTGAAAATAACATTCACAGTTATACTATCAGAAATAGAATTAATTGATTCATTAGATTTTGATAGCTTGGGTAACGCCAATCAGACTATATTAAATTTACTCAATGGAAACAGATTTGTAGATGGCAACTGGAATAGCTCCTTTGCACTGCTTTTTGAATCATGTAAAAAATCACACAACTCTAAATCAGTAAGTAAATTTCAGCAACTAAAAAGTAAAACTATTTATGAATTAACGCATCTTCTGCCGCATCTTTCATAGCTATTCTATGATAGCAAGCATTTGTATGCAAGAATACTATTTCTTGTGCAGAAGACACATGTACACCTTGATAAATGTTCCTGTCGTTCATTTCATTATAAATATCATCTGTCACTATAGACATAAAGACATACTTAGGGTCTTGTACATTTATTTTCAATAAGCAGACTTTCAACTCCCTGTCCTTTCCAAATAACTTTCCATACCATTCTTCTTTTTTAGTAAAACCAAGTCCAGTAAAATACTCATGGAAAAACTCAGGTAAGGTTTGCTTTACTGTTTCTGTCTTTAATAAACATGGATTTATAATGGTCTTTTCTGTAACATACAGAGAGATATCTGAAATATCGTATTGAGCCCTTATCTTTTTAAATTCTGAATTGAACACATGTATTAATTCAGAAATTGCTTCCAATCCTTGTTCTCTTTTTGTCAATTGCTCATTATCTGTATTTGACATTTTCTACATATAGCACTACCGAATATGCGTTTAGTTTGTAAAGATGAACATTTCGGCTAATGGCCGAAGCGCAGCTATAATTAGCATTATCGTTAAGTACTACGTGGCGTTCGCCAAAAACTTACGCCACTATGTACTCAAGCCTTCGGTAACATAATGCAGAACATTATAGTGCAAAACGACAACGCTATAAAAGAACCTGTATATTATCATTGATGACTAAGACGGCTGATTGCGCCTTACAAACTGGTCGAGATACTTTTTACATAGCTCCCAGACTTCAGACCTCACGATGTCTGCATTAGTTTGAGCAGTAGTAATAAATTGCCTGGCTTGTTCATCCAGTTGCTTGCCCAGCGTGTCCAGATGTGAATGATATGCATCATCTGGTTGCATTGTGCCGGTGCTGCTGCACAGCTTGTAGCTTGAAAAAAGCTCTGCTGAATGATCATCTACCAGTTTCTTAGCGATGGTACGAAACCTGTCGAGCTGGTTTTGATAGTTTTTCATAACGGCAAGTTTTAAGAAAGTTTGTAATGGTAAAATTCATACACATGAATGCCATTGCAGCCTGCCAAGTAATATATCCAGAAAGTTCCCCTATTAATTACGCCTCAATAATCCGTGCCCTCTTATAGTTCATTTGTGTATCTATGTAAATATAGCGAAATTGTGGCACTAATTAGAAATTTTTTTAGTATTATGTATAAGGCCTTCAGATTTGTATTTTTTTGCTACATACTGTTACTGTCTGTTCCGGCATCGGCTAATAGAAACCGTATTGATAGCCTTTTGAAGGTTATTGACCGCATGCCCCAGGATGAAACAAAAGCGGAGTCCCTATACCTACTTTCTAAAGATTTTTTAAGGATATCCGGAGATTCCAGTATCAGATATGGACGCATGGCCTTAGCCTTAGCACAAAAAATAGGTTATAAAAGATGTGAAGCAGAATCATATAGCATACTCGGTGCGAACGAAAAAAACCAGGGCAATTATCAACAGGCACTCACCTACCATTTAAAGAGCTTACATATTAAAGAAAAAACGCACGATGAAATAGGTATGGCAATTTCCTACAACGATATCGGCATCGTATATAAAAAAATGAAACGCTGGAAAGAAGCATTAGAATACTACCGAAAATCCAACCAACTAAATATTAGAATCGATGATAAAAAGCATATAACGTTGACATACAACAATATGGGGACGGTATATAATGAACTACAGCAATGGGATAGTGCCATGTATGCCTATGATCAAGCACTTAGTATGGCTGAAAAGCTGCAAGATCCGTACACCTTATCTGTTGTCCTTTCCAATCTTGGTGACATACATTTTAATCATAAAAGGTATAAAGATGCACTTGCCACTTTTCAACGCTGCCTGGTATATGATAAGCAGAATGAAGATAAATATGGTATGCTCATGTCTTACATGCAGATAGCACGCGTATATGCAGAAATGCAACAATATAATATAGCTACCTTATATATCGATTCTTCTGATAAGATAGCAGTTTTGGAAGAGTTCAACCGCGAACGCATAGATGTGCTGGCTGTAAAAGCATCTATAGAAGAGCAAAAAAATAATTATTCTAAAGCACTGGTTTATTATAGATTATCAGACTCAATTAAAGATGTACTATTAACAGAAGAGACTGCAAAGCAGATATCAGAACTGCAAACGAAATATGAAACCAGCAAAAAAGAGCAACAGATTACTGTTCAGAAAGCGGAGATAGTTAAAAAGAATTATATAATTGGTGGTATCGGTAGCCTGCTGTTTTTAGGTGGCATGCTGGGCTTCTCATCGTACCGGCGCTATAAGCTAAAGCAACAATCGCGCCTGCAGGCTGCTGTTATGCACCAGCAGGAACTGGCTTCTAAGGCAGTAATAGAAGCTGAGGAACAGGAGCGCAAGCGTATTGCCGGTGATCTGCACGACGGCGTAGGCCAGCTGATGAGTGCAGCCCGTATGAACTTGTCCCTGGTAAGCAGCGAACTCGATTTTGATAACCAAGAACAAAAAGAAGCCTTTGATAAAGCATTAGCCTTAGTAGATGAAAGCTGCAAAGAAGTAAGGGCTGTATCGCACAATATTATGCCCAATGCCCTACTAAAAGCAGGACTTGCCACTGCCATCCGAGACTTTATAAATAAGATAGATACACGTATATTAAAAGTAAACCTATATTCAGAAGGTATTAATGAGCGTCTGCCGGCAGATAAAGAGGCAGTACTTTACCGCGTGGTGCAGGAATGTATCAATAATGTGATCAAACATTCCGGCGCTAGCCTTTTGGATATCTCTATTATTAAAGATGAAGAGGGCATCAGTGTGACTATTGAAGACAATGGCCGCGGCTTCGACGTATCCGACAAAAGTAAATTTGAGGGTATCGGACTAAAGAACATACAAACCAGGGTGAATTACCTAAAGGGCACCGTAGAATGGGAATCGACCATAAATAAAGGTACTTTGGTCATTATACATGTGCCATAAACTTTAAAGCTCCCCCCTTACATAAACTCGGGGAAGCTTTCAGCTATTAGAATAATGGTAATTGATTATTACGTATACGCCTGAAATCTTTCGTATTTATCTCCATTTGGGTCTGATTTAAGCCATATTTCTTGCAATAAAGATGAAATTGCGTGCGGATAAGCTCTGCTATTTTGCCATCACCCACCATCCTATTCCCCCACCGGCTATCATTTACCTGGCCTTCATGGCAGCTGCTTATCAGGTTCCATACTTTATCTGCCCTATCGGGAAAACTCTTATATAACCAATCTTGAAATATACCACCAATAGCACCATTCAGCCTCACTACCGTATAACCCGCCCATTTGGCCCCAGCCTCTGAAGCTGCCTTCAGCACATCGTGCATATGCGTATCATTCAGGCCCGGCACTATGGGGGCATTCATAATACCTGTGGGCACCCCGTTTTTAGATAAGGTCTCCTGCACTTTGAGGCGAGACTTGTAAGATGCCGTTCTCGGTTCCATTACCCTGCGAAGGTCTTCATCCATAGATGTAATAGATGAAAATACCCGCACTAGGTTGTACTTCGCCAATTCCTGAAGCACATCCAGATCGCGTAAAACCAAGGCATTTTTGGTGATAATACCCACTGG
>JANLJF010000150.1 GCA_029255605.1 Azovibrio restrictus
GCGCGATGATAAGAGTAGCAATAACTACCTGGCGCAGAATGTGAACATCACTACCCGCGGGCAGAAGGTGATTACCATATCGCCTTCTATAGACTACATAGTGAGCGACAGGCTTACCCTGCGTTTCTTCTACGATCGCAGGCAGAGTATTCCATATATATCCAGCTCATATCCAATCACTACTACGCGTGCAGGGGTCACATTGCGCTTCATATTTGCACAATAGGAGCATGACCGTTGTCATAAACTTCTTTGCGCCGTAAATGTTATCTTTGTAGTCCTAAAATTCTTAGTAAAATGACAGTGCATTCGTTTCAGCAGCACTTCGATGAGAAGATAGATAATGATGTGGCTATAGAGCCGCGCGACTGGATGCCGGATGATTACCGTAAAACACTCATCCGCCAGATATCGCAGCATGCGCATAGCGAGATAGTAGGTATGCTGCCCGAAGGCAACTGGATAACCCGTGCCCCAAGCCTGCGCCGTAAAGCGGTATTGCTGGCCAAGGTGCAGGATGAAGGCGGCCATGGCCTGTATTTGTACAGTGCTGCCGAAACGCTGGGCATCACCCGCGATGAGATGTATGACCAGCTGCATACCGGTAAAGCAAAATATTCTTCAATATTCAACTATCCTACCCTTACCTGGGCCGATATGGGCGCTATAGGCTGGCTGGTAGATGGCGCAGCCATTATGAACCAGGTGCCGCTGTGCCGTACATCATACGGTCCGTATGCACGTGCTATGGTGCGTGTATGCAAGGAAGAAAGCTTTCACCAGCGCCAGGGATATGAAATAATGATGGCACTGGCCAATGGCACCGATGTGCAGAAGAAGCTGGCACAAGATGCGCTGAACCGCTGGTGGTGGCCATCTATCATGATGTTTGGCCCGCCCGATGATAACAGCCCTAACACAGCACAGAGCATGCGCTGGCGCATTAAACGCTTCACCAATGATGAGCTGCGCCAGAAATTTATAGATGTAACGGTAGAACAAGCTAAGCTAATAGGCCTTACCGTACCCGACCCCGACCTGAAATGGAACGAAGAGCGCGGCCACTACGACTATGGTGCAATAGACTGGACAGAGTTTTGGGATGTGGTGAAAGGCAATGGCCCCTGCAATAAAGAAAGGCTGGAAACGCGTAAAAAAGCATGGGAAGAAGGTGCCTGGGTGCGCGATGCAGCACTGGCATATTCTAAAAAGCGCAAAGCCCGTAAAGAAAATAAGAAAGATAACCTTGCAGCATAATACACAGGATGAACCAGTTTATAAATAAGAACCTGTACGGAGACTACGGAGATAAAGAACAAGCCGGTGGCGCAGAGGGTAGCAATCACAATGCTGCTGCCGAATGGCCACTGTGGGAAGTATTTATCCGCAGCAAAGCGGGTCTCGATCACAAACATGTAGGCAGCCTGCATGCAGCCGATGCAGAGATGGCTATTGAAAATGCGCGCGATGTATATACCCGCAGGCTCGAAGGCATCAGCATATGGGTGGTGGAAAGCAAATACATCCACGCTTCAGACCCTGCAACGGCAGACTCCATGTATGAACCGGCCAACGATAAAGTATATCGCCACCCTACGTTCTACAACCTGCCCGATGAATTGACGCATATGTAATTTTCTTTGGGGATTAGGAATTTGGAATTAGGGATTAGATAAAAGCATAACCCAATTCCAAATTCCCAATTCCAAATTCCTGGAAATAATGAACGAATCAACTAGCCAACTAATATACACGCTGCAATTGGCAGATAATGCCCTGATACTGGGGCACCGCATCAGTGAATGGTGTGGCCACGGCCCGGTGCTGGAGCAGGATATAGCGCTAACCAATACCGCGCTCGACCACCTGGGGCAGGCACGTAGCTTTTACCAGCATGCTGCAGAACAGTTCAACCTGATGCCGGTCGAGGTAAAGAAACAACAATTTGTTTCTCCGGCGCTGCAGCAAAAGATAGATAAAGGAGAGAGCCTGGATGAAGATGACCTGGCTTACCTGCGCGATGGCTGGGATTTCAGGAACGTATTGCTGGTAGAACAGCCCAATAAAGACTGGGCGTATACCGTAGTCCGCTCTTTCTTTGCAGATGTTTTCAACTTTTATTTTTATAAAGAACTGCAAAAAAGCAAAGACGCCGCACTGGCAGCTATTGCAGAAAAATCGCTGAAGGAAGTGACCTATCACCTGCGCTGGAGCAGCGAGTGGATGATACGCCTGGGCGATGGCACGGAAGAAAGCCACGAGCGCATGCAAACAGCGCTGAACGAGCGCTGGGCATATAGCGGAGAACTATTTGAAATGAGCGCTGCCGATAAGGCAATGGCAGAAGCCGGTATAGGTGTAGATGTTGCTACTATCAAGCCGCTGTGGGATGCGCATGTGGATGGTATACTGCAGGAAGCTACCCTTGAAAAGCCTGCCAATAAATGGATGCAGAGCGGTGGCAAAGATGGCCGCCATAGCGAGCACCTGGGCTATATACTGGCCGAACTACAGTTTATGCAGCGTGCATACCCCAATATGGAGTGGTAATATTATAGCAGTATCTTACAGCTATGAACCCATGGCAACGCTATAAATGGTCATTGGCAGCAATGGTCTTTGCCACCCTGCTCGCCACCCTTGTGCTCACCAATATGGTGCTGGAACCATCGCACATGATTATTGGCCTCGATGGCGATTCCATAAAAAACTTTTACACTTACCTGTATCATACCTTGTATGATAATAACCTTTGGTTTACAGGTATGAACTATCCCTATGGCGAGCATGCCATATATACTGATGGCATGCCTGCGCTTTCCACGTTTGTAATATGGATGAGAGACACCTTTCACCTGCAGCACGATACGATTGTAGCAGCATTTTATGTCACGCTTGCCCTGGGTTATGGGCTCGGCATTTTTTATGTGTATAAGCTCTTTGTGCACTTTGGCGTAAAGCCGTGGTGGGCCATTGCTTTTGCGGGCCTTGTTATTATTCTTTCTCCCCAGCAAACACGACTAGTCGGCCATTTCGGTTTGGGCATGTTATGTGTCATACCGATGTTGTGGTATTGGTTGGCGCGGTATGATAGTACAGCACACTGGCGGTATGCGGTGTACGTGGCTGTGTTCGGTTTCGTCATAGCATTTATACACCCGTACCTTCTTGCCGTGTCTTTTCTGTTTGCGGGTGCATATATACTTACCTGCTTTTTTTATGGCAAGCGCACATTTCGCGAACGCCTGCTTTTTATATGCCCACTGGCTCTGGCATTAATAATAGCTTTTGCAGGGGTGAAGGGTGTACTATATGCTACCGACCCGGTAAAAGACAGGCCAACACACCCATGGGGTTTATTGGAGTACTGCACGAAAATGGAAGACCTTACGGCTTCGCCCCTTTCTCCTATATGGCGGCCAGATGTCAGTATATCGGAAGGTTTTGCTTATGTAGGGGTGGTAACTATGGCTGTAGTAGCTGTGTCTCTATTAATAACAGCTGTAATGCTGGTGCAGCGTAAAAAAGTAGAAAACATGCATACCGGTATGAGCAGCAAATGGCTGCTGATAGCCGGCATAGCCTTGCTGATAGCCAGTGGTGCACCTATAGAATGGATGGGTGGTGAATTGCCACCTTATTTATCTGCCTTCAGGCAGTTTCGCACATTGGGCCGCTTTGCATGGATATGCTATTACATCATCACCGTATATACAGGCGTATGTTTGTACAGGTGGTTTGCTGCTTTGCTGCAGCGCAACAGGCGAGTGGCTGCATATGGAATGCTGCTGCTGGCTGTATTATTGTGGGTATTCGATGCTTCCGGGTATGTTAATTTCCTGAGGCACTTAACCGGGCAGCGTTCCAGGCAGCAGTATATGCAATATTTCTATTGGGATAGGGGAGACCCGCTAACCATGCTGGAAAAAAGTGGTTATACGCCCGATAGCTTCCAGGCTATTATATCCCTACCGTTTATGTATATAGGTACAGATAAGCTATGGCTGCATGAAGATGGTGATAGAGCTTTGGCGCAAGCCACCGGGATATCTGTAAACACTGGGCTACCTATGGTAAATGCAATGCTGGCCAGAACATCGTGGCAGCAAGGCTTTAAGCACGCCAAACTGATAGCCGGGCCGTTTGTACATAAGCCATTGCTTGATGATATACAATCTGACAAGCCTTTCCTCATTTCTTATTTTACAGAAAATGAGATGGATGAAGATAGCCGCTACTTATTGCGCATGGCCGATAGCATCGGTTGGGTAGACGGTTGTAAAATATACAAACTGTATCCCGCGCGCCTGCGCCACGAAGATGAACGCTGTATAGATAGCGCACTGGCAATAGCTGCGGACATAACGGCAAGGGATAGCTGTATAGCATGCACAGCACCATTTTTCATAGTGCACTATGATGAAAAAGAATATGGTAAAGCCTTTTGGGGTCGTGGTGCAGAAACACATATGTATAAGTCGGAAGATACGCTGGTGGCATTCGATATGCAGCCGATGGTGAATGAAAGCCGCTATGAGTTTTCGATATGGGTGCTGGTGAATGATGTGGACTATCGTTCACCAGCATTTCATTTGAAACTGTACGATACCGCCGGTAACATGTTGAAGGAAGAATATATACCTGCCAAAATCAGTACCGATAATCATGGCATGTGGCTGCGGGTATCCAAATATTTTAGCATGCCTGCAGGTACCCGCCGCATGGTGTGCCAGGTAGATAATAACCCGGATAAGCCCGATTATATAGCTATAGATGAACTGCTGATACGCCCTGCCGATGCGTTAATGATATCGAAAAATGGCAATGCTGTATTGGCCAATAACCACTTGTTAAAAAAGCAATGATGACTAACCCCCTTGCCCGCTATATAGCCGCAATATTATTTACCTTAGTATGGTGTAACACTGCGCTGGCACAAAAGAATAGAGTAGAAGCAGATTCTATAGCGCCTGATGGTACGCCTTTGTTTAGATATATGCATCAAATGCCACAGGCGCCCTATAATGTGAATGCTTACCTGGCTACACAAATAAAGTACCCTGAGTATGCACAGGCAAATAATATAGAGGGTAAAGTATTGGTGCGATTTGTTGTAACGAAGAAAGGGCTGATAGATAGTGTAAGTGTATTGCAAAGTGTAGGCGGTGGCTGCGATGAAGAAGCAATGCGTGTGGTACGAAACATGCCTAAATGGAAACCCGGTAGAATGAAACGGGCAACAGCAAAAAAATGGAGAAAGGTAAATGTGCATTATACATTGCCTATCAGTTTTAAATTAGCAGATTAGTGAGCACGATAACAAAAGATAAAGTGTATGAATGGCTGGCATCGGTAACCGACCCGGAAGTGCCTGTATTGACCATACTGGATCTGGGCATTGTGCGCGATGTAGTATTGCAGGAAGGTGAACAGGGTAATGTAATAGCCACGGTGGTAATAACACCTACTTACAGCGGCTGCCCGGCTATGGATGTGATAGGCATCAACATACGTATGGCGCTGCTAAGCCGTGGTATAAAAAAGGTGAACATAGAGATGCAGCTAAGCCCTGCCTGGACTACTGACTGGATGAGCGAGGAAGGCAAACGTAAACTGCAGGCATATGGTATAGCACCCCCAAAACGTAGAGCGACCGATAACCCGCTGGCGCTGTTTGAAGAAGAGGGTGTAGCCTGCCCGCGATGCGGTTCTATCCATACAGTATTGGTAAGCCAGTTTGGCCCCACATCTTGCAAATCGCTGTATAAATGCGAGGATTGTAAAGAGCCCTTCGAGCATTTTAAGTGCCATTAAACTTACCGCAAAATCACAATAGAATGTATGAAAGTAAAGATGAACGATTAGCACCGCTACCTGTCTTTTATGGTCGTGTGCTGCGCAATATTATTGTAGCCTGTGCTGTGCTGGCCGTTTGTCTTTCTATTGGCATACTGGGTTATCATTATACCGATGGCATATCGTGGATAGATTCCCTGCACAATGCATCGATGATACTGAGCGGTATGGGCCCTGTGGTGGAAATAAAATCTACCGGCGGCAAATTGTTCTCTTCTTTCTATGCCCTGTTCAGCGGCGTAGCCTTCATTACCAATATAGGCATCATACTGGCACCCGCTGCCCACAGGTTATTTCACAGCCTGCATTTGGAAGAGGATTAACCCCCAAACCCCCTGAAGGGGGCTTCTCATGTTTAGCGTTTAAAAGAAATGTCGTTACGGAGAACTGAAGGTCTCTGCAGTCTCAACATATATTAGTTATTGAGGGAAAGCCCCTTCAGGGGGGTGGGGTCTAAATCGCCAGCACCTCGATAGCCTTTTGTGCGGCTACCTGCCCGGCTTCTTTCTTGTTATACCCGCTGCCGGTGCTCACCTGCTGGCCGTCCATTACGATGGCTATGGTAAATATCTTGCGGCTGCCTTCATTGCGTTCATCCACCGTATCGAAGACGATCTCTTTGGCGTTACGTTGCGCCCAGCTCAGCAGTTTGTTCTTGTAGTTGGTATCGGTGCTTTCCAGCAGTTCTATATCTATATAGGGCTTTATCACCTGCTTCAGTATAAAGCTGCGGGTGCGTGCAAAGCCCTGGTCCAGGTACACAGCGCCTATCAGTGCTTCCAGTGCATTGCCAAATATATGGCTGCGGCCCAGTCCACGGTCGTTCTGGTTATACTGCACCAGCTTGTGCAGGCCCATGCGCAGGGCTACGTTATTCATCGTTTCGCGGCGCACAATGCGCGAGCGTAGCTCTGTAAGGTAGCCTTCGTGCTGGTAGGGGTATTTTTTAAAAAGATATTCGGCTACGATAGAACCCAGTATGGCATCGCCCAAAAACTCAAGGCGTTCATTGTTCTCTGCCAGCTCTTCTATTTTAGAGCGGTGCATCAGCGCCAGTTGGTAATACGGCAGGTGCTTGGGCACATAGCCCAGCAGGTGCTCCAGTTGCAGTACCAACTGCTTGTTGGGTGAAAAGAGGTGTACGATTCGTGAGGTGAACCGGCGCAAGGCTATTCTTCGTATTTTTTGAAGATGATGGAAGCATTGTGTCCGCCAAATCCAAAAGTGTTGCTAAGGGCAGCACGTACGGTGCGTTTCTGCGCCGTATGGAAGGTAAAGTTGAGCCTTTGGTCTATAGCAGGGTCGGGCGTGTGGAAGTTGATGGTAGGCGGCACGATGTCGTGCTTCACCGCCAGCACACTGGCAATGGCCTCTATACCACCCGCAGCACCCAGCAGGTGCCCCGTCATAGACTTGGTAGAACTGATATTCAGGTTGTATGCATGCTCGCCAAACACTTTTTGTATGGCCAGCAGCTCGGCCACATCGCCCAGCGGGGTAGATGTACCGTGTACATTGATGTAATCGATATCCCCTGCGGTCATATTAGCGTCTTCCAGTGCATTTTTCATCACATTGATAACGCCCAGGCCTTCGGGGTGCGGTGCGGTCAGGTGGTGTGCATCGGCACTGAGGCCGCCGCCGGCTACTTCTGCATAGATGGTAGCGCCGCGTTTTTTAGCATGTTCCAGCTCTTCCAGTATCAGTGCGCCCGCACCTTCGCCCAATACAAACCCGTCGCGGTCCACATCAAATGGGCGGCTGGCTGTTTTGGGGTCGTCATTGCGCTCGCTCAGTGCCTTCATAGCATTGAAACCACCGATACCTGCCTGTGTTACTACAGCTTCAGAACCACCGGTCACTATTGCATCGGCTTTGCCCAGGCGTATATACATGAGGGCATCTATCAGCCCGTTGGTAGATGACGCACAGGCGCTAACGGTAGCAAAGTTGGGCCCGCGGAAGTTGTAACGCATAGATATATGCCCTGCGGCTATATCCAGTATCAGCTTCGGAATGAAGAAAGGATTGAAACGTGGGGTGCCATCACCTGCATTATATCCTTTCATCTCTTCGATGAAGGTGATCATACCGCCGATACCCGATGCCCAGATAACACCGATACGGTCTTTATCCAGCTCAGGATTGTCGATGCCGGAAGCCTTCACTGCCTCATCGGCAGCGATGATAGCCAGCTGAGAAAAACGGTCGAGCTTGCGGGCCTCTTTACGGTCCAGGAAGTCTTCAGGGTTGAAGTTCTTCAGCTCGCACGCAAAGCGGGTTTTAAACTTTTCAGCATCGAATTGTTTAATGAAATCGGCGCCCGAAACCCCATTGACAAGACCATCCCAATAATGGGCAGCTGTATTACCAATAGGAGTAAGGGCACCGATACCCGTAACGACAACGCGTTTGAACGGAAAATTCATTGAAACAATTTCTGTTACTAAATAAGAATGAAAATTACTTTACGTGTTCTTCAAGGTAAGACACAGCCTGGCCAACAGTAGTGATGGTTTCAGCTTGCTCATCAGGAATAGAGATGTTGAATTCTTTTTCAAATTCCATGATCAGCTCTACTGTATCCAGTGAGTCAGCACCCAGGTCGTTTGTAAAGCTCGCCTCTGGAGTTACTTCTGATTCGTCAACACCCAGTTTATCCACGATGATTTTCTTAACGCGATTTGCAATTTCAGACATGACTATGCAATTTAATTTTATGGTGCAAAAATATACTTTTTGAGTAAATACCGAAATTCTTTAGCGATTTGGAATCGGGGATTTGGAATTAGGGATTGGGAATTAGGGATTTGAATTAATATTTATGAGGATAAGCATGGCTGAAAACATTGTGAATGAAGGGGTTGCTAACAGGTTACTGTTTCCTGTTTTTGTCGAGGTAAGCTATATAACCATTGATAAGTTTGAAAACACTTTCGCATTGTTTTTCTATACCGGCAGCCGTTTCGGCATTAATATACCCTTCATCGATGGCCACACTCAGGTGGTCAATTAGTTCTGTTACCGAGCCACGGGCCATAATGAAGAAATGCCTGGTATCGGTATAACTATACCGGCCATAACCCTCTGCAATATTTGCGGTAACGGACCGCGCAGCAGTTGTCATTTGAAGGGCGAGCTCATATTTTTCTGTAGCAGGTAGTTGCTTTGTCAATGCAGATACCGATATACGCAGTACCCTACCTTCCTTCCAGCAGTTCAATTCCTTGAAGCCCTTATATCCCGTTTCCGCAGGCATGATAATATATAGTTATAATTCAAATGCAGTATAATCTCAACCCGTTCCAGCCTCAATTTCCCAATCCTAATCCCTAATTCCCAATCCCCCATTCCTAATCCCCAACAATAACCCCATCCTTCATATGCACAATGCGGTCGGTCATTTGGGCCAATTCCTCATTGTGGGTCACCATTATAAAGGTCTGGTTGAATTTATTGCGCAGCTCTATAAAAAGCTCATGTATCGCCTGTGCATTGGCGCTATCCAGGTTGCCGGTGGGTTCATCGGCCATTATAATAGAGGGGCGGTTGACCAAGGCACGGGCTATGGCTACCCGTTGCTGCTCCCCACCCGATAGTTCCGATGGTTTATTATCCAGCTTTTTGGCCAGTCCTACGGTGCCCAGCATTTCGGCGGCCATTTCCATGCCCTGTTTTTTGCCTTTACCGGCTATCCACAGGGGTACGGCTACATTTTCTATAGCGCTGAATTCGGGCAGCAGGTGGTGAAACTGAAATACAAACCCCAGGTGCTTATTGCGAAACTGGGCCAGTTTTTTGGCACTCAGTTTAAAAATATCGGTACCCTCTATCTGCACGCTGCCGCTATCGGGCTTGTCCAGCGCGCCCAGTATGTGCAGCAGGGTGCTTTTACCCGCACCGCTGGCACCCGTTACCGATACAATTTCCCCCTTGGCTACCGTTAAGGATACACCATTTACTACCCGCAGGTTGGAATAGTTTTTAAAGAGATTGGTAGCTACCAGCATATTGTAAAAGTGTTGTAAAAAAACGGGAATAGCAACAACCTTGGCATAGCACCCACTGTCTATTTATAAAATTTGCATTAAATAGTAAGGAACAATAGCTATATAGCTGCGATAAAAATTTGTATTTGTGAATTGAAAACTTACATTTGCGGAAACCGGTAATACAAATAAATAATTTATAATATGTTTTGGACGTTAGAATTAGCATCACACCTGGAAGACGCTCCGTGGCCCGCAACGAAAGATGAGCTTATAGACTACGCCATACGCTCTGGCGCGCCGCTGGAAGTGGTAGAGAACCTGCAGGAACTGGATGACGAAGGCGAGATATATGAAGGTATTGAAGACATATGGCCCGACTATCCTACGCAGGAAGACTTCTTCTTCAATGAAGATGAGTATTAAAATAAGCACTGCTTAAAAGATATATCCCTCTGCATAGCGCAGGGGGATTTTTTATTGCGGCTTGTAAAATGCATAACCTAAGGAAACACTTGCTCCCAATACAGGTGCTATTGTGGTGCCTACCTTTTCAATATAATTCAAGAACAGGGCGTGGCGGTTATCAATTTCATCTGTATCGCGATATTTATACGGTGCAGTAATAGGCCTTAGTTTTATGCCTGCAAAGAGATTAAATGATACTATAGCGTGTTGCCATATACGGTGCTGAATGCCAAATGTAAGTGCGGCGCCGAAATTATTTTTTATAAGTAGAAATTCATCATGATATCCTCTGTTTCCTAAAAGCGAATCTGTATACCTGCCACGCGATGCGCTTGCATATCTTGTATAAGATAATTCTACACCTACATATTTATTAGTATAATAGTTACGTACCGGGCTTGTATACCATCTTACCTCAAGCCTTCCGGTATATGCATAAGTATTACCTGTTACTGGCGTATGGGTATTAACTGTGTCGCGTAAGGTATAGGCTCTTGGTATAGCCATACCCAGGTGCAGTTGTATTGCTTTACGCCCAGCTCTTTTTTCGATGCCTGGCATCAGTAATACATTGCTGAAATCAGGCACAGGGGTGATAGTCAATTTTAAAGCTGTATAGCGTGCCGGTAATATTTTAGTGCTATCCTGCGCATGTGTAGTAATACAGACAAGCAAACACAGCAAGAAAGATATGGGTTTCATAAGTGGAAAACAGGTTAGCTATGCTATAGCAATATTGATGCCATATTTCAATTATGCTTTTTCATTTATTATGCTTTTTGTTGTATATTTGTTTTACCTGAAAACACTATTACCATGAGCAAGCGCCAGCGTTTTTTCTTCCCGCACGAGGCTAATGTGCTGAACAATTTTTCCCTGAGGTTTATGTTTCGAAAGTATGGCGCTACCGGCTACGGCATGTGGTGGCTGCTGGTAGAATCGCTATCGCGTGCCGCGCAGTACCGAATAGACATAGCCAATGATGAGACCATAGAAGACCTGAGCGACTATATGCGCTGCGATGAAGATGCCGTGCGTGCCTTTATACACGAATGCATACACCGCTACAAATTGCTGCATACCGATGGCCAGTATATATGGAGCCCGCAACTGACGGAAGACATGGAGTACTGGGAAGAAAAGCGCCGCATACTCAGCGAGCGTGGCAGGAGGGGTGCTGCCAAAACAAACGCCAAGCGATGGGGAAGCAAGGATACTGCTAACGTAAGCGATGCACAAGCGACACCCATCATCGCCACACCAGAGAAGAGTAGAGAAGAGAAGAACAGAGTAGATGAGAGAAGAGTAGAAACAAGCACATCGCCAACAGGTTTTGATTGGGTGTGTATGGAAGACTACCTGAAGCAAATCACAGCAAAAGCGACGGTTGGTATCGCCACACAACAAACACAACAAACAGAACAAACAAAACAAACAGTAGATGACAGTAGAAAACAAACAGCTTCGCCACCAGCGACGATGTTTGAAAGTTTGGGTGTAACAACCGATAGCACTACCCCTAAACACCCACCCTTAAGCACAAACTACCTGCCCGCCGCCGCGCCAGGGTGTGCTGCCCCATACCCGCCACCATCAATGCCTGGCAGGCATAAGCAAAGCCTATCGATGTATAGACATCAATTGCGTAAAAATCGTACTGCAAACCCCTACCTTTATGCCATGATGAGCAGGAGAAAATTCGTAAAAGGTTCGGCCATACTGGGTGCTTCGCTGGCAGTGCCGTCTATGCTACTGGGCCAGTCGGGCATGTACAGCCATGTGCGGAACCGCAAAGTGTACCGCGTACTGAATGCCGACCGCACCATGGTGGGTACCCTACCGGTAATGCGTGCCTTTGCCGGCAATCATCTCGACCATGTATCGCCCTTTGTACTCTTCGATGAGTTTGGCCCTGTGGACATAACACCCGGTACCGATGCCCTCCGTGTAGGGGCGCATCCGCATGCCGGTGTCATCCCCACTACCTACTTCCTGGCGGGTAGCGGCCACCACAAGGATAGCCTTAATTACGATTTCCAGGTGCAGACGGGCGAATACATGATGTTCTCATCGGGCCGTGGTGCCATACACATGGAAGAAAGCGGCGCGAAGCTGAAGGAAGAAGGCGGCAAGATACACGGCTTCCAGGTATGGCTGAATATGCCTGCGGCTAATAAGCACGATGACCCTACTACAACGGTATTTCGCAATGGCCACATGCCCACCATTGTGCACAAAGATTACACAGCACGTGTAGTGCTGGGCGAACTGTATGGCGAACGCAGCACGGTGCCCACCTTCACGCCCACTTTTTACTACTACCTGAAGCTAAACCCCAAGGCAAAGCTGGATATACCGGTGCATGACAAGCACAATGCTTTTGCATATGCCGTAAGCGGCAGTGTAGAGCTGGAAGGGCAGCATGCGCTGAAGCCCAACCAAATAGCCCTGTACGAGCGTGGCGAAACCAACATCAACCTCTATAGCGAAACGGGTGCAGAAGTATTCCTGCTGGGTGGACAACCGCTGAATGAACCCGTTTATTCTTACGGCCCGTTTGTGATGAATACCGAGCAACAGATACACCAGGCCATCCGCGATTATCAATCCGGCCGCATGGGCGACCCCGATGTAGTAGACCAGTAATTTGGGAATTTGTAATTAGTTGATTGGTTAACTGGTTAATAAGTTAATTAGTTATGAAGGAAAGCCCCTTTAGGGGTTTGGGGCTAATTCACAAAATCCGTAGCATTCGCCAGGTTGTAGAAAAGTGTTTTATACTCATTAAAACACTGTAGCGCCTTTTTGTCGTCCTGTCCTATGATGGCATAACTGAGGTGTACCGACTGGTCGCCCTGCGGGATAACATACTGTACGGTATATACATATACCTTCATCATCATCACGCTCTTCTTAGCTTTTATAGCTACTTCCAGGCAGTCCTTACCATCTATTTTTATCTTGCGTGCCCACAGGCGCTTGGCAGTTTTGTCTTTCAGCTCTGCATCTTTTTTGATGATCTCATCCATCCTTTCGGGCGTCATCTTCTTCTCCGGCTTTTTGATGGATATAGTAGATATCACGCCGTTGTCATCATCTATTTCATATTGCAGTGTTTTGATGGCATCGCCCTTGTTCTTTTCAGCCGTCCAGCCACAGGGTATGGTATATTTGGCCGATATCCCTTTGGTATCGCTTTTGAATTCACAACGCTTTTGCCAAAACAGGTCGGGTGTTTGTGCAGATGCATGGATAGTGAATAGCACGCACAGTAAAAGGTATATATACTTCATAGCAACACCATGATTGATACCCCTAAGATATATCAAACTGTATATTTCAGTAATTACTTTTTCTGCTTCTGGTAAGTACCCATCAGCTCGCCCTGTGCCAATACATGGCCTGCGATGGCTGCTTCCAGCATGGCCTTATCAGCCGTAGGTGCCAGTGTTATTTTGGTATCCACGGCATATACTTTAAAGTAGTAGTGGTGCATATCCTTTGGCGGGCATATGCCTATGTAGCCGCTCTTGCCCCCGCTATGGTACCCTTGTTTGGCACCCTTATAATTTTCGGTCACAATGTTATCGGGCATGATGTTCATACTACCCAATATGGTTAAAGCTGATGGTAAATTGCTCAATCAGGCGCCC
>JANLJF010000151.1 GCA_029255605.1 Azovibrio restrictus
TTGCTTAGCCTGTTTTCGTGCTTCTGTAAAAATGCCGGTGATACTCGTAGTTCCTGTAACAAACAACGGCATCACCAATACCTTATATCCATTTTGCAGTAGTTCGTCATACACTGCACCACCGGGCGATTCTACAGCCACCGTAACATCAAACAAATTTTTATCGAGCCTGTAAATAATATTTACCATTTCCCTGCCGCTGCCGGCAGTAGTAAAGTTGGGTATTGTAAAAAGTATCTTTACTTTCTTCACACTATTATTGCTCTATAATATTTACCAAATGCTGTAATGGGTTGGCAATGAAATGCTTTCTTATCCATTCACTTGCTGCCATACCCATCGCTTTAGTTTCATCCGGGTTTTGTGCCGCTTCTGTAATCGCAGCCGCTATTTCATGAGGTTCCCGTGCATTGAAACAGGGATAGAGTTTCGGATATTGTGCAGTATACAGGCTATCATCCCGATATGTTATCACAGGTTTCTTCATAAGCATCGCCTCCACAATAGTGCCGAAAGTGAGATAGCTATAACCAAATTCGCCGCTACATACATCCACCTGCTTAATTACATACATTATCTCCTTCCTATACATTTTTGGCAGCCAGAAAACGTTCTGCTCAATGCCTAACTCCTTAACCAATTCTTTAGTATGCATCACATCACTACCGTACTCAAGCATCACAAGGCAGGATTTCGATGCGGCATTATTCTTTACATGATCTGCAAAACCCTGCACCAGGTAATGCGTGTTTTTCCCTGTAAAGTCATTATGATACGTCTTCCATTCCTGCCTGCCATGATATAGTAATATAAAGTCGTGTGTCGCTCTTATACTGTCTATGATATTTTTTGCAGGAAAGGCTATATCAGCATCTCGCAGTTCATCATATTCAGGTACATAAATAAATGGCATTGGCACATTTTCATAAATGCCTTTGTACTGTAATCCTTTCAGTTTTTCTTCAAATTTCTCATTAGTGGTTTCGGCAAGTATATGCCCCGCATTCACAATGGCACCCCGCAAATATTTTGCCATAGTACCACGCTGCATTTGCTTATATGTTGGCCGGGTATCATTTGCCACAACCAATGATTTCATTTTACTCAAAAGCTTAAACTCTTGCGGCAGGTACGAATATTTATACACATCAGACCCATAGGGATAATATACGTCTATATTAAATCCTGCAAGGTATGCCGCAGCAGCTTCTTCACCTTGCCCTATATATATATCAAATCCCTTCAGTGCTTCTTTAACCTCTTTCGCATCTACATTATGAAAACCATCATCCAGCCAGTGCACCTGGTGACAGTAGTTTATATAATCTTCTTTAAACGTATCTGCCGATGGTTGAAAATGTTCCATTGCCAACCTGTAAAACAAATGTGCATCATAACCCGCATCACGCAGATATCGTGTGATGGCAAAGAAGTTATTATTCATATTGCCTACCAGGGCAATCCGTTTCATACTTTAAAAACGAGGTTGAAGTATTTTATCGACCTTGGAAATGCTTTAGACAAAAATTCGCCTATTGATCTTGTATCATCTTTCAGTATAACCCTAAAGCATAAAATATAGCAGGTCAAGAATAAAGTAGTGCTTATACCTATTTGCACTATAGGGATAACCTTAACCTGCAGCAAGTATATAAACAGCACAACTATTATAGAAAGCAAGGCACTTACTGAAAAAAATGGTAGCAATTGCTGATACCAGCTAACAAGTGGCTTTGACATAGCTTGCATCACCTGTTTGATATTCCAGTTGATGAATATGAGCTTGACCAGCGAAACGGCCGTAGCAATACCTACTATGCCAAAGAATGAACCGGCAACGGATGCTGCAAGATGCACAGGTGCATATATAGCTGTCACCATAAAAGTTTTCTTATTCAGGTGTAGTGTATTCATCACACACCCATAAGAACTGGATACGGCTTTAAATGCTGCCACTACTGTAAATATGCGCAAGGGCAACACTGCCTCTATCCACTTAGGTCCGTACAGTGTTAATATTAATGGCTCTGCGCAAATAAACATAAGAGCCAACAGCGGGAAAGTAAGGAAAGAAAATACCCGCAAAAAAGAAATGTAATAATTGTACAATTTACTCTTATCGTCTGCATATTTAGGCAATACAGATGACAATACATTATTGGAAACCTGCACCATTTGAGAAGTGAATAGTTCAGACAATTGATAGGCAAGATTATATATACCCAATTTGTCTAACCCCAAAAATTTTCCAAGTATGAATTTATCTCCCTGGTCTGTAATACGGGTAAATAGGTTTGCGCCTATCAGGTGTTTTGTAAAATGATAAATCTCCCGCCACCTGTTTCTATATAGTTTTACGGAAATAGAAATACCCGTTTGTTGATACAGCAGCACCGTAAGTATCGGTTGCAATATGAGTGTTGGCAATAAGAGACTATAAACCCCAAAACCTGCAAACACAGCAATGATCTTACCAATGGGCATCAGCAAAATAAACGGTGCTTGTATTTTCACCTGTGTATCAAACATCAGGTTTTTACTGAGCCATGTTTTAGGAATGGTTTGCAATTGAGAGCAAACGAATATGCCACCTGCCATTAGGCCAATGTTGGCAATTCTTTCATCGCGCTGGTAATATGCCCATAGCGGAATGAATGCCAGGAAAACAGCCAATACAATTACGGTGATGACAACATTGAACCAAAAGGCAGCAGAAAAAACCTCTTTAGTATCTTCTTTTCTATACGCTAAAAGAAATTCAGTCAGGCCGGTGGTACCAAATACTGAAATAGTATATAGTAATACTTCAGTAATGCTCACCAGGCCGAAATCGTACGGTGTAAGCTTTCTTGCCAGGAATATCATGGCTATAAGCCCCATTACTTTTTCGAGCACGCTGCGAAAAAGAAAACTTACAAAACCCTTACCGGCTTGCTTACCAATACTCATAAAAGAAAATGCTTCAGCATAGCTGAAGCATTGTATAACATAGCATTATTCCTGGCGTGTAACTGTGCCATTTGTCAACTTGTACTTATGCCCACTCTCTGCGCAAGTTGCATTCCCTTCTGCATCAAAAGAAAGCTTATGCCCGTATTCACTCATCCATCCCGTTTGGCGGGCAGGGTTGCCTATCATTAAGGCATAGGCTGGTACATCTTTTGTAATAACAGCACCTGCGCCTATAAAGGCATACGCACCAATGTTGTGCCCGCATACTATGGTAGCATTGGCACCGATAGTAGCACCTTTACCTACATGCGTTTTTGCATACTCATTTTTACGATTGATAGCGCTGCGTGGGTTTATAACATTGGTAAACACACAAGAAGGGCCAAGAAACACATCATCATCGCAGGTGACACCTGTATATACAGAAACATTGTTCTGTATCTTGACGTTATTACCTAATATCACGCCGGGAGATATCACCACATTTTGACCAATATTGCATTTAACACCTATGGTACAATCGGGCATAATATGGGAGAAGTGCCATATTTTGGTACCTGCCCCTATATTACTGCCTTCGTCTATTACCGCTGTAGGATGTGCAAAATAATCCATACTACAACCTGTGGTCTACATAAGATTTTTCAAGGCAGCCTTTCACATCATACAAAATACCATCCTGCTTTAGATATGATTTCCACTCTTGCTGCATAAATTCATCATGCGCTACTGCCAGAACAATAGCATCATATTTTTTATCGCCATCCAATTTATTCCCCGTCACAATGCCATATTCGTGCTTTACTTCCTCAGGGCTCGCCCATGGATCATATACTGTTATATTAATATCGTAAGAAGACAATTCAGATATAATGTCTACTACCCTTGTATTGCGCACGTCAGGACAGTTTTCTTTAAATGTTACACCCAATATCAGCACGTTCGCATGCTTAACAGGGATGTTCCTTTTTATCATCAGCTTCACTACTTCATTGGCTATGTAGCCACCCATGCCATCATTCATCCTTCTGCCTGCCAGTATTATCTCGGGGTTATAACCCACTTCCTGCGCCTTCTGCGCCAGGTAGTAAGGGTCTACACCTATACAGTGGCCGCCTACTAGGCCGGGTTTAAATTTCAGGAAGTTCCATTTAGTACCCGCAGCTTCCAGCACATCATGTGTGTCAATATTCATACGGTTGAATATCTTAGCCAGCTCGTTTACGAAAGCAATGTTTATATCACGTTGCGCATTCTCTATCACCTTAGCTGCTTCAGCCACTTTTATACTGCTGGCCTTGTGCGTACCTGCTGTAATGATACTTGAATACAGTTTATCTACTGTGTCAGCTACTTCATCTGTAGAACCAGATGTTACTTTTTTGATCTTCGTAACGGTGTGTTGTTTATCGCCGGGATTGATACGCTCAGGAGAATAACCACAATAGAAATCAACATTATATTTTAAGCCTGATGTCTTTTCAAGTACCGGCACACACTCATCTTCCGTAACACCGGGATATACTGTAGATTCATACACTACGATATCACCTTTTTTCAACACCTTGCCTACAGTTTCGCTTGCTTTATACAGCGGTGTCAGGTCGGGACGATTGTATTTATCTACCGGCGTAGGCACCGTTACGATGTATACGTTACAATCAGCCATATGCTCCAGTTTGTTGGAACATAACAGGCCTTTATCCGTTGGCACGCCGGTGGTATTCACTTGTTGCAATGATTCAGCATCTACTTCTAAAGTATGATCCTGGTTTTGCTGCAATTCTGCAATGCGGCTACTATTGATATCGAAACCTATTACAGGGTAGTATTTAGCGAACTCTACAGCTAATGGCAGACCTACATAGCCCAAGCCAATTACTGCAATACGATGTTGTGATGTCATTTTAGTGATTGTATATTATTAGTTTAGTTTTTACGTTTTATATATTTTGCTAGTCCTGTTTTTACGGTTTCATCGTCGTAGTAACCTGAACCATATGTAGCATATCCATAGTTGCTGCTATGCTTACTATCTACATCATTTACCACCAGCGACATTTTAGATATTTTATCAGAACGGTATAAGGCATCTGCTGCCTTTATTTGTTCTTTGTGCGTATAGCCTTGCCTTACTACAAACAAAGTAGCATCTGTATGTGCAGACAAAAGCTGTGCATCTGTTACCAGGCCAACAGGGGCTGTATCTATGATGATGTAGTCAAAACTTTCTTTTAATGCATCCATCAGCACATTTACCTGTGGCAACATAAGTAGTTCTGAAGGATTGGGGGGCAGCGGGCCCGATGGTATTACATATAACTGTTCCGATACCGGAGATTGTTTCAATATAGCATCCAGTGACGCCTGCCCCACAATATAGTTTGAAAATCCTACGCCATTGGGAATACCCAGTTTCTTAGTAACCTGTGGTTTACGCAAATCCAGTTCCAGCAATACTACTTTTTTACCCGAGATAGCCAGTGCACATGCCAGATTTACAGAAACAAAAGATTTACCTTCCCCACTCATGCTGGATGTTAGCATGATAACTTTTTGCTCTTTCTGCGGCAATAAGAATTGAAGATTGGTTCTTAAAGCCCGGAATTGTTCAGATACTACTGTTCTGCTATCTTTTCTTACAGCAATTATTTCTTCACCCGGGTGGTGGCCTATTTCTGCTATTATCGGCATTTGTGTTAAAGCCAGAATATCCGCATTATTTTCTATCCTGTCATTCAACAGTTCACGTATTAGTATGCGTGCTCCCGGCACTATTATACCCAATGCAAAGGCAATAAGGTAGATACGTGATTTAACAGGTGATACCTTACCGCTTGTTTTTGGCGGGTCTATTACCTTTAGGTTAGATACAGTAGCCGATTTTGAGATAGCACTTTCTTCCCTTTTCTGTAGCAGGAAGAGGTAAAGCTCTTGTTTTATCTGCTGCTTTCTTGAATATTCAAGATATATTCTTTCGTTTTCGGGTACCTTACTTATTGCAGCGTCAATCGAGCCTGCACGCGATCTTAATTCGTTCACCGCTACTTTATACCCACTCTTTAAAGATGCTATATAGCTGCGCATGCCGGCACGGGTATCATTGATGGCCTCATCTGTATTTCTTACTTGCGGGCTGTTTTCAGTATAGGTCAATAGTAGCTTTTGGCGCTGCATTTGCAGCCCATTGTATTCTTCAATGATGCCGGTAAGTGTTGCATCCTGCGCTATCAGTGTTGCGGGCATTACACGGCGGGCATTGTTATTATCTTTCAGGTAGCTTTCTAATGATTCCAGTATGCGCAGCTGCACTTCTTTTCCTGTCAGTTCTTTTTCATTGGTAGATGTATTATCAAGCAGCATTTTCGATTGCGCGTTTACATCCGTAAATCTGTTCCTGCTTTTAAACCCCTGTATATCTTTCTCTACGCCTGTCAGTTCCTGGTTAACAAGTGATAGCCTGTTGTCAATAAATTCAATGGTGCCATTCGCTACTTCCGTTTTATCATTAATGTTAGCATTACGATAGGCGTTGATAAGGTTGCTCAAAACATCTTTACCTCTTTCAGGCAGCACATCTTTTATTGACAGAGTAATGATATTAACCTGCTTATTGGCCATCTCTACAGTTAGTGCTGCCTGGTAAGCATCTATTGCAGGCTCCAACGGGCCAACTTCAACCCTGAATGTTTCTACAGATTTGTATTCATCGTCGGCATACGGATTAATTTCTATCACTAATCTTTTATTATCAAGTACTACCGTGTCGCCAAGCCGTGTAGTGATATATTTGCCATTCGATAACAACTTTATACTGCCATCGCTCAACTTTATCACATCATACTTAAGGGTTGTGTTAACAATGCTATCAGGGTATAACGGAATAAAGGTGAAAGGCGCTTCCCGGTACAGGCTGGTTGTTTTGATATTACCCGGAATATAATAATTGACATTCAGGTGCATTTGAGAAACAACCTGTTGCATCAGTATCCGGCTTTTTAATATCTCTACTTCATTCTCTACATTATTCGTACCCGGATTCATACCCAGTTCTGACAGCAGTGCTCCATTGCCGGAATTATTTTTATCTGTTTTTATTAATATACGCGATGAAACAAGGTATTGTGAAGTGGCATACCGCAAGTAGGCAAATGCAAACAACATCGCTACAATAACGCATATCAATACAGACGGCCAATACTTCACTATACGTGAATATATCCTCCGCAGGTTTATCCTGTGATCATTACTGTTTTTATTCGACTCAGTAAAAAGTGGCTCTATGCCTTGCCTTATCAACGCCTTTATTTTAAATTATATGAATAAAAATAAATATAGTATGGTATTTATTGTATCTGCGATGACAAATAATTATTAATTCCCTGGAGCGTACCCATTTTTATACTCATAAGAAAAGGGTTGTTCCTAATAAATCTCTGCCTTTATCGTCTCTTTGTCAGGAAAATTTATCAGCACCCCCATATCTTTCTTTTGATATAGCACCATACTACCCACACCTGCCGCCGATGCACCGCCTTTTTTTACTACATCTGATATGTGGCGTACATTTCCTGCGCCTCCATTGGCTATTACAGGTATGCTTACTGCTTTGGTTACTTTCTTTGTTAGCTCTACATCATACCCAGCCCACGTGCCATCTTTGTCTATCGATGTCAGCAATAGTTCACCTATGCCCAGTGCCTCCAGTTTCTGGGCCCATTCCACTACATCTACACTTATTCTTTCTGTGCCATCTTTAATATACACTACGTATTTACCCCACATATTTCTTTTCACATCTACAGAACCAATGATGGCTTGCGCACCGTAATGTTCAGATAGCTTTGCTACAACTGCGGGGTTTGTATAGGTAACACTATTGAGTACTACTTTCTCAAAACCTGCAGCAAATATCTGTGCAGCAGTTTCAAAACTATTAATGCCTCCGCCATATGATAATGGCATAAAGCATTCATCGGCAATCTGCTTCAAAAGTGCCATATCCGGCTGCTTATTATTTACGGTTGCCCTGATATCTAAGAAACATAATTCATCAACTTCCAGCTCATTAAATATGCGCACTGTATTGATAGGATCCCCTATATAGCTATAATTATCAAACCTTACAGTCTTAACAAGGCTATCATCTACCAACGACAGGCAAGGTATGATGCGTGTCTTCAGCATTATATGCGTGCGAAGTTTTCAAATAGCTTCATGCCGAACTTATGGCTTTTTTCCGGGTGAAATTGTGCCCCGAAAATGTTATCACCATTCGTTATCATAGAATCAAAATCGTGACCATAGTGTGTACGAGCTATCACATATTTAGCATCTTCTGCCTTTACATGGTAAGAGTGCACAAAATAGAAACGTGGCTCAGGTGGCAAGTCATTTATTAACGGATACTGGTTTACCACGTGTATCTCATTCCACCCCATATGCGGCACCTTCAGGTTGCTGCCTGCATCAAAACTGAATTTTATGGTCTTTGCAGGTATCCAGCCAAGGCCACTTAGTTTTCCTTCTTCGCTACTTTTAGTCAATAACTGCATACCTAAGCAAATGCCCAGTACAGGCACTTTCTCCACTTCTGCTTTTTGCGAAAGCAATGAACGCAGTCCTGTTGCATCTATTCTTTGTACTGCTGCATCAAAAGCACCAACGCCCGGCAATAGTATTTTTTGTGCTTTATTTATTTTGTCCAGGTCACCTGTTATTTCACATGGCGCGCCTATGCGTTTAAACATGTTTTGTACCGATGCCAGGTTACCCATGCCGTAATCAATAATGGTTATCATTTTGATCTTTGTTTTTTCAGTTGTTCTGTATCCGAGGGGAAACAATATTTTAAATAAAAACTTTGAGGCACCAGCATCGATCTCATCAGTACATAAAACAATGGCCTCAATAGCTCGAACCGCTTCTTATAGGTAGGGTATTCAAACCAGTATTTCGGTTCTCTTTTCATTATACTCTCAAATGTTTCATCACTAAAACCCATACGTTTTTTCACATAATTCAGTAGTTCCGGCTCCAGGTAGGGTGGTATATGATAGTATTGTTGTATGGCTTCATCACGTGTCATCTTACCCGCTCTTACAGATGCGGAAAGACTGTTGTTGCGATAATCAATATCAAACTTTGTGGGGCAGTAGTAGCTATGAAAGAAAGATGCCATCCTGTTTTCAAGATGGTGGCCACCATAATACTCCCATCCAAACTCTTTTTCCAGGAAACTGCGCGCTTCTTCTTTACTATATGATATATACCAAAGCGGGCGCACCTTTTTTATACGCTTGAAAAGTGTCCACTTCATGAAGTTATAAAATGTCATGAGCGGGTACGTTTTCATCGGCATTGTACCAAACTGCTTGTGTATTGACTGGATGTATTTGCCATCAAAGTAATTCTTACCAAGTGGCGTAATTCCTTCAGCTATGAAAGAATGTCCTTCCAGTATATAATTTACTTTGTATTTAGCTGCTACCCTATACATTGTTTCCGCAAGTGCCAGGTCGGTCGGTGCTTCCAGTTCCGTAACATCTGCTAAGAAGAATGAACGATATATATCATCTGCTTCTTTATTATTCACCACATGGGTGTACAAATCCACTTTCAGTTTTGCCAACAGTTTTTTCATATTCTCTGTTGCGATGGCCGTATTCCATGTATTATCGTAATGTACGGCCAGCGGACGTAAGCCATTATGCACTGCCCAATAGAGCATGTATGAAGAATCTGTCCCTCCGCTGATGCCTATGATGCAATCGTATTGTTTATTTTTTCCCTTTTGTTTTATTTCTTCTATTATCTTCTGCATGGCAGCCTCACCTTCCGGTTTACCGGTGTGATACTGGGCAGCCAGGGCATCTACCATTTTACAATAATTGCAAATACCTTTTTCGTCAAAACGTATAGAGGGTACCGATTCATCGTAAATACACCTGCTACATATTTGTCCGGTTATTTTCATGTATTGCCCTTAGCTATTAATTATTATCTGCCGGCTTTTCACCATTCAGGAATATCCTGCACCACCATTCAAACGAAAGGAATGACCATAAAAGCAGCCGATGGTTAATATGCTTTTCCGTATGCTCTTTTATAATGTGCTCTATATATCCAGGATTGATAAAATCTGCACATACCGCTTTTTTGCCCAGTAGCAGGTCTTTTATATATTGAGCATTAGCGCCTCTATACCAGCTTTCGTCCGGCGCAGAAAAACCCTGCTTCTGCCTGTTTATAATCCTATCGGGCAGGTAGCTCATCATTGCTTTACGTAGCACGTTCTTACCGTCACTATATTCCTTGTAGGCCTTTCGCTTTACTTCCAGGTATTCATTTTCATCGGGGCGCAGCATATTCTCAAGGTTGCCCAGTTTATGGCGTATGGGTATTTGCATAGCAATGTCTACCAAATCATTATCCATAAAAGGGAAACGTTCTTCCAGTCCATTTGCCATAGATAGCTTATCGCCCACCAGTAGCAAACCAGGTAGAAATGTTTTTATTTCA
Source organism: Azovibrio restrictus (assembly GCA_029255605.1). Classification (GTDB taxonomy): domain Bacteria; phylum Bacteroidota; class Bacteroidia; order Chitinophagales; family Chitinophagaceae; genus Polluticoccus. The sequence continues at coordinate 10,474 of JANLJF010000151.1, forward strand.
AAATACAGGCTATTCTCTATATGCTGTTCAGGTGTGCTATACTTCAGCGTATCGTTGAATGTAAAAACACGTTCGAATACAGAACGTGGTTCTGTTATATCAATACGGGAATACGTATCTGCGGTAAATAACTTTTTCTTATCATCATCCGATACCAGCCTTTGCCAGAAATCGTAGTAATTATCAAAGAATGTAGCACGGTCTAAAGAGCGGAACACACTATAGTACCGCCACGGATAGCCGCCAAACAATTCATCACCACCAGTACCCTGCAAGCATACTTTTACAAACCTGGATGCCAACCTGCTGATGTAGTAACTGGGGTAGCACATACCTACCCGCAGGTCTTCCAGGTGGTATATCACTTTGGGCAGCGACCAGCTAAGGTCCCCGGCATTGATAACCTGCTCGTAATGCTCCGTTTTGAAGTAGTTGGCCATCAGCTCCGCGTCCCTGCGTTCATCATAGTTCGCTTCCACGCCTGTCACTTCCGACATGTCGAACCCGGCAGTAAAAGTCGTAAGCCTGTTTACATGCCTCGATGCGATGCCCGTTACAGAACCCGAATCCATACCACCCGACAAATAAGAACCGACCGGCACGTCGGCTACCATTTGCCTGTGTACGGCTTTCTCAAATACCGATTTGGTTAGTTGCACGGCATCATCAAAGCCCATGCTGTTATCTGCTTTGGTGAAATCGTAATCCCACCAGGAATGATGCTTTATTTCTGTGCTATCATGGTTTACTACAACTGTATTGGCAGGCGGCAGCATATGCACACCTTTGAATAGGGTATTGAATGAAAATACATTCTGGAAAGAAAAGTATTGGTTGAGGGCGCTGTAATCTACCTCCGTTTTATAAGCAGGATGGCTAATGATAGCTTTTATCTCAGATGCAAACACCAACACTTTGCCGTTGAACCAATAATACAGTGGCTTGATGCCAAACCTATCGCGAGACAAGTATAGCCTTTGGTCTTTCACATTCCAGGCAGCCATAGCAAACATACCATTGAACCGCTGAAAAAAATCCGGTCCATATGCACATAAACCTTCCGCTATTACTTCTGTATCTGTTTGCGAGTGGAAAGAATATCCTTGCTGCTGCAGTTCTTGTCTGAGGTCTTTAAAGTTATAGATACATCCGTTGAATACGACCACCCACTCACCGTTTTTTGAAGCCATTGGCTGTGCGCCGGCATCTGAAATATCTAAGATCGCAAGACGACGATGGGCCAAACCAAGGTGTTCATCTATATATATCCCTTCCCCGTCGGGGCCGCGATGCGCCAGCAAAGTAGCCATGCGTTGCATGTTTTCCTTCGCAACTGGTTCCTTATTCAGGTTGAATATGCCTGCTATGCCGCACATGCCGGGGATTTATTTTCCTATTGATTGCACGGGCACTCTGGCTGTCATGCTAATGCCCAGGGTTTTTATGTGTATGGTTGCTATATTGCCTTTTACCTGCAATAGTGTGCCTTTAGCTTCTTTCAGCGGTCCTTCTTTCACTTCTACTATATCGCCCTTTTGGTAAGAAATAGTTATCTCTGCATTCTTATAGTGCTCAAGGAAGTCCTGTATCGATTTAATCTCATTTTCTCTTACCACTCCGGGCTTTCCCAGCCACCACAAAAAGCGTACTGCACCGCGTAGATTCAATACATCAATGCTTTCTTCTTTATAATCGTTGAGAAATACAAACACGTACGATTTGAAAACAGGCTCTGCCACTTTCTTTTTCCTATCACTCCACTGCTTTATTTCTTCCCTCAGGGGGCAGTATACTTTTATACCTCTTTCATGCAGTAAAGAGGTTAGCTTTTTCTCGTTTCGAGGTTTGGTATGTAGTACGTACCACGGCATATTAGTTTCCCCTTTATTTTTCCCACAACAGCAAATATTTCCCTTTATCGCCATTCCTGTTCAAGGCTTCCGGTTCCCACTCTGCAGCACTATAGCTTATAAACCGCACTTTTCTACCTATCATCTTCTCTGCTTTCGTTATCATCTTCAGCAGGTATTCTTTATCTACATCACCTATAAACACCAGGTCTATAATACCGGTGTCCTTACCTTTTGCATAATCTCCTGTCAGGTACATCCTTTCCACCTTGCCCATCCTGTCTATTATCACTTCTATTATCCTGTCTATGCCTACATATTTCAGCATAATGTTTCGCAGGTCTGCAAAAAGCGGGTGTTTGCTATTGGCTTTAAATATTTTTTTATTGCCCTTGCTTTCAGATAAGAGCATGCCCGCATCTTCAAAGCGGTTAAGCTCTACCCTGATGGAATTGGTGCTTTCTTCAAACTCTTCTGCCAACCCACGTAAGTAGGCGGTTGCCTCCGGGTTCAGAAAAAATCTTAGTAAGAGCTTTATCCGTGTTCGCGATGATATCAATGTCTCCAGCATACTATCTGCTTTCCTTATCTGTCACTTCAACAATTAATTGCATGGCTTCGCCGCTGTCAATCACAGGTTGACACAAGAACGAGTAATAAAATTACTCATTATTATGACAAATCAAAACATGCAGATGCTCTTATCGAGATCTTACATCACTAAAAGTTAATGAATTTGATATCCTCTTGTGCTTTGCGGAAATCCTCGTGTTTGCCTATATCCAGCCAGTAACCCAGTATGGGGAATGAAACCAGCTTTTTACCCTGGCGTATCAGCATATCCATCAGGTCTGTTACATTGTAGAACTCCCTGTCCGGAACAAATGAAAGCAGTTCGCGTTTCACTAAATAAATGCCCGCATTGGAATAGTATGTGTAGCGGGGTTTCTCTTTTAATGAATTGACGAAATTGCCATTATCCACCTCCAGCACTCCATAAGGCACTTCTACCTGGTAGCTTGTGGTAGCTACTGCCATATCAGCACCCGAACGTATGAAGGTTTGGAAAAAAGCTTCGTAATCAATATTGGTTAACAAGTCTGAATTCATGACCATTACATAATCATGTTCATTCTGCCGGCAAAGCTTTACAGAGCCTAATGTACCGAGTGGCTTATCTTCGTGAACGTATTGAATGGAAAGACCTTTAGATGCTCCATCCCGGAAATAATCAATAATGTTTTGAGCCAGGTAGTTGACGCTGATGCAGATATTTTTGATGCCAAACTTGGCTAGCCTGTCAATGTTATGCTCCAGTATCGGTTTTTCTCCTACCAGCAGCATAGGTTTAGGCGTGTTTTCCGTTAATGGCATCAGGCGCTGTCCACGGCCACCGGCCATAATAACTACATCGGCAGGTATTAATGATTGCACCCTGGTAAGGTTCAGCATATCTACAATAATATGCTCCCTGTTCAATACGGGTATCACTATAAAGTTGCGCTTGCGCAAATCGGTGATATCTGCCAGGTGCAACTCGTCTTCGTATATAAAGAGCGGAGTGGGCTGTATGTCTTCTATTATCTGGTTCTCGAAAGTCAGGC
>JANLJF010000152.1 GCA_029255605.1 Azovibrio restrictus
ATAGATGCCAGCCCAAATGAAATATGAGATAATGCCATACATGGTGAGGTTTGAGTGTGCTACCGTAAAATCTGTAAAGTGCCAGAGCAGATTGGTACTGCGAAAAGCTTCCGCCGTTCCCTGCATAGAGCCGGTGAAGTAGAAGATGATACCTACCAGGAAGAAAGGAAGCGTGTAGCTATCTTTGATCTTGTACCAGGCCCCTTTGAAGGTCATGATAAAATTGGTAGTACCCGCAATAACAGGAATCGCCATACCTGCGCTACCTACAATAGCTACTGTTTGTAGCCACCATGGTATAGAGCTAAACACAAAGTGGTGGGTACCTATCAGGGTATAGAAAAGTATTTGCGTCCAGAATGCAAGGATACCAAGACTGTAAGAGTAGATGGGTTTATTGAGCTGCTGCGGCAGAAAGTAATATACAATGCCAAGCGTAAAGAGCATGAACCACATCCCCACGCCCTGGTGCATATAATAGCCTTGTATAATGGTTTCTCCAAGCCCATTCTGCCAGTAAGGAACATAGGCCACTATGGTGATGACGATAGCAAAAATGATAGCCGCTACAATATACCAGTTGGATATATATATTTCCTTTGTAGTGCGGCGGGCAATAGTCTGCAGAAAATTAATGAGCGCGAATATTACCCCGATAGCAAATAAAAGTGTTACAGGCCATACATATTCGCGGTATTCACCACCACCATTATTAATACCTGCCATCAGGCATACTGTTCCCAACACAACAGCTGCATTGATCAGCCATAATCCATACCAGCCATATTTTAGATTAGCCAGCTCCGCATTGCTGACCCTTGGAACTACATAATAACCTAAGCCCAGCATACCCAGTGATGCCCATCCCCAGAATACTGCATTGGTATGCACGGGGCGCAAACGTCCAAAGCTTAACCAGCTTACATGATCAGCATCCGGGGCAACGAACTTTATGCCTACATATTCGCCTATGGTAGTACCGAATAACAGCCAGAAGGTAGCACAGCCTAAATACCATAAAATCAAGCGTGACAGTGCCGGATTGATATTGGGACGTGGGAGTGCTTTCTTTTTAATAGCTACAATAGGAAGGCCCGCTTGTTCGTTGATCTGCAGCAGGCCTTTTTCATCCTCGGCAGGCTGGTTGCCGGAAAGTTCATGATGGCTAAGCCGATAATCTAAAGCAGCTTTTCGTTTTTTTAAATGCGTATTTATTTCTTCTTCCGGTAAAGAACGCAGATACGCAGCAAGCTTTTCAGCCTCTTCGAGATGCTGCTGGTTCTTTGCCTGGTTTAAGGCATTGATGATTTTTACTATCAGAAAGGTTACAGCAAATAATATAGGAATCAGTAAGAGTATGATGGTAATGATAATACCCGTTTCTCCTAACAAGGAACCGGCCGAAGGTACATTCGTGCTTTGCGCCCATAATTTACCTTCAGGCAGCAGGGATAATACAGTAGTCAACAACAAAAGTAGTGCGGTAGCACTGGTACGTTTCCTATAGTTTATAAGCCTGCTGATCTGTTTGCTGTTTAAATTGCGCGTATACCTTTGCAGCTTTTCTCGCTCCTCTTCGTCTGTTTTTCTTTTATGACGTTCTTGTATACCATTTACTTTCTGCTTCAATATCAGCACTGCAAAAAACAGCACCAACAATACAACAAAAAGTAGCCAAGTGAGACCGGCAGCGGAACTGAAGGAGAAGCTGGAAGGTGTGGTTGTTTGGCCATCAGCCGGTATCGCCTTCATCAGCAAAGCTGACAATAGTAATGGTACCCGTTTAAAGATCTTTGTTGATTTCATTTTGTAGATATTAATACCTTTTTATCTTTTATACACTCAAAAAAATATTTATCGCTTCAGGAAGGTCAGGCTCAGTTCCAGTTTCTCTGTGAATTCGCCAATTCTGGCATTTTCCAGCATTGTTTGTAACTTTTTTCTTACTGATTTGAACTCATGATGTATGGGGCAGGGATGTGTTTCTGAGCATTGTTTTAGACCAAGCCCACAACCTGTAAACAGTTTATCACCATCAACTACTTTCACGATATCTGCCAGTGAACACTGCAATGTTTCCTCATCCAGATAAAAACCTCCATTAGGCCCTTTGGCCGATTGTAAAAGCCCTCTCCTTCCTAAATCCTGTAAAATCTTTGCAATAAAATGTTCGGGAGAGTCAATTCCTTTAGCTATTTCCTTGATGCCCACCTTATTACCATCTTTCGACTTTTGCGCTATGAAAATCATTGCTCGAATGGCATATTCGCAGGTTTTTGAAAACATTTTTCCTCTTTACCCTGCAAAAGTAAACTGGCTTTTTGATTAAAAGACTTTTTACTCTTTTATTTTCGATAGATAATGACAATGCTGGGATAAGGAACAATAATAGCAGTGTGATGTCGGCTTTTGTGCAGTAGTATAATGTGCTGCATCTATTGTCACAATACCCAGGTTCTGTGGGAGTAGCTACACATCTTTTGCTTTGATGGCAATTATTTCTGAGGCTGAATATTAGCGTTGCTATCGGGTGCTTTAGTGTTTGTGGTAGCCCCGATGGTAGAATCCGGGTTATCTCTATCCACTGCTACAGGCGCTACATTACTGTCTATCAATCCTGAATTTTCGTTTAATGAAGTAGTATCTGCTGTATAGCCTTCGCCCGTATCGCCGCTGCCTCAAGCAGATAAAGACAAAATGATGCACATGGCAATTGCTGTCTGTTTCATAACCTGTTTTAACACTTCTATTAAAGTCTTATGCCATGTTCACTTTTTTTGAATTAACGCACTTCAAATTTCAAGACTGTATCCACATTATCTTTTTCTAATTCCTTAGCATCAGACACTTCAAACAACCGGTTGATACGATTTGCAGCAAAATCATATACAGCATTTTTCAGGACTAATGTATATGTTCCCCTTTGCCAGGAAAAAGACGGGATAATATTGTACTGTTTATCATTGTCTTCATTGATATGAACAGGCACTGTAGTTCCCCTGCTATCATATAACGCTACTCCATCTATAACAGAGGCGTGATCCATCCCTTCGCTGAAAAGTACTTTTAGTGGTTTGAACGTGTTTGCAGCAGGTATTTGCTTGATTTGCGCTGCGGGAGAAGTTTTATCTATGCCCGAAATATAATATCGCTTAGTAAGGTCGGAAGTAATAAAATTCCCGTTCACATCCCTGATACTTTTGTTTACAGTTATAGTATAATGCTTTCCGGAATCGAACAACGGCGATTCGTAATGTATGCCGCTTTTTACCCGGCCGGGGTGTATCATCAGTACCAGTACCCTGCCGCTATCCAGCCAGAAGGATCGCTGCCTCCAGGCCTGCGTTCTTTCTATACCGTGCTCATCATACACCTTAATATGTTTATATGCTTCTTTATCGGGCATCATTGGCTCTGTAAAACGCACATTAAAAAAGAGCGTATTATAAGGTACCGTATCTGCAAGGGGATAAACGTCTTTCACCTGAGATGGTATTTTTGAGTGTGGTGACGACGGTGTTTTAAAGCTTTTTTTCAGAATAGTATCGCCTAATATATATTGTATCTCAAATTCCCGATCATAACCCAAATCGTATAAAGGTGAAAACTGCAGCGTATTGCCCTTAACACGATACCTGCCTGTGACGGGCACATCGGCAGGTATCGTGTTGATAAACATTTTGAGCGTAAGTATATTGCCGGCTTTTGATTGTACATCATCTTTTATGTCGCCCAGCTGTTGTGGTGTAAGTACCACGGTTATAACAGGACTTAAAACTGACCCTTTGACCGTTATTTTTTCACCTGCCCATACACATAGCTGGCCCAGCAATAAAAGTAACAGACAATATATACGCTTCATCTGTATCTATTCTATAGTTATTTTACCAGTCTTTGTAAAGCCACCTGCTGCTTGTATACTGATGGTGTATTGCCCTGCAGGAATACTCCGGATGTCAATGGAACTATTGCCTGTTGCTATACTCTTGCTCATTACCACGCTGCCGGTCATAGATATAATATTAGCGGTTGCATTGCTCATGCCTTGTGGCAATTCAACATTTACTATGTGTTTGGCCGGGTTGGGATATACCTTTAATGATTCCGTATTTACATCAACTACGCTTGCAGGAGGCGGTGTAGCTGTTGATACCTGAAGCAATGAAAGTGTATTTGTGCCTGAAAAACCACCTTCAATTACCAACAAGCGATAATGATCCCAATATGCCATAGCAGCGTATTCTGTATTACTCATAAGTTTCAGGTCTTCTGCAGGAACAATTACATTTCCGGCATTGTCGCGTAATTCTACTGCGTTATTGTCATATTTATTGGCTGTAACCTGGCTGCCATCCAGATACTTTTTACCTATGCGATATACCTTTCTATTATGCAGTGCGAATAACCAGTCTTTATTGTCATGTTGCATGTAAACTGCCTTGGAACAATAGCCACTATTTACGTTAAAATCTTCGCTTACCTTGAGCAAACCCGAACCGGCGAGTTTCGATGTTTCAAAAGAGAAACCCGGGGCACAAGTAGTAACCCCCATTACGCGGTCTTTCCCATCTATTTTGCCTACAGCTATTGTTTCAAGTGGCGCAGTAGTCAGATATGTTGCTCCTTGGTTGGATTTAAAGAATGTAGTAGAACGTTTGGTAAAAGCTGCGTTGTGTGTAAATGGCGGAGCTATCCAACCCAGTTCTCCATTCAGATTATAGGAACCGGACGAAACATACAATGTGTTATTAGCATAAGCTATATCATTAGTAGCAATGCGTCCGCCCCATGAAAGCTTGCTATAGGTTACATTAGACATATCCATCATTGTAACTTTAGACCCTGCCTTTTCTACTTTAAACAGAAAACGAAGTGAAGCGGTACTATTTATTGCCAGTATGTATATCGCTTTGTTTACCGGGTTAACCGCCATATCTATTACATATGTAGCTTGCCCTGCTGCTGCATCCAGCTTTGCCACAAAATTGGGAATTGGTGTTATGGCATTTTCTGCTGTAGTAGATGTATTATTAGGCCCGGCATCTATTGCATACACACCTGACGTATCGCCAATGACCAAAACAGCATCTGATGCGTTTGTAACGATGCAAAGTTTATTCATAGCCTTTGCCGGCACTGCTCCTTTTATTGCATTCTTCAGTAGCGAGTTTTGCGCAACAGTTGTAAGGCTGGCGCACATCGATGCAAATAGTAGTATTCTTTTCATATCGTAATAATTGGTTTCAGGTGTAGACGACTTACATCATTGAACAGTTTGAAGGTGGTATGTATAATTGACAAATGGAGTTAATAAGATGACGAACGCACATTAATACAAAAGCCCGGGCAACCATATGCCCGGGCTTTTATGAAGGGTAATACCTTATGTTACTTACAACATCGCTTCGTAAAAAGCAGTTTGATAATTCGTTTTAACCAGCTCATTGACTGATATTTTCAGCTTTGAAGCCAGCTTTTTCCACTACATTTTTTACATCTTCCGCATCCAGTGATTCGGTTTCAACAGTCAGGATTTTATCCGCATTATTTGTATCTACATTCCATCCTTTGATACCCGCCTCTTTGTTCAAATGAGGGGTTACTGAAGCAACACAACCGCTGCAATTAATATTCGTTTTGAATTTCAACGTTTTCATTTCTATTCGTATTTAAAAATTAAAATTGAAGCTTATTAGCCTAATGATTGTTATATAATTAAGAGGAAAGTTTACAAGATTTAACCGCTACATCTTTCCCCATTTCAGGCGTAAACTATTAGCTACTACACTCACGCTACTTAATGCCATGGCTGCGCCAGCCAGCATGGGGTTGAGCAGGAAGCCGTTGACAGGATAAAGTACCCCTGCAGCTATTGGTATGCCGATGACATTATAAATAAATGCCCAGAACAGGTTTTGTCTGATGACACGCACCGTATTTCTTGATAACGAAATCGCTTTAGGGATGCTCATCAAATCGGATGAGATGAGCGTCATTTTTGCAACATCCATAGCAATATCGGTGCCTTTGCCCATTGCTATACTGATATCGGCCTGTGCCAGGGCCTGGCTATCATTAATGCCATCACCAACCATCGCTACCACATGACCCTGCCCTTGAAGCTGTTTAATAAAGGCTGCTTTATCTTCGGGCAGTGTTTCTGCCTTGAAATGTTCAATACCTACTTTACCTGCCACTACTTTGGCAGTTTGCGGGTTATCGCCCGTGAGCATATAGGCCGTTATTCCAAGAGCCTTTAGTCGCTGTATAGCCTCGGCAGAGTTGTCTTTTACCTTGTCTATAATGGCAATCGCAGCCAGGGCCTCCTTTTCATCGGCAAACCAAATCACTGTGGCTGCCTGTTTCAGCCAATCTTGCGCCATTGCATCCAGCTCAGTGGCTATTTGTATATCTTGCTCAACTATGGCTTTACGACTGCCGACATGAAACTGCTTACCATTATACCGGCCTGAAACGCCTTTGCCGGTAATACTTTCAAATTGCTCAATCTCAATTTTAGCTGCACTTTGTTCAGCAAAATATCTTGTAACGGCTTCCGCCAAAGGATGCTCGGATTGCGACTCCATGCTATAAAGGATGGATGCTAAAGAACTGATATCGGCACCATCTTTCCATTTTACAGCGGTAACTTCCGGCTTGCCTTGTGTAATTGTTCCGGTCTTGTCCAGAATAATACTATCCAGTTTATATGCCCGCTCCAGGCTCTCTGCATCCTTAATTAAAATGCCATGCTCTGCACCCTTACCAACCCCTACCATGATGGCGGTTGGCGTTGCAAGCCCCAAAGCACAAGGACAGGCAATCACTAAAACTGTTACCAGAGCCAGTAAGCCTTGAGTTAAACCGTTGTCACCACCGAAGATCGTCCACGCAATCAGAGCAAGAATGGCAATACCAATAACAACCGGCACGAAGATGCCGGCAATTTTATCCACCAGCTTCTGAACAGGAGCTTTACTACCCTGTGCATCCTGCACAGCTTTTATAATTTGCGCAAGAATTGTATCGCTGCCAACTTTCTCGGCTTTAAACTGCAAGCTGCCTTTTTGATTAATGGTACCAGAAAAAACTTTGGCACCTATTTCCTTATGCACTGCTACCGGTTCTCCACTCAGCATGCTTTCATCCACATAGGAACTTCCTGAAGTAACAGCGCCATCCACAGCAATTTTTTCGCCGGGCTTTACAAGGAGCGTATCGCCCACCTTTACCTGCGCAATCGGGATTTCCATCTGGTGGCCTCCGTGATGCACAACTGTAACAGTTTTAGGTTGCAATCCCATCAGCTTCTTAATTGCAGAGGACGTATTGCTCTTCGCGCGCTCTTCCAGCATTTTTCCTAAAAGGATAAAAGCGATCACAACTGCCGCAGCTTCAAAATAGACATGCGCATGTAACCCACGTGCGTGCCAAAACTCCGGATAGACCGTGTTGAACACAGAAAAAAGGTAGGCAATACCTGTGCTCATCGCAACCAAGGTGTCCATATTGGCAGAGCGGTGTTTGGCTTGTTTCCATGCATTAATAAAGAATTGTCGCCCGAAGACCAGCACTACAGGCGTTGCCAAGGCCCACATAATATAATTTGCGTAAGGAATATTCATAAAGAACATCCCGATAGCTACCAGCGGTACGGAAAAGAGGATCGACAGGATTGTACGGTTGCGCAGCTCTTTTGCATGTTGTGCCTGCAGTGCTTCCAGGCTTTCTGCCGCTTCATCGCTTTCATCAATCACCAGATCGTAACCTATTGACTGGATAGCTTTTTTGAAATCATCTATATGAGCAATACCCGGCACATATTCAACATTGGCCGTACTGTTAGCATAATTAACACCGGCATTAATAACGCCGGGCTGCGCTTTAAGCATGCTTTCTACACTACCGGCGCACGAAGCACAGCTCATACCGGTAACCGGGTATGTCTTTTTTACTGTATCCACGCCATAGCCAAGATCGCGAATAGCTGCGACAGCCGCCGGAATGGCTTCCTGTGCATCCTGCACCTCAATAATAGCCCTGCGGTTGTTTAATTCAACTTTATGGCTTTTTATTCCCTTTACCTTGCTAAGGCCTTTCTCAACAATTAAAGCACAATGTTCGCTCTCGACATCAACTAATGGAAGAATAATCTCGTTATTCATAACGCTTTATTTAATGCAAAGTTCCTATAAAAGGAAAAGATAGTCGTTACACTATTCTGAAAAAGAGTTACAGAATTTAGCTGATGTTCTTTTCCGGACATGCTATAATAGCAACAGGCCTGTAAGTTATACAGGCCTGTTGTCAATAAAAGTTTGGGTTAAACGAACACTACTTACTGTTTGATAAATTTATTGGTGCTTATTAAATAATCGCCTGAAAATTTGACCAGATACAATCCCGGCTTAAGATCTGATACATTTATTTTTAGCGCATCGTTCGTTACAGGTATTACCAAAATAACTTTACCTGCAATATCTAATATTTCGATACGGCTTTCTTTTTTGCTATCGAACAGGCCTTTCAGGTTTATGTTAATGTAATCTGTAGTTGGATTGGGATGTACTTCTACCTTACGGGCATGCTCTTCTGCTATACCTGAAATATCTGTAGGCCAGGCAGTACGAACGGGGTATGTACCCCAATCAGAAACAGCGTACATGCTGTTACATTTTGCACGGATATGTACAAAATATTCTGTACCGGGTTCTAATCCTGCAAACAGCATACTGTTTTTATGTATAGTAGTTCCGATACCTGTTGGAACAGGCGATTTGGTAATCGCATATTCATATGAAAAGGCTGTTTTTACGGTGTCCCAATAGCCAACAGCAGATGAAGCTTTCACATCGACAAACTTGACTACCGGTATATGACAAGTGATGAGTGTGGTGAAACTTATCGTTTCCCAGTCTGACGTATCTTTAGCGCCACATATATTACGAACGTGCACATAATACTTTGTGTCTTCTGTAAGGCCAGTGAGGGGAACAAATGGAGTAATGATTGTAACGAACATGGCTCCAGCAGAGCTGGCAGGTGCAGCAGGATTATTATCTACAACAATCTGGTATCCTAAAGGGTTAAAAATTTCATCCCATGTAAGTTCTGCACTATTCGCTGTTATGCTATCAATCTCAAGGCCGGTAGGTAATGTTACACATCTTATACCTATCCTGGCATTTTCTACACCGCTATATGTACCAATACTATCCAATGTTGATATGTGAGTCAGAATATTCCTTATCGTATCGGTTATTCCATTACCAAAATTGTAACCTTGCCAAATGCCGCCGTCACTTGATTTGGCAATTTTAGCATTGCCTTCAGTGCTAATATCTCCCAACCACGGATTTTTATAATAAATAAATGGTGTGTGCTCATAATCATATCCTGAGCCTGATACAGGATCGATGGCTGTATAGAAATACATACGCTCTGTACCTGCAGGCATTGCACTAACCGCTACACCACTATATTGTTTCACGTTTACCTGGGAAGGTACATTAGTGCCCCACGCAATTACGGCTACGGTATCCTGGCCGAAAGTAAACACCTGATTCGTATTAGGTGCAGGCATCGAAGGCTGGGCTATTGCATTAGGAGGTATTGATGTGGGAACAAATTCATAAGCTCCTAAATCGGGTACGCCGTTTTCCCTGGTTCTTGGTCGCGCATTCCCTAATATATCTAAGGTATCTCCCTGCAAATGCATACCTCTTCCGTGCACCGACCAACTGTTTGCATTGGCAGGATCAGGACGATAATCATTGGCATTAATATCCATATATCCGGGGTCATAGGTAAGGCTGTTACTATCCTTCCCTACTGCAGTTCTCCATGTTTGCAAAGAGGTAGTGGAAAGCGATGGCGATGTAGCAGCAAACTTCGTACTACCGATAAAAGTGTAATAATTGTTATAATCAGCAATAATATTTGAGTTGTTATTTATCTGCACAGCATTTCCGGTACCTACAGTTCTGGAAAAAATATTGTTCATGAAAATGCTATTGCCACTGTATGTGCTGGATTTAGAATTGGGTATATATATAAGATAGTTGGTACTCCCAGTGCTATTACTATGGAAGGTATTATTAAGCATATACAAGTCGCGATAAATACCACTACCTGTACTATACAGATAACTACTACCACTCGTTTTAGTTGTAATAAGGTTGCTCATATACTTATCATAGGCAGCCTGATAGGCATATAGCGCATATATAGTACCGGATGTACTCTGCAGGTCAAATCGGTTGCCTACAATACCCGCCCCGGTTGCACTTCCATTATAGTTATAATTCTTAAGCCCGTAAATTGTTCCTGTAGTAGTAGTAATATTTATCTCGTTGCCGATAAACAATCCACCATAGTTATAATAGCCTGTATGGTTATTTACAGTACCTGAAGTGTTTGAAACATTTATGATATTATTTTTAGTTACTCCATATAAATATGCCGCCACATAATTATCAATAGTAGTGCTTGTACCCTTCAATGTTATCTGATTGTTTAAAACACTATCCGTTGAGTTGCCATTGTAATTAATATAATTATACAAATATCCACCACTTGAATGCTCAACATTTAATGTATTATTTTCCGCCCGTGAGTAATAGCAATAGTAGTTCAGCAGTTGTGAGTAGGTACTGCCGGATGTGCTTTTTATAGATACGGTATTATTACGATTGTGTAAGTAATAGGCATACGACAGTCTTACATAAGTGGTAGAAGTATTATTGAATTCTAAATCATTGTTTTCGAATACAACGGTAGCCCCGGGGTTTTGAGATGTATAGTTTATATAGTACAATTGCAAGCCATAGAGCGTGGAACCAGAGGTAACCCGAAATGTATTATTGCTGAAAGAAAAATCGTTATCGCTATAATACATATAAGCACTTCTGTATTGATCGGTAGATGAGCGTTGCAAAGTGTTATTATTGAAACTGAATCCGGAATTGTAATAGGCATAAATACCGTAGTACCCTTTAGTATTTGTTATAAGATTTCCGTGGAAGGTAGTAGCTGTTGCGCATGTGGTTGTACCCGATCCGCGCCAATAGATAGAAGTGCCGCCCTCTTGTATTTTATTGTTGATTATTACATTATTCTGGCCTGTGAAACCGTAAGCATACAATACACTATGGTCTGTACTGCTGGATGTTGTAGTATATCCTTTTAACACACAATTTCTGATTGTATCATATGAAGCTGTTCCATCAAAATGTACAACGGTACCGTAGCTGCTGTGATTATTGATCAGCGTCAGGTGTGCAAGTGTAATATAATTGGCATCGTCGAAATGTATCACATAGTTACCTGAGGATGTTCCATCTACATCTATAGTAACTTTTGTAGCGTCGTTTGATGCAGATTTTATTACAATTCGATTCGTAGCACTTGCCCCGGAGATATTACCAAATGAAGCACGCCACACATTAGTAGTATAAGTACCATCACTAATGTTTATTACTACAGGGCCATTCACACCGTATGTATTAAGATCGGCAGCAATGGCGCTTAAAGAAGCATACTGTGCTCCTGTTCCGCCTACTGTGTAAACACCACTAAGAGGCTGCGCGAATACCTGTGACCCATGTAATAAACCGATACACAACAAAAAAACATGTAAAATAAAAATGTTCCTATAATTCATAAATAGCTGGTTTACCGCAGTAAGATCATGCTGCTACTGCCTTTGAGTAAGTGTTTGACATAATAAGGGTTATGTCTGTCAAAGTCAAAATTATAATACACCTTAGGCACCTTACATTAAAGCAACCTTAAAATGACTATTAAAATGTGGTAAACCTTCCTACATTATTAGCTAAGCACTTCATAACACTTGTAAAAAAATGCACTTGGCATGGTTCGAAAATAACATATCTACATTAAAGAACTGTTATATCGAACTGATATATAGAGCATACAGTCCACATGAAAAAAACATTAAAATTTGAATACAGAAATCATCACATAAGTTTTTTAGATTTTAATTTTTATTTAATCAGCAGAACAGATAACACGAAGCGACATAGATAATTTTAAAAGCCCGACATATATGTCGGGCTTTTTCTTATTCTACAATATTTATAAGCGTTACTTCACCAGTTTACCTTTCTTCAGTTCTTCTCCGAACTGGCGCTGGAAAAGCACCGCATCATTCCTCAGCATTTTGAACAGTTCCGCACCATTCAAACCCCTGCGGATGGAGTTGTTGTTGTAAGATGTATAGTAGATATTGCCCCTGGGTGAGCCCACAGCGTATATTACAGCTTGCAGGTTGGGTACTTCAAATATCTTTATCTCACTCTGCATTCCGGCAGAATCTGCTTTTCTTACCATATCCAGTTCTTCAGCTATTTGCTTATCCCCCAGTGCAGCTACCGTGTATTGCTGGTTCCTGTTATTCAGTGCTACCATCGTTACCACATCTGTTCCGTTTATCAGCGGCACCATAGTAACAGGCTCCGGCTGTGTCATATTTTCGGGTGTAATGTTTGAATCAGCACGTACCAGCGCATCCCAATCGATGCCGTATTTCATAACAGGTGCACCGGGTGTAGCATTTTTCAGTGCCTCGCGGCTTACCCCGAAGTTCACCTTATCTATAGCGGCCAGCATGTCTTCTTTGGCAGCAGTAGCTGCTTCTGCAGGCGATTTATATTCTTTCGGGGCTTGTTGCTGTGATGTGTTACCATCCTGCCCGTTTGCTTTTTTATCCATATCGCAGCTTGCTGCAAGCATTATAGCTAATGCGGGTATAATATATTTTGCGTATTTCATGACTTTTAATGTTTGTTAGGTGAGCTATTACGGTTTCTTAATGTTATACCAGGTTGTCCAGTGCGTAGCAGTACCTGCGGGGTCTGCATATTGTTCGTAGGTAATGATTCTTTCCTGACCGGTGCATGGTGCCCATGGGTCGTTGAGCACTACATAATTGGTACCGTTCAGTGTAAGATAACCTTTTATTACCACTACATGGCCCACAACACCCGACGTGCCGTAAGCATAGCCCATTGGCTTTTTAGAACAGAATATCTGCTTACGCAGGTCTTCCCATGACAGTGCTGAAGTTGCTTCATCGCTGGTAAGGCCGCACGCTGCCAGCATTACCCAACCCGGCCTGTTACAGTCGTCGATTTTAGGACAACTGGCGTTCGTGCTGCGCGGTGTGCAGCAGTTAGTCATGTTAAAACGCTGGTTGGCCAGCGAACATTGTGTAACGGACACACTGAAATGCTGTGCCAGCATTTGAGTAGTGGCGGCCCAGCACCAGTTGTTAGTTTCCTGCGGCCTTAATGTATTGGCTACACTACCTGTTATTTCAGGCTTGCAGCAGCTGGTTATCAAAAAGGCTAAAGCTAACACTGGCCACGCCTTCCATATTGAAGTGATTTTCATAATTCCTGATTTTTAATGGTGAATGTTTTAATTACAGTTAGTATTTTCTCTCTTATACTTTTTAGATGTTAATAAAATATTTGCTCCGGATGCAAAACAAAAGTACTTCTGTCCTATAGCATG
>JANLJF010000153.1 GCA_029255605.1 Azovibrio restrictus
GTGAAGAAAATGCCGCAGTTACCATTATCTATAAATAGTTCTATTGCCTCGCCATCTACGCCCAGCAAAACGGGTTTTGACGCGGCCAGGTTCTCAAATATTTTAGAGGGTATAGCACCTTTAAACAGCGGTATGTTTTTAAGTGGCACTACTGCTGCATTGCTGGCATAGATAATGGGTGGCATCTTTGATGCAGGAGTATTGGGAAAGAAATGTACATTAAATAGTTGCAGTTCCTCTTTCAAGGCATGCAGCGCATCTTTTTGCGGGCCATCACCAACCAATACAAATTTTATGCTGACATCCTCTTTTACTAATGCAGCAGCTTTCAATATCACCTCCAGCGCCTGCGCATGGCCAAGGATGCCTGCATATAATACTATAAAATCCGTATCACTAAATCCATTCAGTTGCCGCCAATTCGTATCTACCTGTTGTTGTTTTATATCAATGCCATTGGGCAACCAGGATGTTTTAGTGCGGGAGAACCGCGTTGATATACTGTGCACAATACCCTGCGTTTGCCCGGTTACTAATGCAGCACGTTTGTATAACCATGCCTCAAGGGCATATGCCAGTTTGAGGAAAAACTTATTGGTAACGATGCCCAACTTTTCTGCACTTTCGGGCCATAGGTCTGATACGTTAAATACCAGCTTAGATCTTTTAAACAGCTTTATCGTTAAGGCCGCAATACCTAAAAACAATGGCGGCGATTCGCAGATAATCACATCATGCTTACGGATATTAAACTGACCAACTATCATGGCACTGAATACAAAGGAAAAATAATTCAACAACCGAAGGAAAACGCCCGTTGTCTTCTTCGCATATATCCAGCTGCGATGAATGGTAACGCCATCCAATTGTTCTTTCACATGCCACTTCCCTTTATACCCTTCCATTACCTGCATAGCCGGATAATTGGGCATTGCCGTAAGCACTGTTACATCCATGCCCAATGCCTTTAAGTGACGGGCAAGGCTACTAAGCCTGTTTTGTGGCGCCCCCGTTTCGGGCGGGTAATACTGTGTAAGGATTAAAACGCTACGCACTAACTGGCCGAAGACAAATATTGACAAATGATGCGCGATGCATTCCCATCACCATAGAATACGCTGCCATTATGAAATGGCTTTGTATAGAAATCAGCAACTGCCTGTAAGATATGTTCCTTTTCAGCACCGGCTATTTTGCTACAGCCTGCTTGGGTTAGCTCCACCCATTCCGTCTGGTCGCGAAGGGTGATGCAGTATTTATGAAAGAAATAAGATTCCTTTTGAAGCCCGCCACTATCGGTGAGCACCATATGGCAGTTTTTAATGAGCGATATCATATCAAAATAGCCTACCGGTTCTATCACTGTACATTCCAGTTCCAGATGAAACTGCTCCAGCATTTTCTTAGTACGCGGATGCAAAGGCAATATAATCTTATGCTGCTTCGATAAGGTATTAATAGCAGCTACTATAGAAGCCAGCCTTTCTTTATTATCGGTATTCTCTGCACGGTGAACAGTAGCCAGTAAATAACTATCGGGCTTCAGATTCAAAGTGTGCAGAATATGCGAGCGCTCTTCCGCCAGTTTTGCATAATACAGTGCTGCATCATACATTACATCACCGGTATTAACAACAACCCTGTCTGGTGTGTTCAGCCCTTCTACTTCCAGGTTGTGCATGGCAGCACTGGTAGGGCAAAATAGCTTATTACTGATCCTATCTGTAAGTATGCGGTTCACCTCTTCAGGCATATCCATGTAAAAGCTACGCAGGCCTGCCTCTATATGGGCTACCGGTACATGCAGTTTTGATGCAGCCAGCGCGCCTGCCAATGTGGAGTTGGTATCGCCATAAACCAGTACTATATCCGGTTTTTCTTTGATAACAGCCTGCTCTATACCCTCCAGCATTTGAGCCGTCATGGTAGCATGCGTACTGGTATTGATACTAAAGTGATAGTCGGGCTTAGGGATATCCATTTCGCGAAAAAATATCTCGGACATTACATCATCGTAATGCTGCCCGGTATGGATAAGCACCTCTTTTATATTTGTTTGCTCCTTTATAACCCTTGATACGGCGGCCGCTTTTATAAATTGCGGGCGCGTACCAATCACCGTCAAAACTTTAGTCATTTACAGGTTTACGACTTTTTTATTTTGGATATTACAGCCCTGAATTTGCCATTTGCACCAACCGGTATCTCTTTCAGTTCCGAAATATACACATTTACATTGCCAAGTTGGTTATATAACCGTTCTTTCAATATTTGTTTTTCACTTTCGGTTAAAGGGTTGACAGCTACTATGTTAAGTGCTATATCATCGATTGCTTCCTGCACTACCTGCCCTTTTATTATGTTAGGCATTCCGGTAAATATGCTGTGGAAGCGCACCATTTCGCGCCCATCCTTTGTTACTACCACATCTTCAAGGCGACCAATTATTTCATCTACTACGGGCATATGCCTGCCACAGCTACATATACCTTCGGCCAGACGCATGTAGTCGCCAATGCGGTAACGTATCAGTGGCTGATCGTAATTGAGTAAACCGGTACACACTACTTCTCCTATTTCTCCCGGCTTAACAGGCCTTCCGTCTTTATCTAAAAGCTCTATGATTCCCACATCGGGACTTATATGCAAACTTCCATGCTCACATTCGCTTACCAATCCGCAAGCTTCTACACCACTCCACGCATCGTATGTTTTACATCCATATACTTCATGAAATACATCGCGCATTTCCTGTGTCAGCTTTTCGCTGGATGTCAGCACGGCCTTCATTCTTGGTGCGGAAAGATTCTCTTCTTTTATAAAACGGGCCAGCAGGTAATTGGCCATAGCATAACCTACCATGTATTCGGGCTGATATTTATGCATAGCCGCTACATAGTTTGCAGCATTTTTAGCAGATATATGGTAAGCAGAAAAGTACACTTGCTTTTCTACTGAATTGTACCTGTAATACGGCGGTGTGGCATTGGCATGTGGCACCACTTTCCTGCCACCTATCATGCCACGTCGCATGTGCCTATCTACACCTGCCCAGTTTCTTACCCGTGCTTCATATGCTGCACTCCATCTTTGATGCATGGGATGAGAGAATAGTATGCTGGTAGGCGTACCCGTACTTCCGCTGGAAGAAAAGAAGCTACCACCTTTTTCTCTGTTAGCAGAAAGCAGCTCTGTAGTGCCGTACTTACGCAGTGATTCTTTATCTAGCATAGGCAATGCTGATAAACTATCTGTAGTGATATTATTAAGCTGCACTTTCGTGACACCGGCGGCATCCCATACTGTACGATAATATGGTACGGTATCATACGCGTGCAGCAGCATTTTTTTCAAGCTTGCATCCACATACGATTTCCATTGCTCACTTGTAAAGCTTTCGCGTTGCCTGAAACCTGCTAATTCATGCTGAAATATACCTCCAAAACGACGCTTATGCCATTGCCAGCCATACATGCTCACCAAAGCATTCTGCAGGAACACAGGCGAGACATTATATAACTTCTCAGTGAAGCTCATTTATAAATCAGCTAAAAGGAATTGCCATTTTTTAAGCACAACTTTCTCATCATATTTGCCCACATCACTAAATGCCTGCTGCACCAACTGTTTGCTCTGCGCTGCGTCTTCAATAATTGATATGATCTTTTCAGCCAACGCCTCGTGATCGTTACTATTTACCAGCATACCATTCACACCGTCCTGTATCATATAAGGTACCCCGCCCACATTTGTGCTGATAACAGGGAGGCCCAGCGCCCACATTTCCGTGAATGTAACCGGGCTGTTATCTATCCTGTTGGTGGATACATATATATCGCAGCTCTCCGCCAGTTGTTGCTTTTTCTTTTTATCTGCAAAACCAACAAGCTCTATATTATTATCAAGCAACAATTCATTTATCAGCATCAATGCAGAAGGCAAGCTTCCCAGGTCAGGCCCAGCCATATACATTTTGGTACCGGGGTATACCTGCTTTACAATGGCAATAGCACGAATGGCCATTTCAGGATTGTAGATATCAGAAAACGCACGCATCCACAGTATCGTTGGGCAAAAACTTTCTTTGGGCACAAAACGGTATTGCGATAGCGGTATAATATTTTCTATCACTGAGCAAGGCACCATGTACCTATGCAATACATCGGCAATATATGGCGATGGACAAGTAATCTTATCTGCCTTTTTCAACAATGTTAAATATCGTTTAGGAAAGCGCTTTATGCGTGCCGGCACACCGCCACCATGTATGGTAAAGATCAACTTCTTCCCTAATAGCTTTACAATATGCCCCACTACGTACTGCCAGATAAAGCTGTTGCCCGAATAGAATTGCACAATTGCTGTATCATATTGCCCTTTCTTAATTATCAATTGCCAGACTATATCTATTAAGCGTAGTAATTTGTTATAGTAGCGCGATACAGTCATTACATTGTAACCATTTGCCTTCAACACCCTTGCCAGTTCGTAGCCTTGTGTTACAGGGCTTTTACCGGGATCTGAAAACAGGCCTACTATGATAACCCGGTTAGACATGGCTTGTGGCACTTGATTTACGAAGTAAATAAACCGGCATAGCGGCCAACACAAAACATACTACAGTAGTATTGGTGCGCATGGCCGAGTGTACACTGGTAAGCAACGCAAAGGCAAACAACGAACTACACATTGCTTTCCAGATACGAAGCCTCTGTTTGCGAACCCAATAGAAAGGGAAAACGATTAGAATGATTGTTACTAACATACCACCAATACCGTGCTCACTCAATAATCTCGTAAACTCTGTATGCGATACGATATCGATAAATCCATATTGCGAACGCAGGTCTTTAGACATCCCAGGCCCGGCACCAAACCAGATATTGTCTTTAAATATCTCCCAATCTGTCTGTGCCAATAGCAACCGCGATGATGTAATTGTGTTAAGTGAACGCTGCTTGCTGCCGCTTAAAGTACCTGCGGTTTCACCCTGGTATCTTAGTAGCAATTGGTTCTTGGTCAGATCATTCACTTTTATAAAAATGAATGTACCTAATGATGCCAAGGCTACAACTGCCAGGAATGTCCTGGCAAATAAACGCCTGTTGATAAACGCCATGTATAGTATAGCTGCGGTAATGGCAAGCAAAGCGGTAATAATACCACCTCTCGAAAATGTAAGCAACCCACGAAACAGTAACAGAGCTATCAATAAATAGTTAAGCCAGCTGATACGAAATAATGGCCGCCTGATAATAGTAAGCAATGTCGTGAGCACAAGCCCCATACCCAGTATAGTAGACACCTGGTTGCTACCAAAATTGCCCGATGTTTTGAAGTTAGAACCCAGCTTAAAATTTATGTCATCGAAGTCCGGGGTCTTCAGTGTGAGATATACCAATATGGGTAACATTGGCATGATGGCAAACTGCAGCACGCTGCAATGTTTTTCTATGGGCCACCTTTCACGGGCAGAGAATACCAGTAATAACCCAAGCTCAATAACGCCTAATGCATTGAGTACCCAATATTCGAAATTGAAAACACTTAAGGCTACTATTAACCCGGGTAAAAGACATAGCAAAATCAATGCACCTACATGATAAAGCGGCTGATGAGAATATCTACGTGTGTGTTGAACAAGAAGCAGCACGATTACAAACAGCAAGTAGTATTTGCCAATTTCATGCGGCACTAAAGGCGCTCTTGCCATACGCGACCATACCTCTACACCCGGAGACATAGCTACACCATACCACAACCAACGCAGGTCATCTATAGCAAAACCATAGATGGTGCATACAATAATGGCCAACCATGCCAGGCTTGCCACGCCCTGCACGTATACTGAAGCAGCACCCATCAATACCAGCAAAACTGCATAATGAAGTGGTAAATATTTAGGATATGCTTCGGTAAACAACATTAAGCTAATATCAGTGTGCTTAATTTATCGAGATAGACAGTGTACGTGAAATTTGCTGCCATCTTGTGCGCTTCCGCAGAACGATTTTTAAAATCCTTTGTGTTATTCAAATCTATGTTACAAAAGAAGTCAGCAAATGAAGATTCATTCGTATCCCACAGATAACCATTGTTGTCATTCACATACTGGCTTATAGAAGAAACATCTGAAACAATAGGTATACAACCAAAGTTAGCAGCTTCTGCTACCACCTTCGGGAAACCCTCTGACCTGCTAGGCAACAAAAGGAAATGAGACCGCCTATAAATATCAAACACGGCGTTGCGAGGCAACGCGCCGTGCAGCACTATAGGTAATTGCACATCTTTTATTTTTTCTTCCAAATTGTGCTTATGAGGGCCATCGCCTACAATATGTATTGCTTGTATCCTGTCTTTTTGAGGATGCATACTTACGGCTTCAATAATTTCATCCAAGCCCTTCTCTTTATCTAACCTGCCTACAAAGCAGAGTGTTAATAGCCCATCAAATTCTTTATTGGCTATAGTTGCAGCTCCCGATATCCTGTCTGCATCATCGAGGCATGGATTCTCAAAACTGATACAATGCGATGGTTGATGCGGCCATGCACCATTGATGGTTACTTTTCTTGACTGCAAATGCAACAGCATCCATTTCTGTATAGCGTAAGACAATGGTGGACGTTCAGCTATCCAGTTGCCGGCATACTTATACCACCCTTTTTTTCTTGAAAAAAAACTTAAGTATGGGATAACATATAGCCCTATAGATGTTGGCGCACGGAACTGAAATACATCTGCCTTTCGTAATGCCTTTCGTATTTTAATAAGATTACCCCATGCCGAGGTGAGGATGTTTAATTTGTTCTTCCATCCGGTGCCACCAAAAGGAGGTATAGCTATAAACGACACATTCTCGTTGCCATATGCCACAGTACTAAGTGGTGCTGTACCTGTATGCAAACATGCAATGTGTGTAACTGCACCAAAACGTTCTGCCAGCATATCTATTTCCCTGACAGTAGGTCCCCAGCCAACAATGGTGCCACTGCTATCAATGTAATGATCCGTATGCGATATAACCAGTATCCTCACAACAGGGGTTTAACTACTTCATTCCAATCATGTGCTATAGCCCAGTTACGACAATTGGTTTGCAATGCTGCTTTATTTGCTGTCAGCAATTGTTGCATAGCAGCTAATACTTCTTCAGCATCATGTGCATCAACCAACTTACCTGTTACATTATCATTTATAGCATCTTCTATACCTGTATTCCTGCTACCTATTGCAGGCACACCATTCATATTTGCTTCCAATACAGCTATACCAAATCCTTCTACATCGCCATTGTCTTCTTCACTCAGCATACAGAACACATCAGCTGTATTGTAGGCTTTCTTCAAATCACCATCTGACAAGCGGCCATGTATAGAAATATAATCCCCAACGCCTAGTTGCCTTGCACGCTGCTTTATAGCCTCAACTTCAACCGGCAATCCAACCATATGGTAGTGTATTTCTGGGTATTGTTTTATCAGTACAGGTAATGCATTTATGATATTATGCTGCCCTTTTCTTTTAGTAAGGCTGCCCGTAGTGAGCAGATTGGGGTATCCCTTCCATGGCATTTTTTCTTTGCTGCTATTTTCCCACTCACTTATATCTATACCATTCGGTATTAGCTTTATATTCTTCAATATTCCTGCCTTATGAAGCAGCGCTTCTGTATAGTGTGACACCGGCCATAAAGCATCTTGTTTATTAAGGCTGAGTTTGGTTAACCATCTTTTTATACTGCCACCCATCAACAATTCAGAACCGTGTACAAATGCACCAACAAATAACTTTGCTCCATGTAATGTCTTAAGTAATGCCCCCATCCATATCGAAAACTGGCCACTTACAATTACTGTATCAAACTGTTGTTGTTTGCATAAAACTGTTGTTGTTCTTATCCTATTCAGATAAGTAGCAAAGCCTTGCCTACGAATATGTACTATTCGCATACCTGGCGGAAGCTTTGCCTTGAAGACGTCAATTTCATCATCACTTGCATAATCCATGTTACAAACAACCGTCACAGATATATTATGATGTAATAATGCCTTTGCCAGGCAGTAGGCATGCTTACCTATGCCTCCCGGCCCCGGCGGAAATTCAGAACTTATTAACAGATAGTGCTTATGAGCTGGCACGACGATTTAGCTCTTGTTCTGCCAATTTTACATTGGCCTTATAGCGTCTTATAATACCGGGTAACTTAGCACCAAACATCAGGATACGCGCTATTTTTCTAAGGCCATTACCTTTTATAGATAACTGGTTGAAGAACTTGATGCGTATAAACATTTTATACTGCAGTGCATTAAAATGTTTTTTTACAAGAAATATTTCTGACAGGGCTGGTTCTGCAAACTTACTGATGGATTGTCTTGAAATAGCATTGGTTACAACCCTAGCTTTATGAGCCCGCAATCCGCCGGATGGTGCGCGATGATGGTCTATCAACGCTGATGAGTCAAATATCATTAGTGCACCTGATTCATGACAACGTAAGGCCAAATCATAATCTGCACGAATATTCCTGTTGAAGAACATATCCATATTACCTACCCTTCTTACTACCTCTGTTTTAATAAGCGTAATAGGAAAGGTATCAGACATGTAGAAATATTGATTTACCGGCCTGGTGGGCATCCTGAGTTCTATAACGTTTGATGCTACCATATCTGCATCAAATCGTTGTATGGTCGACAGAAGTTTTTGTATAAACCACGGCTGAATATTATCTGCATCATCACCCAAAAAAAGTACATACTCCCCTTTTGCTTCTTCCAGCATCTTATTCCAGGCTATACATTGCCCCTTTTCATTTTGCGGAAAGTAACGGATGTTGATACCGGGATATAAGGCAGTATCTATCTCATGCCTCCTGTCTGCATCTGTTTGGTCTGTTATCAATACTTCTATTGGCAAATGCTTTTGTAAGGATAATTGTTCCAATTCCCTTTCAAGATAAGGATACCTATCCAACGTAGGCGCTAAAACAGATACAGTACCTTCTACTTCTGGCAATGTTTCTTCTATGGATGAATGTATGGAAGGTTTGCAAGGCAGATATGCTACACTTTTCGTACTGCGCCAATATTTATAATTTAACAATAGGCCCGGCATGTTGAACATCACCCAGAGTTGCCACTTTAACGAAAAAAATTTCCTTAAAAACACCCATTCATCCAACCTTGGAAGATGTACAACAGTTGATTTAACAGATGGCACGAGATCGGGATGATAACGGATGATGCCACCTTTTTTTATAAGGCTATATCCTAAAGCCAAACCTGTCATTTCCATAGATTGAAAACCTACAAGATTGTTTAATACGCACTTCAGAATATCAGTCCTTATCAAACAAGCCTGCAGGCTTAGTCGAAAAGATGAGCTGATAATATTAACAGGTGCATCTTTGTTATATAACCATGCAGGATCAATATAGTCGAGCACCTGCGGCAGACCACCCAACCCTAGTTTCAAGCCCCCATGCCATACATCAACAGGCTTCCCTGCCAATTCTTTTATAAGAGCTAAATCCGGACTACCCAGTTTACTATCCCAAAACAATAACCATTCAGCAGTTGCGCCATCTACTATGCGGGGAATGACATCGGCAAGCGCATCGGGGCTATATGCTATGGTATAAGATGAGCCAAATTCCCATGAATCAGTCTGCGCTTCATTAAACCACACCGCATCTATCCGCATCAGGCCTGTTGTAAAAGTTTATTATATAGCTCAGCAAAAGCATCCAATTGCTGCTCTTGTGTAAAGTGAGCAGCAACTCTATGCTGTCCCGCTTTACCCATTTTAAGCAATTCATCTTTATGCTGCCAGCACCACTCCAGTTTATCTGCAATAGCCTGCTCATTCCATTTAGGTGTTACAAATCCTGTTATACTATCTGCAACATTTTCCGGCAGTCCATCTGCATCGCTACAGATAACCGGCACACCCATCGCCTGTGCCTCAACTACAGCATTTGAAAAGCCTTCTGATATAGAAGGTTGCAAAAAAACCTGGGCGATACCCAATTCATTTTTTACCTCAATAGCATTCATTGCACCACATAAAACGACATTTTCTTGCAGCCCTAATTCATGAATAGTAAATTCTAACGCCTGCCGATGTGGGCCATCGCCAATAATGTGATATACGAAGGGAATATTTTTCTCTTTCAGTCGTGCTACGGCCCTGATGGCATATTCGTAGCCTTTCTTCCAAACTAAACGGCCTACACTGACTATATGTAGAGCGTCCACTTCAAACTTCGATGCTTCTACTACCGTATTAAATACATTCAGGTCAATACCCGGCGGGATTAATACTTCGTATTTGCTCCCTGCATAACCACGGGTTACAGCCCGCTTCTTTATGTCTGCCCCTAAAAAATGTACAGCATCTATTTCATTCCACACCTCTTTATAATACCCTATGTCATCAAGGCCTGCATAGTTAAGATCATAACCGCGAAAACTGGCTACCAGCTTAGCGCCGGTAAGCTGCTTCAGATCTAACCCCTGTTTAGCCAATGTACCAAACTCAAAATGAACAACTGCAGGATGTATAAACAAAGCCGGCAGATATTTTATTATAAACTTTAGCTTATTTGTAAATGCTCCCTTATAACCAAAAAGATACCTTCTTACACGCGAAGAACCAAAGAAACAAACAAGTAGGCAGTATAATACTTTGAATATATTGAAGTGTTTGCTATTACCTAAGTGGATACGTTTCCTAAAATCAGCAGGCAGCCTGTATGTTTCCATAAACAAGTCAATGTTCTCAGGCTTATCCCAACAGAGTAAATGCACATCATATCGTTCATTAAGCTTAATAAACTTAGTTGCCAGAAAACCGGAGTCTACCGGGATGCTATGCATTACTAATAATATCCTTCGCTTTTTATCGCGCACTATAACACTGTATTTACAAATTGGGCGAATGTATGCAACATGCTTATAGCATATCCATTGGCAGCACTCGGATTTCTATAGAAGTCATCCAGCGTTTTCCGCAAATCATTAGCAGGCACTATACTTTTAATCGTAGCAGTGTTCAGGCTGTCGTATAGGTTTTGTTTGCCATTTTCATTCAGATAACAAACTTCCCAATTTCGGGAGATATGTGTCTTGCCTGATAATACCCGCTTTAGCTTATTTACAGAACGATATACTATATGGCGATTATTAAAACCTTTATAGCTGTATAGATTCCTATCGTATTCCTGCCATTTTATGGATGCGAGGTCGGGGTGATATTTTTTAAGATATGCTATCTGCAACTCCCGGCCCTTTAAAACTTCTGAAGGAATTTTTAAAAATAGGTCAACAATGCGCTTATCATAAAATGGCAAAACAGGCATCGCTGCTGCCTGGTACATTCGCAGGCTTGGTACTGTCCACCGGAAAGACCATTGATCGGTCTTGTATATCTTCATTCTGAAGTCAGCATCTTTTATATGCGCATGCTTTGAGATATGCATATCAAAATAGCTATCGAGATAGTTTTTATAATCCGGTAAATAATGACTGCATATCGTACTTAATAATTGTACACTGCCATTTTTCACTATTTTCTTTTTGAACAGTTGGCCATAATTACCATGCTCCCCCATGCCCATACCATCGAGCCAAACATCACCCCAATGGCCGCCTATTACCACATCTGTATTTGTCTGTATCGCTTCTCGCACATATGCCTGCCGCGTACCCGTCAGGTATTGAAACAACTCAACACTATCCGTGATGTTTGCCATTTCTTTCCAGAGATAATCTGGTACTACATAGCTATCAAACCTGATGTTTCTCCGGTTTGCTATTTGCTTACCAATTTTTATTTCTGAAGAGGCGGCACTGTATCCATAAGAATAAGCCCATAAAGATTTATACTGAGTATCTATTTTCGTTAGCACTCCGGCAATAGTACGGGAATCCAAGCCACCTGAAAGCGGCAAAGCAGTGGCTTTATCTTCTATGGCCGTAGCTATAGAATCTCTCAATATATAGTGCAATGCATCACACCACTCATTTATAGTCGCTTCTTGCGGCTCAAATTGCCAGTCCCAATAACGTTTATGATGGATAAGGTTTAAAGATTCATCGAAACAATACCAGGATGCGGGTTGCAGAATAGTTATGCCTTCCAGGTAAGTTTTATCATCAGGAAAAAAGCCATTTGAGAAAAAGCCAGCTACACCTTGCCAATCCAGCTTGCTGGTAGCTGCTTGTTTAGCTAAACCTAAATAGTAGGTACTTACCACTTTATCTATCGACGAATAATAAACATGGTACGTTCCTAGCCTGTTGGTAAAAACGTGGTATTCTTTACTGGTATTATCAAAGTAAAAAATAGCATAATGGCCGGCAGGGTCTTCAAAAGCATTTGATGCTTTTGAAACATATTTTCTTACCCGTTCAAAAATCTCAACTATATCAATCACCTCATATAACTGGCCAATTATTACCAGTTCGCCATCCGGATTTGTATACTTATGTATATAGTCCCCTCCTTTCGCTCCAATGCTCTTCCAGTACCAACCTGATTGCTGCCATGCTGTTTCATTTAGCCGGTTGTATTTGGGATAGTATGTAGCATTGCACAATGCTATGTCGCAAAAAGCACTCATGAGGTTTTAATGCGCATGATTTTTTTGTACACATCCTGAAACGCTGCTGCTTCCTTTTCTAAGGTATGTTCATTTACAACTAACGTGTGTGCATTCTGCGTCATCGTTTCTGCAAAGCCCTTATCATCCATATACTTCCTGATGCATGCCGTCAACTCTTCTACATTGCCAGGTTGAAACAGGAGGCCGGTATCATTCGTTCTTATCAGATCTCTGCTACCTGCCACATTGCTGGCTACACAAGGCACTTGTGCGGCCATGGCTTCCAGCAAGGAAACAGGGGAACCTTCTTCATGCCCGCCAATATTGGTTGTTGGCAACACATATACATCTGAAGTATTAAGTAAATCATTCACAGCAGCAACAGACCCCGCAAATATTACCCGGTTACTCATTTGCAGTTTCTCAACCAAATCATGTAGCTCTTTTGCATAAGGCTCATCCTTTTCTGCGCCTGCTAATATCAAATAAGCTTTTTCAATCTGTGCTACCGCCTTTATCAAAGTTGCCTGGTCTTTAACGCGGACCAACTGCGCTATGCATGTTACCACAAAAGCAGTATCTGGTATATCATACTGCTTCCGAAAACTTCGGTTACCTGTGGATATAAATTTACTTATATCTACACCGCCCCCTACATAATGTGTTTTCCTACGCAGGTATGGTGGAAACAAAACTGTAAGCAATAGGGTTATATTCCTGGCTATAATGGCTTTGGATAAAAAACTTTTCACCTTCCACGCTGCCCTATCCCAGTTCATGTTTTTCTTCACATATACATAATGTGCGCCGGAAAACTTAGCGATCAATGCTTCTGAAAAATCGGAAGACAAGTTGAACGACTGCCAGATATCAAACCTATTGTGTCGGAATTGATTAGCCTGTTTTCGT
>JANLJF010000154.1 GCA_029255605.1 Azovibrio restrictus
GCAGGTTGAGCTTCAACGTGAAGGCTACAGAAAGCCATGATGATATGGAAAATGTACCTGCATACGTGCGCCGCAACATGCAGCTGGATAATAATACACCATCTTCAGAAACATACTACAGCGGTTATAGTGTAGGTGTCAATGATAATAAGAATAGCCAGGGTTCTATACAAACCATCAATACATTCTTGGACGGTAAGAAGCCTGATTAACCTTCTCTTTTGTTATATTTCATATTGCGTAACAGCTCCCTTTGTCTAGAGGGAGCTTTCTTTTTGTATTGGGTTTTCTTTAACAGTCGCCGGTTAAACTCAAGAATACCACGACGGTCTATCTATTATAAAACAGCAAAAAGAACAGTATGAAAAAGATCATGATTATTGCAGCTATAGTGGGTTCAATGTTCATAGCTAACAGCGCAGAAGCAAGAAATCCATATACGCCAAAAGTGGATAAGCGTCAGTATAACCAGCAAAACAGGATAAAGCATGGCGTAAGGCATGGGCAGCTTACCCGCCATGAAACACGTGCCCTGCGCATGCAGCAAGCCAAGATACGCCACTATGAATATATGGCGAAGGCTGATGGCAGGATAACACCCCGTGAAAGGCATATACTGCAGCATGAGCAGCGCAAAGCAAACAAGCATATATACAGGGCAAAACATAATAATAGGTATTATTAATAAAAATGGTTGGTTGGTTTTTTGGTTAATGGAGGGCGCAGTTATGCTGCGCCCTTTTCTATTGAGTTTGTATTAGCCAAATTTTTTGACGATAGAGCGGGGCGATTTCTTATTGCCCCGCTTTTGTCATAAATAGGTCAGTTTCAACCGGAAATTATTATTATCCCAACCTTTATTGTCACTGCTACGTCTACTATTATCCAGCCTTTTTAGAAAAATGGTTTGATTGTATCGGAACTGTTAATTAATTTGGCTCGAAATTTGTTTTAACTTTTTTACAACAGTTGATACTAAAACAAGGCAACTGGCGTTATTTAACTCTTAAACAAAGGCATATACGGTAAACTTCTACTTAATATTTACATCCGAGATGGTTTGAACTCTACGTTCGAAAACTGGTAGAAGTATATGCAAATAATCCAACAACGTTCTGACTCAGAGCTGATACACGCCTTTATACAGGGCGATGAAAGAGCGCTTGAAACCCTGGTATACCGCTATAAAGACAAGCTGTATACATCCATCTATATGCTGGTGAAAGACAAGTATATAGCAGAAGACATCTTCCAGGATGCCTTCCTTAAAATGATACGTACCATGCGCGAAGGGCGCTATTCGGAGCAGGGCAAGTTTTTACCATGGGCCATACGTGTAGCGCACAATCTATGTATGGATCATTTCCGTAAAGTGAAGCAACAAGTGCAGGTATTATTACCCGATGGTAAGGATATTTCTGACCTGATAGGCACTTCCGACTACAATGCATCGGACAGGATAGAAACCCGCCAGACAAATGAAAGCGTGCGGCAACTGATAGAAGCACTGCCAGAAGAGCAACGTGAAGTGATTGTGCTGCGCATGTATGGCGACCTTAGCTTTAAAGAAATAGCAGATATGACTTCAGTAAGCATTAATACGGCATTAGGCCGCATGCGCTACGGACTCATAAATTTGCGCAAAATGATACAGGACAGGCAGATGGTTTTGCGTTAAGATGCCATTTTGTGTTTAATTTGCCGGCATGGCATCTCTACCATTGTTTTTTCATGATGCACCTATGGCCTTGCACGGAAAGGTATCGCTGGACGAAGATACTGCCCGGCATGTGGTGCAGGTATTGCGAATGCAGCAAGGTGAAAGTTTAAGGTTGACGGATGGGAAAGGTACTGTGGCAACTGTTTCTATTTCTGCCACGGCTAAAAAGAAATGCGAAGTAACTGTCGATAATATTGTTTTTCACGAAAAGTCTGCTGTTGGGTTGCACCTGGCAGTAGGCTTTACTAAAAATACCAGCCGCAACGAATGGCTGCTTGAAAAAGCTACCGAACTGGGCGTGCGAATCATTATACCACTCAGTACCACCCGTACAGAAAAGGAACGTATACGGCACGATAGGTGGAAAGGTATCCTGGTATCGGCCATGCTGCAATCGCAGCAATATTACCTGCCTGAATTGACGGAGCCGCAACCTATAAAGTCGCTGATAGACCGCTATAAAGACATGCCCCAAAAGCTCATTGGCCATTGCATAGAAGATAAGGAACGCATACCGCTGCCTAAAATATTGCAGGCAGGTAGCGATGCCATTATATTGATAGGCCCCGAAGGCGATTTCACAGCAGAAGAAGTAACATTGTGCGAGCAGGCAGGCTTCTCAGGCATATCGCTGGTGAGCCAGCGTCTGCGTACGGAAACGGCAGCGATGATGGTTTGTGCTTATTTTAATACTATAAACAATGAAACACCTTAGGTATATATTATTAGCATTATTGCTGGCACCAACTATGGCTGGAGCACAACAAATGAAACTGGCACTGCTGATATACGGCGGTGGTGGCGATTGGTATGCGAACCCAACAGCATTGAAAAACCTGGCTGCATACTGTAACCAGCAACTGTATACTAAATTTTCGCTGCAGGAAGCGCAGGTTGAGGTAGGCAGCCCGGAAATATTCAATTACCCCTTCATCCACATGACAGGCCACGGTCGTTGGGTATTGAATCCTGCTGAGGCACAAAACCTGCGCAAATATTTAGAAGCCGGTGGTTTCCTGCATATAGATGATAATTACGGTATGGACCAATATGTGCGGCCGGCGTTGAAACAAGCATTCCCCGAACTGGAGCTTACCGAGTTACCATTCTCTCACCCCATCTACCACCAGAAGTTCAACTTTCCTAATGGAGTACCTAAGATACACGAACACGATAACAAGCCGCCAAAGGGGTACGGATTGATATACAAAGGCAGGCTGGTGTGTTTTTACAGTGTTGAAACAGACCTTGGTGATGGCTGGGAAGATCCCGAAGTACATAATGATAATAACGCAAAGCACATTGAGGCTTTGCAGATGGGCGCCAATCTGGTGCAGTATGCTTTTAACGGAGCGGGGCAGTAAGCTTACCGTTCATAATACTTAGTATCTTCCTCGCAGCATTATCCCAATAATAAGTATCGTAAAAACTTTGGGGTATCGCAGCTTTTTGTTGTATTGCTGCCATTACCTGTACCGCAAAAGCATCCCAGTCATAATCTGCAGTTATAAGCAGGTTGCTACCACACACTTCTTTCATTAATCCTGCAGCACCTGCAGCACTGCTCACTACTATCTTATTATAACCTAATGCTTCTACAGCTTTGGTTTTAATACCGCCACCGGTCATCACCGGGTTTACCATTATATCGCACGATCTGATGAATATATCCAGATCATCAACAAAGCCGGTATAGCTAACATTAGGAGTTTCCTTTATCCTGCTTACAATCTTTTCATCTAATCCTTTGCCTGCTATGAACAGGTGATATTTCTTTCCCGCTTTATCCAGTCTCGGTATCAGTTCATCCAGCAAATACACCACTGCATCTATATTAGGCGGATAGTTAAAAGTACCAAGAAAGTACAGCCATGGTATGTCTGCAGGTATGCCCGTAGCATTTGCCTGGGCTTGTTTTATAGCTGTGCTATCTGCGGGCGGTGCAGACAGGTTGGTGCCGTACGGAATAAAATGTGCTCTGCCAGCAGGTAACTTATAGTGCTTTTCAGCCCACGCTTTATCTTCCGGTGTAATGAAGAATACGCCATTAGATTTTCGCATCGTGTACCTTTCAAAGCGGTGCATGATAGGCCACCACCATTTTCCCAGTGTCCTGAACCGTTCTGATTCTATATTGTGGCTGCGCATATACCAGGGTATATTCAGCGCGCGCGATAATGCAATGGCTGTAATAGCCATATAAGGATGGTCGCAATAAATATGCTTTACATCATATGCTTTGGCCAACCCTTTTAATTTGGTATAGTTATACAGCGGAATATACCTGCGTACTGATGGTGGAAAAACACGGTGAAGTTTGAAGGCATATCTCCCTTCATCTCCATTATCAGTAGTGCCTGCAAGGTGATCCTGGCAATGTCTGCCTATATAATTGTGCAAGTCTACAATACTAAGGTGGCCGCCGGTGGTAGCCGGTAACACTCGGTATGGAATAATGCTGAGAATACTACTGTTAGAAATAGGCATTGCGGGCTAAAAATAAGCATAAGCATTTAACCCGCAATGCTTTTTAATGCGTGCCGTTGCCATCATCTTCACTGTGCTTTACAGGAATCCCGGTTTTGTTTTTATAAGTCAGAAATACATATATTAATGCCAGGTCTTCCGCAGATACTACCGATTCCGACAGTGCATCTTCGTGCTTGGCGTTACCCTGCCTCAGGTTATAACCTGCCAGTTGTGCTTCGGTAAAATCAGGAATAATTTCTTTGCGCCCAACTTTTACGTTATGGCACTTAGCACAAGTAATATCGTATATCACTTTGCCCTTTTCCCAATGCACTAAATATTGTGCTTTAACCGGCGCTATCATAGCCTCCGGAAATTCATGCCTTACTGCTGTTTGTTTTTGCGATGCGCATGCTGCGAAAATCATAAAGGCTGCGGCTATGCTACTCAGATGCCATTTTCTCAATTTCATATCTTAATAAGATCCACCTACACGGCGGTTATTCAACGTTTTTATTTTAGAAGAAGGAAGCTTTTCAGGCGCAGATTCAAATGCGATGTTTTCATTTAGTGAAGAGATGAATTTCAACAAGTGATTTTTATCCTGCACTGTCAGCTTCAATGAATCTGAAGACAGCGTCTGGTTCTCTACATGCAGTCCCCTGCCTGCACCGCCGCCTGCGTTGTAGAAATCTATCACTTCGCCCATGGTATTGAACACGCCATTATGCATATACGGTTTGGTATAGTCTGCATTACGGATGCTACCGGTACGGAAAGCATTGGCCGTTTCATACGCAGGGTTTATTTCATAGCGTCCCTTGTCTTTGCTCAGTGCTTTAAAATTCTTATCGGCAGGTACGCCTAGTACTTCAAATTCAGAACCTATATACGGTGGCTTCACGCCATTAAACTGTGGCACGAAGTGGCAGGTAGCGCATTGTGCTTTGCTCATAAACAGGTTGAATCCTTCTTTGGTAGCGACATCAACCGTTCCATGATTGTTCATCGCAGCGTCAAATGGAGAATAGTATTTGCTGAATTTGCTGTAGTAGAAAGTGATGACAGATGCAATATGATCCATCGTTACTTCTTTTTCCTGGGGTGTATATTTGAGCAGCTTATTGAAGGCGCTGCTGTATTCCTTGCAGCTCATTACTTTTTCCAGTACTTCTTTTTCATCGCTACCCATTTCATTAGGATTGCATATCACATCTTTCGTTTGATTTTGCAGCGATATATGTTTGCCATCCAGCATGGTGAGATGGTTATACTCTACATTGATAAGTGAAGGTGCATTCCTGGGTAGGAAATTAGTATGGTCGAAGTGTTGTGAAGTGGTCAGGACCGTATCTGTAAAATAGGTAGCTGGATTGTGGCAGGACGCGCAACTGCGCATATTATTGGCAGATAGTATGGGATCGTAGAAGAGTAGTTTGCCAATGCGGTCTATTTCAGCAAGGCCTTCTTCATCATTCACACGCAGGAAGATGCCTTTAGGGTTCTGGCCATTGTAAAGTGTTTTGCTGAATATGGTTGCGGCGCTTTTGTTCAGCGAATAGTCAAGCAGGTTTTTAGATATCACCTTATAGTCGCGTATCAATTGCTGATTGATGGTGAACAGTCGGTTTACGTATTCTTTTAAGAAAGTAAAGTGGTCGAATTTGGTGTAGTCTTCCGGCTGTGTTTCTATAAAAGCAACCGTTTTAGCATATAGCTGTGTATATTCTGCGGTTAGCGGTGCGGCCGGAAAGCTTTCATTGAATGTATGGTATGTATTGCCAACATCAGCCAACATTTGTTTCAGCTCCGGTATTACGCGGTCTGTATTCGGGCATTCAAAGCCTGTGGTATATATAGCTGCCAGGTTTAAAAGAAACAGGCGGTTGCAAAGGTAGAAGTGGTGGTATGTATTCAACTGGCTTGTAATCGAGTCGGCACCATACGTTTCAAAAACGGTAATTGACTGCGTTATCAGCGATTTGAGAGAATCCTTCGTGATATGCTCTTCGTCAAGGTACAGTTCTGCTAGGGTCAAACCTGCACCTTCACGTTTATATGGTTTCTCAAATTTTTCAAACACTTCAGTTTCCCACTCTACAGGTAGCGGGCTGTTTATTTTCTTATAAGCCAGGGGTTCCAGGTAGCGCAGCCAGTAGTCCATCGATTTCATGGAAAGCCTGGTATTTGCTATTTCCTGTTTAATGCGCTCTACGTCGGCATGTTTGGTCAGGTCACTATTATCAATGACAGCCAATAGATGCTGCTCGCGCTGTTTAAAAGTTTGTAAGCGTTGTAAATAGTGCTTCGCATACGCCTCGGGCTGTGTGGCCGTATTGCGGAAAGAGTATGAGAAGATAGCAATACCTGCAAGGAAAAAGATGAGTATATGCTTCTTATTCATGATAAATGAAATGTTAGATGGTACTTAAAAATTCAAAGAGGGTGCGCTACACATGCAGCGCACCCCTGTTTGGGAAATCCTTATGGTGGAAGTAATTAGTGTGCTACTACCAGCCTTGTCCTTGTTACTACTGAACCGGCTTCTATCTGAACGAAGTAGATACCGCTAGGTACAGTAGATGTATTCAATACGATGTTTTGCTCACCAGCCATGTATTGATTAGCTATAGCAGGAACCACAGCTTTACCGTTCAAGTCTATCAGGTTGATGATTACTTTTTCTTCTTTTTTCAGTGTTAAAGAAACAGTTGTAGCATCACCTGTTGGGTTAGGATACAGTTTCACGAAAGATGAACCATCTACTGTGTTGATACCAACTGAATTCAGGGCAACACCTTGTACTGCGAAGTCATAGCTGCCTTCGTTGAAGTCGTTGTTGCTAACATTAACTGTAGCTGTACGCAGACCTACTGCTGTAGGTGCAAACTGCACAGTGATTGTTTGAGCTTTTCCTGAATCAAGAGTCAGTGGGAATGTTGGAGGTGTTATCAATGTAAACTCATTTGCATTTGCACCACTAATGTTGATACCCTTTACGGTCAGTTTACCTGGTCCGGCATTCTGAATGCTGAAAGTTTTTGTAGCAGTAGCGTTTACGGTGATATTGCCGAAGTCTGTATTATCGGCAGTGCTTGGTGTGTTATCGCCTTTGTTGATAGTATTGCTGTTGCCGCTGATACTTACTTCTGGGTTAGCTTTGTAGCTATCAGGGTTGAACAATGCAAATATCTGGCCGTTCTCTACTACTTCACTTGCTATTGAAGTAACACCATTTGAAGAGTGTACCTGATCAACACCGATAAACATGCCAGGACCTAATATCTCTTGTGCATCGATGATACCTGAGGCTTCTTCATCCTGTGTCAGGAAGTTAGCACCACCGGTTACGAAGCGTGTAGCGTCATGAGAAGCAATTTCTACCAGTGCATCTGTAGCTATAGTGTATTGCCATATTTTACCCAAACGAGCGTTGTTGCCTACATCTTCTTGTATGAGGATGTGTCCCCAGTTGTCAATCGTCATGTTATCCATCATCTCAGCACCTTCGGTACCTTCCAGCAATACGGTAGCCGTTCCACCTGCTGTAGGGTTGCTGATGTCGTTAAATCGTAATCTCCACAGGCGGCTTTTGCCACCTGAAGCAGTCATTGTATTCGTTGTAAGTAAGTAGAAATCCGAAGGGTTTTGAGGGTCCCATGCACCATCTTCAGGACGCAGGAAACCTGTAACACCCAGGTTGTTGCTGTTGGTATTCAATGTAGCACCAGTAGCATTGAAAACGGTACCCATATCGATACATGTAAATGCTGTACCAGGGGTAGGTATACTTGCCGTTGTTTCCAGCGCCAGGCCTGTTATAGCTATGCCATATAGCTTACCGCCTGTCAAACCTGCTTTCTCGATGTCCAGGCCTGTATTTTTCTTAGTACCTACATAAAGATAAACCTGTCCGGTAGGAGAAGCATCATCCATACCCATGACAATAGTAGTATCGCTTTGCCTTGGGTTAGCTACAGAGTTTTCCCAAGAGAATTTACCAAGGTATGGCAGTTCATATGTATTACCTGCGGTAGCACCGCTAACAACGTGTGCGAAAGCACGGCCTTCGCTGCCTGTTTCTTCACCATTCATCATGATGCGGGCCTGGGTACCTTTACCTGTTACTGCATTATAATAAGCAGTAGGTGCAGCCAGGTCGCCGGAACAGAAACGGCCCATACCTTTAGTCATTGGGTTGGCTACAGAATACGCTACATAAGAGGAAGTAGCAACATCCCAAAGGTGAACGCGCTGTGTGAGGTCTCCGCCGCTGATAACGCGCAAGTCAGATTTGTTGATGATCCATTTAGAAACAAATGCACCTTTTGAACCATGTGCCCTTACAACGCCTGATGCATCGCCTATTTCATGGTTCAGAACGAATGTGAACGTACCGTCGCCATTGTCGAAAGCGCCGGAACCATCCGGTAAGCCTACCATCCGGTAACCATTTACCACATCGCCTACGGATAGTATAGAAGTTATCTTAACATCAGGCAGAGAGTTGGTTAAAAACGGGGTTTGCGATGAACTGGGCCCGGTAACGAGCTGCGCATTGGCCATAGCTGCCAGCGCCAGGCAGCTACCAGTGAGTAATCCTTTTTTCATATACGTCAAAGTGGTTTGTAACCGCAAAAGTGGTTTTAGTGTGTTATGCCAACATGTCTGCTGTGTTAACTAAAGGTGAATTAAATGTTATGCGGGTATTGGATGTAAACATGTTATGAAAAAATAAATTCAAATGTTTCCTGTTGTGGTACTAACATTTATTGTGTTATTTACGTCAAAGAGAGAAAACCTACGCTATTTGATTATTTCTACATGTTATTTTGACTGATCACCATAACATACAAGGTCAGCATGATAAGCCTATGCCAACCGGGGATTCCCTTCCCGGACTAATAAACAATTGCCTGAAGGGTAGCAGGATCGCCCAAAAACAACTTTATGATGCCTATGCTCCATTTTTATACGGAGTGGTAAGAAGATACTTATACAACCAGCAGTTGGCAGGGGAAGTATTGAATGATGCTTTTTATAAAATACTGACCAAGCTTGACCAGTATTCTTTTAAAGGATCGTTTGAAGGCTGGATGCGCAGGATAGCATTGAATGTGATAACAGACCATATAAGACAAAATGTGAAACACGAAGTGATAGTGGCAAATAGCGTGGAAGACTTCAACCCACTTATTGAAGATTCAGGGTTCAATAAACTGTCTTACAAAGAATTGTTGGCACTAATACACGCATTGCCGGATACGCAGCGGGCCGTTTTCAACTTATATGTGTTTGAAGATTTTTCGCACAAAGAGATAGCAGAACATATAGGAATAACAGAAATAAACAGCAGATGGCATCTGAATGATGCCAGAAGAAGGCTAAAAGAAAAGATAACAAGAAATATGTAGTAACAAACATTAATGGAAGAAAGCAGGAAAAATATTGACGAACTGTTTAAACAGGGATTAGGCGACTATACCGAGCAGCCACCGGCTGAAGTATGGGCTGCCCTTGACAGTCGTTTAACAGATACACACACTCCGAAGCCATCGTATAAATGGCTGTTGTATCTTATTGCTGCTGTGGTGGTGGGTACGTTGCTATTTTATGTAATCAAAAATGCTGCTTCTGACAAGGCTACGAAACACACAAGGGTGGAAGAAATAGCGCCATCAGCAGTAGGAAACGAGCCGGATAATAATGCCAACACTTTTAACCCTGAAGTTTCAGATACCGAAGCAATGGTAAATGGTGGAAACAAAAACGCTCTGCCGGAAAAAGAAGAAACAAAAAGAAACAAAATAAACACCAACAATACAGGAGATGTTGAAGAAAGGATAGAAAAAGCCACCAATAATAAAGATAAGGATGCTCCACATACTGGCGGTAATATAGGCAGCATAAATGGTGAGCATGCCAATACTGGCACTGGAGTTGGTAACAGTAAAAAGCCTGCAAATACGGGTAAGGCGACAGGAGCGAATAGCAACGGTAATACAGCCCAAAATATAAATACGGATGTAAACAACAAGGATAGAGCTGGTGGCGATGCCACTGGTAATAGTAATAATGCTAAAGGAGCTACATCGGCTAATACCAATAGAAACGAACAAGCTGAAAAGAAGAAAGATGTAAATAGCGAAAGGGCAAGTGGCAATAGTAAAACTACCGATAGCAGAACAGCAAATAATACCCAAAGCAAAACACCTCAAAAAACCAGTAAACGGCATGGGGATGAAAGACGAAATACGGATAATACACCGGAAACATCTGCTACAAATAGGAAGTCTGGAAAGTCGGAGCCGAATAATCCGCAAAGAAAACAACAGAGTGCTGGCGACACTATCCAAGAGCTTGAAAATAATACGAATAACACTACGAGCAATAATCGTGGTATAAAAACCCCGCAGACTAAAACGAACAGTAGCACGGGTGAGGAGCGGAATAAGCCGACAACCGGCGGTGAAATGAAGAATGCGAATTCAAGAACAAGTGATGCAACAAAGGGCAGCAATGATGTAAGCAAATCATCAACTACCAATAATAATAAAAATAGGAAGGGTGAAAATGATAGAACCCAACCAGACCGCAGCAAAGAAGAAACCCCCGATAACAGCACAGCTAAGAATGAAAATACTACAGATAGCCAAACAAGTAGTGCTAATAGTTCCGTTTCCAGGAATAATACCGGAAGTGGAGCTGGTAGCAAAGTGCCGCAAGAGACTGTAACGCAGGGAAAGAAAGACATAAAATATGAGAGCGCTTTTGTAGCAGATAAAAACCGTGAAGGTGGGATAAAAGTGAGCGATTATATGGATACTGAAAATGACAGTGAACAAGGAGGTGATGTGGCCGGGGATATCGTGCAGAAAGAAGAAAAGCCACAAGCTAAAGGTGGTGGTGGCGGTAGCACTTCGGTAGAAGAAGAAAAGAAAGAAAAACAAAACAGGAAAGGCAAATTTGATTTTGGAGCCAAGATGGGGTATGAAGCAGGCTTCGGCTCTTATAGAGCCAATAAAATAGTAGTAACGCCGTATGTGCAGTACTCCATTGCGCGAAATATTTCCATACTGCTGCAGCCCACTGTTAAATATGCAACTATCAACAAGACCGATATTGGTGATGCGCAGGCCTATTACAGGAAAGGAGCAACCCGGCTGGATTCCAATCACATATATATACCCAGTACAGATACATTTGTTGTTGACAGTATAATACGCAGGTATTACCATTCGGGTACTTATGACTCTATATCTGTAAAAAGCGCTATAGCACAAAAAAAGTATTGGGAAATTGAATTGCCTGTGCTGTTGCAGTATAAGTTAAGCAAACAGCTCAGTTTCTTTTTTGGAGGTTCTGTAAACTTTAGTAAAGTGGTGCAGATAAAAGATGAACTAATCGAAACAAATGGATTTGCCTGGAAGGATAGCACCATTTACCCCGCTGCGCCCGATCCGAGTCCAAGGCCTGTAGTGCCAACAGGTGAGAGCAAAGTACAGTATAACGGTAAGCCATTCAACGAATATACCGGCAACCTGTACCCCAATGCCACAACAAATCCTGTTCGTGTCAATCTGATGTTTGGTGTGGATTATCATGTAACAGACCGCTTGTTCTTTGATCTGCTTTTGCAACAAAATGTATCGAACCTGAACAATATACCTAACAAGAGTGTAAGGGATATCTACAAACAATCTTACATACGGGTAGGCATTGGTTACAGGGTTAGTAAATAAGAAAAGGAAGCATTACATGCTTCCTTTCTTATAACCCCCCGATTGCTTATTTTATTACAAAGTATCCCACTGCCAACCATATCAGACCTTTAACCAGAAAGAACATAAATCCCCAAAAACCTATTTTACGCAGCCACTTTATGGCTTTGTTTTGTTTAGCTGCCATTTCCATCAGTTAGCT
The DNA here is from genome assembly GCA_029255605.1 of Azovibrio restrictus. Taxonomy (GTDB): domain Bacteria; phylum Bacteroidota; class Bacteroidia; order Chitinophagales; family Chitinophagaceae; genus Polluticoccus. Next base: position 12,113 of record JANLJF010000154.1, read on the forward strand.
ATTATTTCGTAGGTTTTAAAATCGCTGGTCATAGGCATTGGCCTGCCTTCCGCTTTTGCTTGTGCCAAGTCTGCAAAGCCCCTTTTATGGCCTTCCAGGAAAGCTTCAGATTTTGTCCAGTCTTTGAATGCCGTTTCAGTTTCCCAATAGCTTACTATCAGGTAAGCATCACCTTCTTTAGCAGGTTTTAATACATGCATTTCCAGGAAGCCCGGCATCAGGTCTATAGCCTTGGCACGGCTGCCAAATAGTTCTTCAAAACGCTCCCTGTATTCAGGTGTGCAATTGATATAGTTTACGGCAACGAATTTTTTGTCCATTCTTACAATTTTATGACACAAAACTATCCTTGCCATACAATTGTCATTTCAATAAACAGGAAAATCAATTTGCAAAAACGGGAAATAGACTAGCCCTCCAGGTGGATGGAGATAACGATCATGCGCGTGTTTATCTGCTCTATCGCATTGCTTAAAGGAATACGGGAATCTTTATATTGCTGATTCATCAGCCCCTGGCTTAGCTTTATTTCGGGAGAGAAGATAAAGTTTGGGTAATAAAACTCGAAGCCTACCCCTATTTCATAACCGGCATCAAAAGGGCGCACTTTCAAAAATTCGTCTCTGCGGCGCGAACGAGCATTTGCTGCCAGGTCAATATCAAACTTACCACCTGCCAAACCATAAAAGCGGAAATTGCCGATGCGGTCGCTTTTAAACTTCAACTGTAGGGGCATGTGCATATATATAGACTCTATCGAACGGTTATAGATGCTATCTGTGCCTATTACGCTGCGTGTATTTACCTTCAGGCGTTTTTCTGCAAAAGCGAGCGATGGTACAAAACGGAGATCTATAAACTTTGAAAGCCTGAGGTTACCCATCAAGCCAAGGTTAAACCCCGGGCCAAAGCGGCTCTCTATGATTTTAAAAGTATCCTGTTCTGTGAAAGATTCGGTATAGCGCAGGCGGTAGGAAGAATAGTTGAGCCCGAAAGTAATGCCGAAATAATAGGCTTTGTCATCATGCTCTGCCATGTTCAATACCTTACGTTGCGCGTGAGCATTAAAACATAGTATTGAAATTAATATGGTTATTATAAAGCGATTGAGCATGCTATCCTTACTTAAAAAACATAACGCTGAATACGAAGATACAGTATGTATCCAGTTAAACAACTGGGTAGCAAATGTACATATAAACAAACTTTAACAATAGCAGTGCCATGAATGATTAAATTTAGCGTGGCTACACCTGCAGACTGGAAGCATGGGGGAAGATGTGATAGTAGTACTTACAGTATCAACGGAAGATGCAGAGAAGAAATTTTCGAAAGGGCTTAAAATTGTAAAACCCTTAGTTGAGACATATATGCCAATACGATCTGAACTAACGATAAAGGCTTG
>JANLJF010000155.1 GCA_029255605.1 Azovibrio restrictus
TCGCAGGCCTGGCCGATAATGATGGGGCCCGAACCTATAATCAGTACGCTTTTTATGGAAGTATCTAATGGCATCTTACTAAAGTCAAAGTTGAAAAGTCAAAATCCAAAAGTCTTTCATTTGACAAGGCGGGTGGAAAGCCATTGTTTATGGTTTTCACTCTTGAGTTTTGAATTTCACTGATACAAAAATCGGGCTCAACGCCCGAGGTGCAAAAGTAATGCAAAAAATGCAATAAAAAACGCCCCGAGAACAGGGCGTTTCTATTATTATTCAACCTAAGAAATACTAGTTTGTAATGCGGGCCGCCAGCGTTATTTCGTCATCAGCCTTCAGCTCAAAAATGGCGGTGCCGCCTTCTATCATGGCTATCATCATATTATCCAGTATGATGACATCGTAAAAGGTATTGCCGGACAGCTGCTTTTTAAGCACCGGGCGTATGGGGTCTGTTATGTCATATACATTCAAGCCATTGTTGCCATTGCACACATACAGGCGGTTGCCGTTGAGGCCCAGGCCCCATGGGCTTTCCATGATAACACGGTTGCGCTCTATGGGTTGGGTTACATACTTCACATCGTAGACTATCAGTGCGCTGACATTGCCACCACAACGGCTGCCGCTGCGTACGGTAACATAGGCCAGCGAATCGTTGGCCACAACAGGATCGCAGGCGCGTACGTGGGTGGCCTGTCCCAGCTTGGCAGGCTGTGCGGGATTGGCCAGCGAATAGACATACATAGCTGTGCTTGAGCCTATGAAGAGCTTATCCTTATAACTGAAGATGGTTTCGATACTGAAACCTACATCTATATTGCCTTTCAACTGTGGGTTGGCCGAATTGGCCAGGCTGTAGGTATATAGCTTGCGGTCATCTACCACATACAGGTGGTCCATAGCTGTAGTGAAGCGGGCCAATGAGCCACCCTGGCCGGTATTGCCATCGGTGCCGGTTGTTTTGCTGGTAGTGCCGTTATCTGCTTTATCGCAGGCGGTAAAAACCGTAGAAAAGAATATAAGCAAATATACTATCTTTTTCATGTTTTTTGCTTTTAAGGTTTTAGGGTTAGTTTCTGCATTGCGGATAGTTTAACGTCTTTTGTTCCCAGCCTACTACCTCGCCTTTAGAAGCATCCACACATTCGTAATAACCGGTGCCCGGCGGATGTGCAGGGTCTACCAAGTGGAAAACGGAAGTGATGCGGTCGGCTATTTTCACCGCGCGCACATCTGTTATATCCAGCACTACCAGGTCGTTCATGTTGTTCACATACATCATATTGTCTTTGATGGCTATTTCTTGTGCGCCCAACACATTGATGAAAGCCACCTTTTGCGGGTTGGAAGGTTGTTTCAATACTATCACATGTATGCCCTTGCCCGATTCTACCTGGTAGAGCGTATCGCCCTTTACATATATCTTACCGCCCTTGTCTATCGTACGCGGCTCCATCGATTTTATCTGTTTATTAGCCTCGTCTTTATTGTATACAGGTGCCCATCCATCTACCTCTTTGGGCGATTCGGGCATAGGCTCGGGGTCGCGGCCGTGCCTGCCGAAGGGGTCGCAAGATGCAAGTGCAAGGAGCAGCACAGGCAGGAGCGCCCATGCTATGGGTCTTTTAGTCATATAGGTGCGTTTTTTAAGTGTTATGGAATAACAGATATGAGGGTGAAAAACAAATACCGTGCTAAAAATTTACACGCATTATTATGAAGTGATTAAAATGTATATGTTATTACTATTTCATATTAGTAATTGTATTATTTCAACTTTCGGTTACAATTAATTTATCTTTACCTATTGTGCGAAAATTTTGCATTTTTCGGGTAAATCGGGGTAATTTTTCGCAACTTTGCCAATATTTTATCAAAAAATCAGCCGAAACGAGTATTTATGGGTTTGTTCAGTTTTTTAACTCAAGAGATAGCCATTGACCTGGGTACAGCCAATACCCTCATTATACATAACGACCAGGTAGTGGTGGACGAGCCCTCTATCGTTGCCATAGACCGCATTAGTAATAAGATAACCGCCGTGGGTAAAAAGGCGATGATGATGCACGAGAAAACCCACGAAAACCTGAAAACGATACGCCCGCTGAAAGACGGTGTGATAGCCGACTTTAACGCTGCGGAAGGTATGCTGCGCGAGATGATAAAAATGGTGTATCCTAAGAAGCCATTGTTTCCCCCAAGCTGGAAGATGGTGATATGCATACCATCGAGCATTACAGAAGTAGAGAAGCGTGCGGTGCGCGACAGTGCAGAACAGGCAGGTGCTAAAGAAGTGTATATGATACACGAGCCTATGGCCGCGGCACTGGGTATAGGTATAGATGTAGAAGAACCTACCGGTAACATGATAATAGATATAGGCGGTGGTACTACCGGTATATCTGTAATAGCACTGGCAGGTATCGTATGCGACCAATCGATACGCATAGCAGGGGATGAATTTACAGGCGATATTATGGAAGCGATGCGCCGCTACCACAGCCTGATGATAGGTGAGCGTACGGCAGAGCAAATAAAGATACAAGTAGGTAGTGCCCTGAAAGAGCTGGACACACCACCGGATGATATAGCGGTGAATGGCCGTGACCTTGTAACCGGTATACCTAAACAAATCATGGTATCGTACCAGGAAGTAGCAGAAGCACTGGATAAGTCTATCTTCAAAATAGAAGAAGCGATACTGAAAGCACTGGAAAGCACACCGCCCGAACTGGCTGCCGATATATACCGTCGTGGCTTGTACCTGACCGGTGGTGGTGCCTTGCTGCGTGGCCTTGACAAACGCATATCGCACAAGATAAAGCTGCCTGTTCATGTAGCAGAAGACCCGCTGCGTGCCGTGGTACGCGGTACGGGTATGGCGCTGAAGAACATCTCTAAGATGCAGCCTTTCTTAATGAAGTAATATTGTTTTTTCCGGCATTGGGAATTAGGAGTTTGTAATTTGATACATGTTTCGCTTTACGGATTCTTAATTCCCAATTGCTAATAGTAATATAGATACGTGCGCAATTTTATCCTCTTCATACGAAGGTTTTTCAACCTGATACTGTTCCTGGTATTGGAGATCATATGCATTGTGCTGATAGCGCGCACGAATACGATGCAGGGCAATGATATCATGAGCTCGGCCAACACAGCGATAGGCTTGCTGTACCAAAAGCAGAGCGATGTGAAATACTACTTCGGCCTGAAGCGTATGAACGATAGCCTGCTGAATGAAAACGCCCGCCTGCGCCTGATGCTATCGCAAAAAACAGAGACCTATGATACACTGGCCGATAGCAGTGTGCATGTAGCCATACCCAGCAGAGATACGAATGTGAAAGTGGTGCAGTATGCAGACTATACCTACCATACCGCCAAGGTGATAAACAACTCTATAAGCGCTGCGAACAACTACATCACCATCAACCGTGGTACCGATGATGGCATTACCAAGAACATGGCCGTAATATCGGGCAGCGGCATAGTGGGCCGTGTAGAGCATGTATCGAAACATTTTGCCAGTGTGCTAAGTGTGTTGAGCGTGAAACAAAAAGTGAGTGCGAAACTGAAAGACGGCACTACCGGCTACATAGAGTGGGATGGTGAAAAGGCAGATGTACTGGTGCTGAAAGATGTACCCCAACAAATAAAAGTGAAGAAAGGTGATTCTGTATTTACAACCAGCTATTCTTTCTTCCCGCAAAACATACTGATAGGTAGGATTTTCAAAGTAGCCTACCTGAAGAAAAATAACCTGCAGCTATTATACCTGCGCCCCAGCAACAACTTCCGCAATATGCAGTATGTATATGTAGTGGAGAACAAGATGATGCCGGAGCGTATGCAATTAGAAGATTCTATAAAAGCGAAGTAATGAGCATATACCTGAGAAACTTTCTGCGTTTTTGCCTGATAGTAGCCCTACAGGTATTGGTGCTGGATGAGATAAGCCTGCGCTGGTGGAGCGCACCGGCAGGTTTCCCGGTATTCGTACCGCTGATATACCCGCTCTTCATACTATTGCTGCCTTTTGAAACACCGGTATGGCTGCTGCTGGCGTTGGGTTTTGTGCTGGGCCTTACTGTAGATTCGTTTATGAACACAGCAGGCGTGCATGCCTGTGCTACCGTACTAATAGCATACCTGCGCACCAATGTGCTGCATGCACTGCTACCCAAGCATCTTTCAGAATATCCTAACCAAAGCCCCGGTGTGAAGAACATGGGGTGGGTGCCCTTCTTAGTGTACAGCTCTTTCCTGATACTGCTGCACCATATAGTGTACTTCACCATAGAGATATGGAGCGTGGGCAATATAGGCTACCTGCTGCTGAAGATACTGGCATCGGCGGCTACTTCTATACTGTTTGTTATTGCCTACCTGCTGCTGTTTACAAGGCAGGTAAGCGCCAGGAACTAATCCCTGCATACGTGTCATAATCACACCCGTTTTTGTCGCATTTACACGCGATGTGCCATGTTATGTGCTGTTACTTTTGTATTGTACACTTTAAAACAAATAACATCACTAAAAACAAAAGCTATGCAAAAGATCACACCATTCCTCTGGTTTGACAATAACCTACAGGATGCCATTTCGTTTTATCAATCGGTATTTAAGAATGTAACCGTTCACAGCATCAACAAAATGGGCGACCAGGTATTTTCAGGTTTGTTTGAAATAGAAGGACAAGCTTTCTATGCATTGAACGGCGGGCCGCAGTTTAAATTCACACCGGCTATATCTTTCTTCATCAGTTGCGATACGCAGGAAGAGATAGACTACTACTGGTCTAACTTGTTAGAAGATGGTGGCAGGGAAGATATGTGTGGCTGGCTGCAAGATAAATTTGGCCTCTCGTGGCAGGTAGTGCCTACTGCATTGGGCCGTATGATGGGTGACAAAGATCCTCAGAAAGCGCAAAGAGTTGGCACGGCATTGAGGCAGATGCGGAAGCTGGATATTGCGGCATTAGAAAAAGCATTTGAAGGATAAAAAGAAAGCGGGCGATGTTATATCGCCCGCTTTTTATTTCAAAACATCTGAGAAAGATTATTCAGCTGCCGGTTTAGACTCTTCCTTTTTTGCAGGATGGTCTATATTGAAGATGATCTTCTTCTCTTCTTCATTGTAGTCGGCCTTCACTACATCGCCTTCTTTTATGCGATGGTTCAGCATTTCTTCTGCCAGCGGGTCTTCCAGGTATTTTTGGATAGCCCTGTGTAGCGGACGCGCACCAAACTGCTGGTCGTAGCCTTTTTCAGCTATGAACTTCTTCGCCTCGGCAGTAAGCTCCAGCGAGAAGCCCAGGTTGTTCAGGCGTTTCATCACATCTTTCATAATGATGTCGATGATCTGGCCAATGTGGTTCTCATCCAGTGAATTGAAGATGATCACATCATCAATACGGTTGAGGAACTCAGGCGAGAAGGTACGCTTCAGTGCTTTTTCTATCACACCTTTGCTCAGTTCGTCTGCATTTTCCACTTTGGTAGCGGTAGCAAAACCTACACCTGCACCAAAATCTTTCAGCTGACGCACACCGATGTTTGATGTCATAATGATGAGCGTATTCTTAAAGTCTACCTTACGGCCCAGGCCATCGGTAAGCTGCCCATCATCCAGCACCTGCAGCAGGATATTGAATATATCCGGGTGTGCTTTTTCAATCTCATCCAGCAGTACTACGCTGTATGGTTTGCGACGTACTTTTTCAGTCAGTTGTCCACCTTCTTCATAGCCCACATATCCCGGAGGCGCACCTATCAGGCGGCTGAGCGAGAATTTTTCCATGTATTCACTCATATCCACACGTATCAGGGCATCATCACTATCGAACATGTAGCGTGCCAGTGCACGTGCCAGCTCGGTTTTACCTACACCGGTAGGGCCCAGGAAGATGAAGGAACCAATTGGCTTGCGCGGGTCTTTAAGGCCCACACGGTTGCGCTGAATGGCTTTCACCACTTTTGCTATCGCTTCATCCTGCCCTACTACTGCACCTTGCAGGTCTTCGCCCATGCGGCGCAGTTTGGCACTTTCAGCTTCCACCATACGCATTACCGGTATACCGGTCATCATGCTTATTACTTCGGCTATGTGCTCTTCGTGTATGGGGAAGCGTTTGTGCTTCGCTTCTTCTTCCCAGTCAGCTTTTGCTTTATCCAGTTCTTCACCCAGTCGTTTTTCTTTATCGCGCAGTGCTGCGGCTTCTTCAAAACGCTGGCTTTTCACCACCTTGTTCTTCTCTTGCTTTATATCTTCTATCTTCTTTTCCAGTTCCAGTATGTTCTCGGGCACATTGATGTTCTTCAAGTGTACGCGGGCACCTACTTCGTCCATCACGTCTATTGCCTTATCGGGCAGCAGGCGGTCGGTCATATAGCGGTCACTCAGTTTTACGCAGGCTTCAATCGCTTCCTGGTCGTAAGTCACATTGTGGAACTCTTCGTATTTAGCACGTATGTTGTTGAGGATGATGATGGTTTCGTCCACACTTGGCGGGTCTACCATTACCTTCTGGAAACGGCGGTCTAATGCACCGTCTTTCTCAATATACATACGGTATTCATCCAGTGTAGATGCACCGATGCATTGCAGATCGCCACGGGCAAGGGCAGGCTTGAAGATGTTGGAAGCATCGAGCGAGCCTGAAGCGCCACCGGCACCTACTATGGTGTGTATCTCATCTATAAAGAGGATAACATCACGGTTCTTTTCCAGCTCGTTCATGATAGCCTTCATCCTTTCTTCAAACTGGCCGCGGTATTTGGTACCGGCTACCAGTGCGGCGAGGTCGAGGCTTATTACACGCTTATCGAACAATACGCGCGATACCTTGCGCTGAACGATGCGTAGTGCCAGGCCCTCTACGATGGCTGTTTTACCCACACCGGGTTCGCCTATCAGTATCGGGTTGTTTTTCTTACGGCGCGAAAGGATCTGCGATACACGCTCGATTTCTTCCTCGCGGCCTACGATGGGGTCAAGATTCCCCAATTCGGCCATCTTGGTGATGTCGCGGCCAAAGTTGTCGAGCACCGGTGTTTTTGATTTTGAACTGCCGGCCTGCCTGCGTTGCTGCTGGAACTGGCGGCGTTCGTCATCATCTTCAAACTCTTCAGAGCCACCGGGATCGTTATAATCTGCACGTGGCGCATCGCCCTGCAGTATGGCCAACTCATCCTTAAAGCGTTCGTAATCAACCTGGTATTGATGCAATATCTGGGTGGCTACATTCTCTTTGTTCTTGAGGATGGATAGCATCAGGTGCTCTGTTTCCACCGTAGGGCTTTTCAGCGCCTTGGCTTCCAGCACAGTGATGCGAATGACTTTTTCTGCCTGCTTGGTAAGTGGCAGGCTGTTGATGTTAGAGAGGGGTTTGTTGCCTTTGTCCTTAATAGCCGCTTCCAGTTCTTTACGCAGATCAAACAGGTCTACCTGCATGGTCTGCAACACACGTACAGCCAACCCTTCACCATCGCGAATGAGGCCCAGCAGCAGGTGCTCGGTGCCTATGAAATCATTTCCCAGGCGCAAGGCTTCCTCGCGGCTGTAAGAGATGATCTCTTTTACTTTTGGTGAGAAATTAGAATCCATGAAATCCGTCCTTGGTTTTAGTAAAATTAAATATTGTCAACAGTAGCGCAGTATTGGGTTTTGCTATATCAGTATTGAGTTTTTACTTTGCTGCCCTTTCGCCTGTAATTAAATATACGAAAGAAATTGTAGCGCAGATATGTTATTTTTATTGTTACTTAACAGCTTGCACAAACACTAAAACAACTACGTTTGGATAATGGAATTCAAAATTGATACCAAACCGAATTTTATTATGCTGACCCCGGTTTCTAACCACCTGGATGCTAAATTGACAGCAGCCCTCAGCCAAAAGTGGGAAGAACTTACACAAAGCGGCAGTGTCAACTTCATAATTGACCTGCACAACTGCCTGGATGCAGACAATGCGTCATTCAACGAACTAACGTTATTGCACGAAAACTGCTACAATGCAGGCCAATCGCTGGTATTTACCGGCATGAATGAAGAAGTGCTGGAGGCATTAAAGAAAGAAGAACTGGATACCGTACTGAATATTACCCCGACTATGGCCGAAGCCGTAGATATTGTAAACATGGAGATACTGGAACGCGACCTTTTTAAAGAAGATGACTAAAGCCTGACAGTATCAACGCCCCTTATATGAACTACAGGAATGAAAGTAACTATTTTAGGAAACAACTCTGCCCTGCCGGCCTTTGGCAGGCACCCCACAGCACAGGCTGTGCAGGTATGGGGGCAGGTGCTATTACTTGATTGCGGAGAAGCCACACAGATACAAATGCAGCGCTATGGCATTCGCTGGCGCAATATGCAGCATATATTCATCAGCCATATGCATGGCGACCACTACTTTGGCCTGCCGGGATTGATAAACAGTATGAGCCTGCTGGGCAGGGTAGCACCGCTGCACCTGTATGCACCGGCAGAACTGTGGCCTATTATAGAACAGATACAAGGCGTAGCGGAAACGGTACTTACCTATCCTTTCCATTTTCACCCGCTGACACCCGGCGTAAGTGAAAGGCTGGTAGATAACGAATATTTTTCGGTAGATAGCTTTCCGGTAGAGCACCGGATACCATGCCACGGCTTTTTGATGCAGAGCAAAACACGCGGCCGCAAGATACTGCCCGATAAATGCCGCGAAAATGAAATACCCCGTTACTATTACGACCGCCTGAAGCAGGGTGAGGATTATGAAAAGCAGGATGGCACTATTGTAAAGAATGAATGGGTGACAACGGAAGGATTGCCACCGAAGAAATATGCCTACTGTGCCGATACTATTTTTACAGACAGCTTTCTGCCCTATATACAAGGAGCGGATATGGTGTACCATGAATGCACCTACCTGGAAAAAGATGCAGAAAAAGCTGCGGCACGGTTTCACAGCACGGCCAGGCAAGCGGCGCAGCTGGCAAAGATGGCTAATACCAAGCAACTGCTGCTGGGGCATTATTCATCGAAATATCGCGAGCTGGAGCCTTTTGTAGAGGAAGCACAACAGGTGTTTTCCCATGTAACGGCATCGGTAGAAGGAACGACTTATGATGTGTAACCGGGCATCAGTATAGCAATAATTTTTCTGTATAGGAGCGGCCGTTTTCAGTAATGCGTATATAATACCGGCCGGCCGAATTGTTACGTATGTTTAGGGTAATAACCCCTGCCGAAAGCTGTTGGGTAAATGGAGTGGGTTGCCCTAAAAGGTTATATACGCAGATATGGGAATGAGCATTGCCACCTTCTATATATACATTACCATCGGTGTATGTAGGGTATATCTTCCACAAGGGCGATTGCAGGACGGCTATAGCTGTAGGGTTGCCCAGTTTTACAATCCAAATATCCCCCTGGCCGCTGTTGATACCTGTGCCTAAATCGCCATCGCGCGAGAAGGTCATGCCGCCGATTACCACGTTTCCTGTTTCATCCTGTGTCAGGCATTTAGCCACATCCCTGTCATTGCCGCCTAAACATTTTTGCCATAGGATATTGCCGGAAGCATCCAGTTCCATCACCCAATAATCGGTAGTATCGTGCTTACTTATTATATCGCCATCCGTGGAATTGGTATAGCCTGCGCAGATGTAAGTACCTTCTTTTGTTTGCAGTATATCCTGCATGCCATCCCCTGCCCGCCTCCATAGCAGCGTTTCCACTGTATATTGCCGGTGCTATCCAGCTTCACTATCAAATTATCGAGCTGCCCGCGATTGCCTGATATATTAGTATCGTTTGAGGCAGAAGTACTTGCTACGATAAACCCATTGTCTTGTGTTGTTGCCATATTGTATGAATAGTCAACACCGGAGCCACCAATACATTTTTGCCATATAAGGTTTCCCGCTTTGTCCAGTTTTGCCAGCCACATATCGCCATTACCTATATTGCCGCTTATATCTCCGTCGTTAGAATAGGTGTTGACCAAAAGGATATAGCCGCTATCCGCTGTAACCTTTATCCTGCTGTTTATTTCAGAGTTGGTGCCACCGAAGCATTTTTGCCACTGTATAGCGCCTGTGTTATTTGTTTTTACAATCCATGTATCTGTATTGCCATGATTGCCCGATACATCGCCATCTACAGAGCTGGTATAGCCACAAAAAATGTATCCGCCATCCTGCGTTTTAGCGATGCTTTGCCCTGTTTCCATGCCATTGCCACCATAGGTTTTTTGCCACAGGATATTTCCTGTAGTATCCAGGCATAATAGCCACACATCACTACCACCTTTGTTGTTAGTAACATCCCCGTCATTAGAATATGTTTCGCCTATGATGATGTATTTCCCGTCATCTATCAACACTTCGTGCGCATATTCGCTACTACTGCCTCCGTAGCATTTTATCCATTCAGGCATATAACCTGTGCTGTCCAGCTTTATAACAAGCGCATCTGTAAGTCCTTTGTATCCCGAAAGATTATTGGAAGTGGTGGATCCTGTTACCAGATAGCCTTTATCAGGCGTGATGATAATATCCTGCGCGTCATCAACACCATAGCCGCCATGCAGATATTGCCAGATAACGGGCGGTACCTGTGCCACAGCCGTATTCACAAGGCCGGCGAGTATAAGCAAGCAAGGAATGTATAGATGTTTCATAGGAATTGAGGATATATAAATGTATTTTATTTTAAACAAAAAAGCCCCGCGATAGCGGGGCCTTATATAATATAGTCCTTTTTATTACAAGCCTGTGATACAGATACCGATGGAGTATGGGGTGATGGCAGGGCCTTCGCCATCCTTATATAGGTTGGTAAGGTTGTAAGTGCCCATCAGCGTAAAGTTGCCATAACCTATGCGTGCCGTAGCTGCAAAGCGCCATGTTTCCAGGTTCTTTTTGCTATTGTTTTTATAATTCACTTTAGTGCCGTCTTCCCTGCCTTTGGTATGTGTGCCTACCAGCGTACCTACGCGCATGCCTATAGCTGCTTTAAAACCTTTGTTGCGGTTGTACCTATTGCCATAAACCCGAAACTCGAAAGGTGCTTCGAGGTAAGCAGTGGTCAGTTTATATCTTTTGTAGTTTACGGTTTCATTTACAAAGCGTGTGTATGAAACGGTATCTGTATTCAGTATCTGCTGGCCATCGAGGTATATATTTGATGTACCGATACCGATACCGGCAGCGAAGCTGAAGTTGGAATTTTTAATAGGGAAATCGTAGCAGAGATAGGCATTGAAGCCACGGCCTATGCCGGTAGTTTTAATGCTATCAGGTTTTACCCAGCCTTCGTAATTGAACTGCAGCATCAGGAAATCGCGCGATGGTTTTTGTACGGTTGCTTTCTTCTCGCTTCCTTTTTCTACCTCCTGGGCCTGCATCATAGTGGGCACCAGTAACAGCGCCAGCAGGGCAATACGTTTTATCATAATTGGTAATTAGTGCGCAAATATAATCGTTGCCCTAATGATAATTTGTTAAAAGTCTATACGTTGGAGGGGTATATGCTATTAAATCTCTGCATAAAATACTTGCCTGAAATATTGAAATGCACTACCTTTGCCCTCCCAATAGGGTAGATGGAGGCATTAGCTCAGTTGGTTAGAGCGTTGGATTGTGGTTCCAAAGGTCGTGGGTTCGACCCCCATATGCCTCCCATTATTAAGTAGCTAAATTGTCCGCCATGCGGGCACTTTTTATTTTGCTCAAGACCTGCGCTACGGGGAAGAACAGATTGATACTGGTGCCTTTATTGGGCGCGATCTTGATAGTAAATCCACCATTCAGAAGCTTCAGCAGGTCCTTTATGATAAGATAGCCCAGGCCATTGCCACGTTTTCCATCTACATTGGCCGATGACACTACAAACCTGTCTGACAAGATATTATTTATCTGTTCCTCGGTCATCCCCAGCCCTTCATCCTTTACTTCTATCAGCAAGCCATTGCGCAGCTGGCGGCTATTGATGGTAATATGCCCCCTTTCCATAAAGTTGAGGGCATTTATAACCAGGTTGTACAGCACAATTTTCAGCGGCTCTATGTGCTGTTCGATAATGAAGTCCTGCGGTACATCATTAGTGAGCACAATATTTTTTTGACGTGCCATACCATTTACCAGGCCGAATATCTGCCCGATGATAATGTGCAGGTCGAAGGGTTCGCGCAGTGGGGTGCGGTTCTCGTTCTGGTATTTTATCCAGTTGAGGATATTGGTGGTCAGCAATTCCAGCTCGCGGGCAGTGGTAACCATTTCGGCCAGCACCTCATCGCGCATCACATCGGATATGGAGTCATTATTTTCCAGCATGTTTTTGCCGGTGATATGCAGAAAGCGCAGGGGGGTAACAATATCGTGGCTGATGATGGAAATAAGGCGGGTCTTTATCCGGTTGTTTTTTTCCAGCGCTTCATTTTGCTGCCGTATTTCCCGGGTTTTTTCATCTACCAGTTGCGTAAGTGTTTTTTGGTCGACAGCCAGACGTTTGGTACGGCGATATAATATAATAGCAATATACACGCTGATAGCCAGCGTACCAATGGATAGAAGCCATATGCTTTTATACCAGATCAGGTCGGGTTGTATATGTAGCAGCAAGACTTTGAAGTTAGTAATTAACGTTGTACAAAGTAGCTAACTGCATGAGGTCTTTCAGGTTCCTGGTTTCTGTTTTTTCAAAAATGCGGTTTTTAAGTGTAGAAACGGTGTTCATGCGCAGGTTGAGCACCGATGATATTTCTTTGGTGCCATGGCCTTTCAGCAGATAGTGCAGCACTTCCAGCTCGCGGGCAGACAGGGTTACGAATGGATTGGCAGGACTATCCGGAGCCTTCACCGAAGATGGATGGAGATGGTCGTTTTGAATAAAATTGCTGAGAAAAGTGATGGTTTCAGCTTCCGTACTTGTTTTTTCCAGGTAGTGGTGTATCTGGTATTGTTTCAATGCCTCGCCATACACAGCACGGTTCAGCATAGAAAATATCATGATATGAAGATCGGGGTATATTTTTCTGATGTTGGGTATCACTTCCAGCGAAGTGCCATCTGAAAGGATGATATCCAGTATTAAATGTGTATGATCTTTTTTTAATAACTCAGACATTAACTCTACACAGCTTGTAGCTTCCGAAACATCTGCAACGCCCAGGTCTGTCTGTAAAATCAATTTGATACCCTTACGTATCATACTATGGTCGTCGGCAATCAATACATTTGGCTGCATGTTTATGGTAGTGTATCCCTTCTTACTGTAAAGATGAAATGAAAAAGCACGCGAATTTCATGAATTATAAACAAAAGGATGTATAGAATTTATTCTACACATGGCTTATTTTCAATCTTATATCTTTGCGCTCATCCTGCAAAACCGGGAAGGGATAAGAGAGAGAAATATATTAAGTAATATTCTTATTATCGCCATTATCCC
>JANLJF010000156.1 GCA_029255605.1 Azovibrio restrictus
CTGGACAGGCCCAGGTCTGGGAACGCCACCAGTTAGATGCTGTAAAGGCAGAACTGGAAGCCATTAAGCCAATGACAGCAGTCTTTGACAGGGAATTTGTAAAGAACCTGGATGGTAACAACATCAAGAAGGCAAAGACCAAATATGATCTTGCTTTCGAACTGATGGAAGATATCAGGTCGTTCAAAGAAAAGAATAACTGTAGCCGCCTGGTAATGGTATGGTGTGCTTCTACAGAAAAATATATCGATCACTGTGAGGTATATGACACAATAGACAATTTTGAAGCTGGCCTGCACAATGATGATCCGCGCATATCTCCCAGTATGATATATGCTTATGCGGCTATCAAGATGGGTGTGCCTTTTGCCAATGGTGCGCCAAATCTTACCTGCGATATTCCGGCACTGGTAGAACTGGCCAAAGTAATGGAAGTGCCTATAGCCGGTAAAGATTTCAAAACCGGCCAAACCTTGATGAAAACAATCGTTGCGCCAGGCCTGCATGCAAGGGCACTGGGCATCAAAGGTTGGTTCTCCTCAAACATATTGGGTAACAGGGATGGCCTGGTGCTGGATGACCCGGATAACTTCAAAACAAAAGAAGTATCTAAACTGAGTGTACTGGAAGAAATACTGCGTCCTGACCTGAATCCGGAACTGTATGGTGAACTGTATCATAAAGTGCGTATCAACTATTATCCTCCGCATGGTGATAATAAAGAAAGCTGGGATAACATCGACATCTTTGGATGGATGGGCTACCCTATGCAGATTAAAATCAACTTCCTGTGCCGCGATTCCATTCTGGCAGCGCCTATCGTATTAGACCTGGCTCTGTTTATGGACCTGGCCAGCCGTGCGGGTATGGGCGGTATCCAGGAGTGGTTGTCATTCTACTTCAAGTCGCCGCAAACAGCACCAGACCTGAAGCCGGAGCACGACATCTTCAAACAACTGATAAAACTACAGAATACGCTGCGCCATATAATGGGCGAAGACATGATAACACACCTGGGCCTGGATTACTACCAGGAATTGGTTGAGTCTTTATGATAAAACTGCACAAAATAATAGCCAGTTGGCTAGGTATAGGTTATATAGGCAAGGGAGGAGGAACCGTCGCAGCAATATGTGCTGTGTTGTGTTGGTACGTAGTAACAGTTATTATTAGGGGTGATGTTACGGTACAGGTTGCTCTGACCTTGCTTACTACTATAGCAGGCATATGGTCGGCCGGAAAGGTAGAAGCGCATTGGGGAAAAGATGATAAAAAGGTAGTGATAGATGAAGTGGCGGGCATGTTTATAAGCCTTATTGGCCTACCTGTTACTACTTACAATTTACTGCTGGCGCTTGTACTCTTTCGTTTTTTTGACATTGTAAAACCCTTATACATAAGAAGGGCAGAGAAGCTGCCCGGTGGGTGGGGTGTAATGGCAGATGATGTGCTATCCGGGGTTTATACCAATGTGATAATGTGGATAATGATATACGCATAGAATACCTGTAATGTTAACTTTTTTAAAAGCACAGGCAGCTTCACTCATCGCCTCGCTCATCGATTTCCTCGTTACTGTATTGGCAGTAGAGGTGTTGGGCATGGTATATGTGGCTGCCACGGTTACCGGTAATATCAGTGGTGGTGTATCTAAT
Organism: Azovibrio restrictus; assembly: GCA_029255605.1. GTDB lineage: Bacteria > Bacteroidota > Bacteroidia > Chitinophagales > Chitinophagaceae > Polluticoccus. The sequence continues at coordinate 1,656 of JANLJF010000156.1, forward strand.
TTTTTATTAGGTCGCCAATGGGTTTTTGATGCGGCGGATAAACAAGCAAAAAAGCAAGCATTCAGATACCTGCTGGTATGGTGCGGCAACCTGGCATTGAATGCAGGTGGTATGTACCTGCTGGCCGATTATTGGCATGTCAACTATGCACTTTCAAAAGTATTGGTATCCGTATTAGTTGGGATTAGTTATAATTATTTATTGCAGAAGACGTATGTATTCAGTTAAGACAGGAAATATGTTTGTTAGGCTGGCAGCAATCTTGTTGTTGTGGTTGTGTGCTATACCCGCCATAGCCCAAACCACCATTATAAAAGGGTATGTAAAAGATGCAACGACAAAGAAACCGCTCGAATTTGTAAGTGTCTTTTTCCCCGGCACGCCATTGGGCGCCAATAGCAATCCGAATGGTTATTTCGAGCTGAAGTCTGAAAGCGAGCAAACAAAGCTGCAGGTTTCTTTGGTTGGTTATCAAACGGTAACACTTAAAATACATCCGGGTAAAACGCAAACCCTTAATATTTCTTTGCAGCCCGACAACCGTTCACTACAGGAGGTGTTGGTAAAACCCAAGAAGGTAAAGTATCGTAATAAGAACAATCCTGCTGTAGACCTGATAAGAAAAGTGATAGAACATAGGGATGGTAACAGGAGCCAGAATAATGAATACCTGGAATATCAGACGTATGAAAAGCTGGAACTGGCGCTTACCAATACCCCAGAAAAATTACGCAAGAACCGCCTGTTTCGCTCCTTCAAGTATATGATCAATAATATTGACACAACATCGGTGCCCGATAAGGCATTGATGCCATTATACCTGCAGGAAAAGATAGCCGATAACTATTTCAGGAAAAAAGGTGACAAGAACAAAGTCATAGTCAAAGGAGATCGGAAAGTAAACTTTGGTGAATACCTGGACAATGTAGGCCTGAATACCTATGTAAAGCACATGTACCAGGATGTGGACATATACAGCAATAACATTACTGTGATGACCAACCAGTTCTTAAGTCCTATTGCCAACATGGCACCCTCGTTTTACCAGTTTTTTATTGTGGACACTGTAATGGTTGACAATATAAAATTGGTAGGGTTGAGTTTTTATCCACGCAATAAAACGGATATGTTATTCCAGGGAAGGCTATATGTAACGCTGGACACCAACTACGCGGTGCAGAAGGTACAAATGACCGTTAATAAAAATATTAACCTCAACTGGGTACGCGACCTTGATATCAACCTTGATTTTCAGAAAGCAAACGACAATAAATACTACCTCTCGCGTTCAGATGTAAAGACAGATTTTGGTATCTCTGAAAAGCGATCGGGCGGTGTGTATGGGCAGCGTACGGTTTCATTTAAAAATTTCCTGGTAAATAACGTAAGGCCGGATGATTTTTATAAGGGTGAAACTTTAGTAACAGATGCTGAGGCCGGTAAGCAGGATGAAATTTATTGGAACACCAGCAGGCACGATTCATTAACCGCTGCCGAAGCACGCACCTATGCTAATATCGACAGCTTACGCAATTCGCGCTCTTTTAAAAGAGTGATGGATATTGGTACCATGCTCATAGCAGGCTACAAGCGTATAACGCCCTACGTAGAGGTGGGGCCTGTAAATACCTTCTACAGCTTCAATCCCGTAGAAGGTTTCAGGTTAAGGTTCGGTGGGCGCACTACCACTACCTTCAGCAAACGCTATACGATAGAAACATATGCAGCCTACGGCTTTAAGGATGAAAAGTGGAAATACTATATAGGCGGGGCCTATTCGTTTACCAATCGTTCGATATTTGAATTCCCCGTTCGCGTGCTTCGTGCCAACTATCAAAAAGATACGAAGATACCCGGGCAGGAGCTACAGTTCATACAGGAAGATAACGTGTTGCTATCTATCAAGCGTGGTGTGAATGATAAATGGCTGTACAATGATATTTATGTATTAGACTACCTGCATGAAATGCGCAATCATTTTTCATTTCGTGCAGGATTTAAAAACTGGAGGCAACAAGCCGCCGGCCAACTGGAGTATGTAAAAGAAATTGCGAATCCATACCAACTGCAGAAGGTTAACTCCATCACCACTTCAGAACTCAGCCTTGAATTGCGCTGGGCTCCCAATGAAGAATTCTACCAGGGTAAGCAATATCGCATTCCTATGCCCAACCGCTACCCGGTATTTACAGTAAGGGCAATAGCAGGCATAGACGGTCTTTTTAACGGGCAGTATAATTACCAAAACATATCTGCGAATATTTACAAACGCGTGTACATGTCGCAGTTGGGTTATAGCGATGTGGTGCTGGAAGGTGGCAATATCTTTGGTAAGGTGCCTTACCCACTGCTGGCCATACACCGCGCCAACCAAACATATTCACTACAATTACAGTCGTACAACCTGATGAACTTTCTGGAGTTCGTCAGTGATCACTATGCCAGCCTGATTATTGACCACTGCTTCAATGGTTTCATTTTTAATAAAATACCATTGATAAAGAAAACAAGATTTAGAGAATACATCAACCTGAAGATGCTGTACGGCGGCGTGCGTAGCGAGAACCTGCCCGGTAACGACCCCGATTTGTTGAAGTTCCCAACATATGCAGACGGCACACCTGCAACCTATACACTGGAGAACAAACCTTACATAGAAGGAAGTGTAGGTATTGGTAATATATTCAACTTCTTTAGGGTTGATGTGGTAAAACGTTTCACGTACCTCGACAACCCTAATGTATCAGATCTGGGTATTCGTGCACGTTTCAAGTTTGATTTTTAAAACAGTTATTTATGAGCACAGCGGTTAATACAACACGGGATTCATTGCAACACGGTATTTATAAGGTTATAAATCCGTTCGTTAAGCTGTTGATAAAAATAGGATTGACGCCTAATGCAGTTACTACCATCGGCCTGATGCTGAATATAGGTGTAGCTATCATTTTTATTAAAGGTGCAGAAGTAGGCAATCGTGGAGACCTTTCTTATGTAGGATGGGCAGGCGCACTGGTGCTTTTTGCAGGACTGTTTGATATGCTGGATGGGCAGGTGGCAAGGCTCGGTAATATGAGCTCAAAATTCGGAGCATTGTATGATTCTGTGCTCGATCGTTATAGCGAGTTGGTAATGTTCCTCGGTATATGCTATTACCTGGTATCGCACCACTACTTCCTCAGTTCACTATTTGCATTTATAGCACTGATAGGCTCTATGATGGTAAGCTATACACGCGCACGTGCTGAAGGCTTAGGTATTGAATGTAAAGGTGGGTTGATGCAGCGCCCCGAACGCGTGGTGTTGATAGGTATTACGGCTATAGCCTGTGGTGTTACGGCTCATTTTATAGGTGGCGATTATAAATTGTTTATTCGGGGTATTCCGTTCCATGTCTTTGAAACTATGTCTGTATTTACTTTCCCTATTACGATAATGGCAGTGCTTACCAACATCACGGCCATCAATCGCCTCAGAGATGCAAAGAAAGCACTGGATGCAAAACAATAGATGATTAAACTGGAATGAAAGGATACAAGATATATATAATGCTATTGGCTTGTTTGCTATTGGGTGCAGTAGATAAAGCTGCGGCCAATACACTAATGCCTGTTTTTGAAGAGCAGGATACCATGCCTATACCATCCGGTATTAAGAATATGCTTTTTTATGTGCAGCGTACCCCTAATAAGAATACGATAGTTTATGAGTTGAACCTTAAGAATGGTGTATTGAATGCAGATGAGCCGGTTCATATCTTCTGGTTGCGCTATGCGGAAGATGGTAGTAGAAAAGAATTAAACTTTATACAGCGAAAATTTGCTTATGGGCTGAACGTAAAGAAGCTATCGAAAGATAACTATGAGATGAGGTTTTTGGCATACAACAAACGTCCGTTGTACTTAAAAAAAGCTGCGGATGATAACTATTACGTATTTGCGAATATTTCAGGCAAGCAGGCAGTGTTGAAAAGGATCTATATAAAAATTCACGGAGGTACATTTTGGTCGCCCAATGTGATATATATAGAACTGAAGGGTACAGATGTAACAACGGGTGCTACCATATTAGAAAGAATAAAACCATAGAAAAACCATGGCAAAGAATTTTGTTTCTAATTCAACAGAATCCGTAAGGATGTTTAAAAGCAACTTTATGGAAGCAATGTCAAAAGTACATTTCAGTGTGCCGCTTTTTATTTATGTGCCGGTAGTGCTATATTTTTTGGGTAAAAGTGTTTTTGTGCTGCATACAAATGCCGGTACTATCCTATTGTTCTATTTCTTAGGCATACTTGGGTGGTCGCTCATAGAGTATGTTTTGCACCGTTTTGTATTTCATTTTACCCCCAAAGGGAAGTTTATGGAGCGTATCCATTTTGTATTTCATGGTGTGCATCACGATTATCCTAACGATGTAAAACGATTGGTAATGCCGCCATCGGTAAGCATTCCTTTGGCTGTATTATTTTATTTCATTTTGTCTGCAGTATTTAATGAAGTGCAGTTTCATGCTTTCTTTCCTGGTTTTGTTACAGGTTACCTGATATATGATATGAGTCACTATGCCTTGCACCATTACAATTTCAAGAGCAAATTCTGGAAAGAACTGAAGCGGCATCATATGCTGCATCATTACCAGGATTCCAGCAAGAAGTATGGTGTAAGCTCTGTATTGTGGGATAAGATATTCAGATCGGAATAATCAACTATAAAACACTATTGCAACAACTAAAACGAACAACTGTAAATGGTCGCAAATAGAAATACTAAAAGCTTTGTATGGTCTGATGAAAGCGAACCACACAAAAAGCGTACAAAGGAGATCATCAACAAGCATCCTGAAATAAGGGCGTTGATAGGTCGTAACCCTTATACCATTTTGGTAATAGCGCTGTGTGTGGCTGTACAATTAACCCTGGCTGTTGTGTTGAAAGAAAGCCCATGGTGGTTAATAATAGTGTTGTCATATTGCGTTGGTGCTTTTGCCTGCCATACCCTGTTTGTTTGTATTCATGAATGTGCGCACAACCTTCTTTTTAAAAACCGTATACTCAATACACTATCAGGCATATTGGCCAACCTGCCATTGGTATTCCCCAGTTCGGTTTCATTTCAGAAATATCATTTGAAGCACCATTCATACCAGGGTGTAGAAGAGCTGGATGCAGATATGCCATTTCGCTGGGAGGCAAAGTTGATAGATAACTCCACATTAGGTAAAGCACTGTGGTTATTGTTCTATCCTGTATTTCAGTTATTGCGTCCGTTGCGGCTTACTAAAGAGATAAAAATATTTGATGGCTGGACATTGGTAAACTGGATTGTTCAATTTGGTTTTATGGCATTGGTTATATACTTCTTAGGGGTTAAATCTACAATGTTCCTGGTGTTGAGTTTCTTCTTTTCAATTGGGTTACACCCATTAGGTGCCCGCTGGATACAAGAACACTACCTGACGCACGGAGACCACCAGGAAACCAAAAGTTATTATGGCGTACTAAACCCTGTAAACCTGAATGTGGGCTATCATAATGAACATCATGATTTCCCATCTATACCATGGAATAAACTGCCGAAGATCAAGCAAATTGCAAATTCTTATTACGAAACATTAGGATACCATACATCGTACACAAAACTGCTATTCCAGTTTTTGTTCGATAAGAATATATCGATATACTCTCGTGTTGCTCGCGATAACCGGGGGAAATCGAAAATGAAGTAGAAATTATGATTGTAGCATTAGTGAAAAGTTTGAAGTCCAGTACGTTATTCAAGGGCAGGCAATTGCTGATGATGGCAGCAATTACGGTTGGGTACATGCTATTGTCATACTTGTTGATAGGCTTCAGGCCCGAGCAGGTATTTCTTATTTCAATGGTAAATATCCTGTATTTCGCATCTGTAAAAACGCGGAAATTTGTAATAGGGTTCTCTGTTTTTATAGTGTACTGGGTGCTGTTCGACTATATGAAAGCATTTCCCAACTATAAACTTAATGCAGTGTACATAGCCGACCTATATGCATTTGAAAAAAACTGGTTTGGCATTTCATATAATGGCAGCATCATTACCCCCAATGAATATTGGTTGTTGCATAATAATACATTTCTGGATATACTCACCGGCTTCTTTTATTTAACATGGGTGCCGGTGCCTTTACTTTTTGGCGGCTATTTATTCGCCAGGCATAGAAAGGAATTTTTTCATTTTGCATTTAGTTTCCTGGTGATAAACCTTGTAGGTTTTGTAGTCTATTATACCTACCCGGCGGCACCTCCATGGTACGTACAAAACCACGGATTCACCTTTGAACCCGGTACATTAAGCAATACAGCGGGATTATCGAGGTTCGATGCTTTTTTCGGGGTAGAAATATTTAAATCACTGTATGCAAAAGGGTCAAATGTATTTGCGGCTATGCCATCATTGCATTCCGCATATCCAACACTGGTGCTGTATTATGGCTTAAGGAACAGGCTAGGTTATATTAATGTCATTTTCGCTACTATAATGGTTGGTGTGTGGTTTGCGGCTGTTTATACCAGCCACCATTATATAGCAGATGTGGTAGCCGGTATAGTGTGTGCTGTGGTTGGTATTGTTTTTTACAATGCCCTGACACGCACGGCCTGGCTCAACCGATTCATTAACAAAATGGTTACAAACACGGTCATATAAACGTTATAATTTTGAATTCTATTAACCCCCTATAAGTATTATAAACGTATGATGGAAATTGCAAAAGAAGGATTAATGAAAGCCAATATTATTGAGGCTGCCAAAGGGCTGTTTCAGCAATACGGTCTTGCGAAAACGACAATGGAGGATATTGCAAAAGCCATAGGCAAAGGCAAAAGTAGCCTGTACTATTATTTCGCTACCAAAGAAGATATCTTTGAGGCGGTTCTTTTTAAAGAGAAAGCTGATGTCTTCCGCCAAATTGAGATTGCCGTATCAATGGAAGAAACTGCAGAGGAGAAACTGAAGGTATTTGCAGCAACAATACATAATGAGTTGAATAATAAAAAGGGCCTCATTCTAAATATAATTAATTCCGATTCGGACATTATGTCGAGTATGTGCCTGATGTCCAGCGTGAAGAAAAAGTATGATACGGTTGAATTGGACCTGATAAAATCGATATTGTCGTACGGTATTGAAACCGGTGAATTCAGTGCTGCTTGTGAATCTCAATTAGACACGATTGCACTAATTAGCATTAGTACGCTGCGTGGGTTGCAGATAAATTGTGTTTTTAATGAAAACCTGAATAATAATACCAAGGTATATATCGATCTGTATATTGATATGCTGGTCAAATCTCTGAAACAGTAATAGTATTATATGTGTTTTTTGTAAAGGGCTGCTTATATCGCAGCCCTTTTGTGTTAGTAGGGTAATACTGATTTAAATCAGTTTTTGTCCGTATTTCAGTCATAACGGCGCTATCCGATAGCGGGTACTTTTGTACCAAAGTAATTCCCGTGATAAAGCTCAACTGTCATCAATACGAAATGTTATCCTTAAAGGAATTGGCAGACAAATTGCATGTGGATTATTACGATGTAATAAGTGCAATGGTGCAGCAAGCTGCTGATAAACAAGCCGAGCTGAGCAGGCTGGATATTCACCAGGTTACCCAAAATTATACAGATACTTGTGGAAAATTGTTGCAGGCAATATCCTATTACCTGTACGACAGGAAGGAAATGCTCACGCCATACCTGCATCAGTTATATGATAAGGATGCTACCGGCCACAATTGTGCAGCATGCTCCGGTAATTGCGAAATAGGGCATAAGTCACATCTGGTAACACTCAGGGAGTCGCACCTTAAAATATTATCACTGCTTAGTGAACTGCAAGTAGTGGCATTGCCGCTATATTCTAATCTTAGCTATCCTATTATATATAAAACGTTGCGCGACGAAATGCTTCTGATAGAGATAGTGCTGAAAGAACTACTATATGTGGAAGAGGCATTTCTGATGACCTCCATAATACGCTCACAAAGAAAGATCAATGTTCACCACTGATGAAGGTAAGGTTGTTGAAAAAGAAGTAGCAGCTAACAAACTTAGCTGTTATCATTGTGGGGCATCCTGTATCACAGCCAATATACATGTAGAAGAAAAAGTGTTTTGCTGCGAAGGCTGCAAACTGGTTTATGAAGTCATTAATCAAAACGGGCTGTGCGATTATTATCAATTGAGCAGTCATCCCGGTTTGTCGCAGGTTAAAACACTGCGCAGTAATAAATATGCCTACCTGGATGATGCTGCTATAGCCGGTCAGCTTTATAAATTTTATAATGGGAAACACGCTATTGTAACATTGTACATTCCGGGTGTCCATTGCAGTTCTTGCATGTGGCTGCTGGAGCATATGCACAAGCTGAATGATGGTATTGTGGAAAGCAGGCTCAATTTTACAACTAAAGAAGTAACCATACGCTTTCTGACGGATAAAGTCAGTTTAAGAAAAGTAGTAGAGCTGTTAGCAACATTGGGTTACGAACCGCATATAAGCCTGGATGATAGTGAGGGGAAGAAAACTAAGCGCATCGATAGACGGCGGATATATAAATTGGGTGTAGCAGGTTTTTGTTTTGGCAATATCATGCTGATGAGTTTTCCCGAATACCTGTCATCAGCGGGCATAGATAAGCAATATACTATGTTGTTTCGTGTGCTGAATCTTATACTTTCAGTGCCGGTATTCTTTTATGCAGCATCAGAATTTTTTGTAACGGCATGGGCGGGGTTAAAACAAAAAATACTGAATATTGATGCGCCTATTGCCCTGGCGCTGATCATCACATATGCAAGAAGCCTTTACGAGATATTTACAGGTATTGGTTCAGGGTATCTTGATAGCATGAGCGGCATTGTTTTTTTTATGCTGGTAGGCAGGGTAGTGCAGGAAAGAACATATAAGTCTTTATCCTTTCACCGCGACTATAAAGCCTATTTTCCTATAGCTGTAGATGTGCTGAAAGGTAGCAGCGTAGTAAGCACGAAAATAACAGAATTGAAAGAAAATGATATTGTACAGCTTCATAATGACGAGATCATACCTGCCGATGGCATTTTGATAAAAGGCAATGCACGTATAGACTACAGTTTCGTTACCGGTGAAAGCGAACCTGTGCAGCTGCCGGAGAAAAGCATTGTATATGCCGGTGGCAGGCAAAAGGGAGACCAGTTGCTGATGCAGGTGATTAAACCTGTTGTCGGCAGCTACCTCACATCTTTATGGAATAACCATGCGTTTTCAAATAATAAGACAACAGCCAACGAAGAAGAAAGCATCATTCACAAATTCAGTAAATACTTTACAATAGTTCTGTTCATACTGGCAGCTATAACAGCTCTGTATTGGGCCGTGTATGATGCTTCAAAAATATTGCCTGCTGTATCGGCCATGCTGATAGTAGCATGCCCATGTGCCCTCTTGCTATCTGCAACGTATACGAATGGTAACCTGCTTCGTATATTCAGCAATAATGGCCTGTTCCTGCGCGATGCTACCGTGATAGAACAGCTTGGAAATATTGACCATATTGTGTTTGATAAAACCGGTACGCTTACCCAGGGCAGTAAAACGTATAGTACCTCAGGTCACCAATTATCTGCTGAAGAGGAGGCAATGGTCTATTCAGTGGCTATATCCAGCCAGCATCCGCACAGCGTTGCCTTGTGCGAGATATTAGGGCCGCATGCAAAAATACAACCTGATAATTGGGTAGAAATACCCGGAAGCGGCGTAAAGGCTACCATTGGCAAACACACAATTCGTATAGGCTCGGCAATATTTACAGGTGTTGTAGAAGATGCAGATAATAAAGCAAATGTGTATGTGCGTATTGATGATAAAATAACGGCATATTATTTTCTGCCCGACTTTCGGGATGCTGCCGTTCAGGTAATGCCGGAACTACGCGACATGTGTAAAATATCGTTGCTTTCAGGAGATAATAACAGGCAGGAAGCAGACTTGCGAAAACTTCTTGGGCAAGAAAGTGAATTACTATTTTCTCAAAAACCTGTAGATAAACTTACATACATAGCACAGCTGCAGCAAAATGGCACAAAAGTGGCCATGATAGGCGATGGGCTGAATGATGCCGGTGCCTTGCAGCAAAGTAATGTAGGCATTACGCTGACGGATGATATTAATAATTTTACTCCTTCTTGTGATGCCATACTGGATGCTTCAAGGTTAGCTTACTTGCCGCGGCTGCTCAGGCTGGCAAGGTCGGCACGGTCAATCATCAATCTTAGCTTCATAGTTTCTATTCTTTACAATATCGTTGGATTGTATATATCTGTAAGAGGTGATATGGAGCCTATGATAGCTGCTATTTTAATGCCTGCAAGTACTTTGAGTATCATACTTATAACAACGGGGGCCAGCAGCATTTGGGCACGGCGCCTGCGTCTTTCACTTCAAGCCAGGTAGGTATCACTGATTACTGTCAGTTTTTAGCAGGGGTTTAGTCATACTATTGTCGTCTATGCGATATTAGTTTTGGCCTATAATTCAAAGGTATAATGAGTGTTCTTTTTGTCCTCGTAGCTATCAGTATTCTCGTTGCAGGTTTCTTTCTTTTTGCGTTTATATGGAGCGTTAAGTCCAGCCAGTTTGAAGATCAGGAAGGTGCAGCTATGCGTATGTTATATGATAACAATATTGATAAAAAATAATTCAGCCAATTAATAAAAACAAATACATGGATACGGCCTTTAATTCAGGTTCTCAGGTAACAACAGCTACTATTCAGTCAGAGGGTATGGATCGCTTTTTCTACGATAACAAGATCGTAAAGTGGTTTGCATATGCCACTATTTTTTGGGGCGTAGTAGGTATGTTGGCAGGCTTGCTGGCAGCTTTTCAATTAGTATTCCCGCAGTTAAACTTTAGCACAGCTGCTACAACATTTGGGCGTGTGCGCCCGGTGCATACCAATGCGGTAATATTTGCTTTTGTGGGTAATGGCATCTTTATGGGTGTGTATTACTCGCTGCAACGCTTGTGTAAGGCAAGGATGTTTAGCGATAAGCTGAGCAAATTCCATTTCTGGGCCTGGCAGCTCATTATTGTGCTGGCGGCAGTTACGTTACTGGCAGGTTATACTACAGGTAAAGAATATGCAGAACTGGAATGGCCGATAGACATACTTATAACACTGGTGTGGGTAGCGTTTGGCTGGAATATGTTTGGTACCATCATCAAACGCCGCGAACGCCACCTGTATGTAGCCATATGGTTCTACATCGCCACTTTTGTTACAGTAGCTATGCTGCATATTGTAAACTCATGGGAGATACCTTTTTCATGGATGAAATCTTATTCATGGTATGCAGGTGTGCAGGATGCCTTAGTGCAATGGTGGTATGGCCATAATGCGGTGGCTTTCTTCCTTACAACGCCTTACTTGGGTATCATGTATTACTTCCTGCCTAAGGCAGCTAATCGTCCTGTGTATTCTTATCGTCTGTCTATTATCCACTTTTGGGCGCTGATATTTATATATATATGGGCTGGGCCGCACCACTTGCTATATACTGCACTGCCCGATTGGGCACAGTCTTTGGGTACGGTGTTTTCTGTGATGTTGATTGCACCATCTTGGGGTGGTATGCTGAATGGCCTTCTTACACTGCGCGGTGCATGGGATAAAGTGCGTGAAGATGTG
>JANLJF010000157.1 GCA_029255605.1 Azovibrio restrictus
AACAGCATGAACGGGTGACGACCCTACCCAATATACGTCGCAAGGTCTACACGCCGTTATCCAAAGTGTTTTACAGGCAACAGTTACGTTGCAATATTCATTCATTTATTGTTTAAACCTTTTCAAGTAACCATTGGGAGGGATAAAAAAACGCATATCCTGTCCCTGACAAAAAGTATATCACTATGAGTAATTTAGAGAATAATAATAACGGTGAAAAGCAGCCACAGAAGCTGCCTACGATATATGATAACCCGAAGATAGACCTTGCAGCCCTGCATGCACGGGTAGATGAACTGGCAAAGCGTGCCAGCTATCACAAAGGCTTATTCATTGTAATGCAGGGTAATGAATGGCTGGAACAAGCCAGCAAACGACCCATACCTACCATGCTCTTCAGCGAGTACTGGCACGAGGGTGAGTTGTGCATACTGTTTGCAGATACCAATGTGGGCAAGAGCATACTGGCTGTGCAGATAGCCGATAGCATCAGTACGGGCAAAGCTATACCGGGCTTTAAGCTGGAAGCACAGGCACAACCGGTAGTGTACTTCGATTTTGAGTTGTTTGACAAGCAATTTGAAGCAAGGTATAGTATCAATTATACGCATCATTATCAGTTTGACAAACACTTCTACCGTGCAGAGATAAACCCTGAAAGCGAGGTGCCCGACCACTTTGACGACTTTGAGGAATACCTCCACTTCTCGCTGGAAAAGACGATACAGGAAACAGGAGCCAAGGTGCTGGTGATAGATAACCTGACCTACCTGAAGAACGAAACCGAACGCGCCAAAGATGCCCTGCCCCTGATGAAGCAGCTAAAAGCACTGAAAGCCCGCTACGGACTTAGCATACTGGCCCTTGCTCACACCCCCAAGCGCGACCTGTGCAAACCCATGACGCGTAACGACCTGCAAGGCAGCAAGATGCTCATCAACTTTTGTGATAGTAGTTTTTGCATAGGTGAAAGCCAGGGCGATAAAAGCATCCGCTACCTGAAGCAGATAAAGGCCCGCGCCACAGAGATAAAGTACGACACCGAAAACGTCCTCCTCTGCCGCATAGAAAAGCCGCACAACTTCCTGCAATTTTCTACCGCGGGGGTGAGTAGTGAGTATGAACATCTCAAGACGGCGGAAGAGAGAGATAGAGATGAACTGGTAAGACGTGCTAAACAACTGGATGACGAGGGCTGGACCCAGAGAGATATAGCGGAAGAACTCGGCATATCTGCTGCTACCGTAAACAGGTTCTTAAAAGAGGAATAACCCAAATGTTGTTTCACGTGTTTCATGCGTTTCATTGTTTCATATCTCGTGGTGTGAAACAGTGAAACAAGTGAAACAGGTTTTATAATACTATATAAAACAGTAATTTTAATTAAAACTATCCCAAAATGGTAAGTAGGCAAACAGCGCAAACTATTGAAAACCTATATCGTGAATTACAGTCGTTATTACCGCTCACAGCAGAGCAGCAAGATGCTTTTGATAAAAAAATTAGATTAGAGTTTCACTATAACACGAACCACATAGAAGGTAATACGCTTACATATGGAGAAACACAACTCTATTTAATATTTGGACAGGTAGGTGGTAGCCATTCAAGGCGTGATTATGAAGAAATGGGTGCCAGTGATGTAGCATTAAAACTAGTAGAGGATTTAGCAAATGATAACGAAACTCCCTTGACAGAAGCATTCATTAAGCATCTCAATGAAATAATACTTGTTAGTCCATTTTATAAAGAAGCTGTAACAGCAGACGGACAGACTGTAAAGCGCAAAATAGAGATAGGGCAATACAAACAATATGCTAATCATGTAAGATTAGAGAATGGTGAGATATTTCACTATACTAATCCTGAAAATGTAGCTATTGAAATGGGGGAACTATTGCAATGGTACAGAGAAGAAGTAGAAAAGAAAGAACTTACGGCATATGAGATAGCGGCTGTTTTGCATTACAGGTTTGTACGCATACATCCTTTTGATGATGGTAATGGTAGAATATCAAGATTATTGATGAACTATGTACTAATAAAAAACGGCTATCCTCCGGTAATAATCAAATCAAGTGATAAGCCTAATTACCTATTAGCGTTAAATCAGGCAGATACAGGCAATATTCCAGCGTTTGTGGATTATATAGCAACTCAATTAATCTGGTCTTTAGAATTGAAAATTAAAGCGGCTAAAGGTGAAAGTTTAGATGAAGAAGATGATTGGAAAAAAAGACTTGCTTTATTTGAGAAAGAACTTAGTAATAAAAAAACAGTAGAAATATCAAAAACTGCAAGAATCTTAAGAAATCTTATTAGCAATAAAATTGTACCATTTGTCTATTACTTACAAGAGGAACTTTCACAGTATCGCAATCTCTTTTTAAATGAAGTAGTATATGTTGACAGTGAAGGTTATGTAAAAGATTTTAGCATTCATGGCCTATTAACTACAATAGAAAACGAAGATGAAGTAAACCATTTATTAAGCAATTTTCTCCATTTCACAATTGGATATAAAAACTTTAAAAAGAATGGAGTACGCACATTTGATATTGCCTTTCAACTGTATTTTGACTTTAGTAACCTTTCTTATAATGTAAGAGTTGATACCGCACAAATTCTATTTACCAAATTTTATGACGAGTTTCTAACTGAAGATGAACAAAAAGTTGTAGTTCAAAAAGCCGCAGAATCACTTTTTGAAAGGATGCAATCGGAACTGAAACGAGCTAATAGCTAATTCCTGTTTCACTGTTTCACACCACGAGATATGAAACAATGAAACACGTGAAACACATGAAACACATGAAACAAAAACCCGTCATTACGAGGAGCGCAGCGACGTGGTAACTTTTCTCAGCGAAGCTAATCTCAAGGTATGAGTGTTTACTCGCGTTGTACTATCCCACGTTATCGTGAGATTGCCACGCTATCGCTCGCAATGACGCGAGAAAAGGTAAACGACGTGTGGTAACCGCGCACACCCCACTCCCGTCATTGCGAGGCACGAAGCAATCTAATCGCGCGTACACCCTTCGTTTGGATGAGGTTGCTTCGTACATATCTGCCTTCGCAGATACTTCCTCGCAAAGACGCGAGTAGTAGAAACACAAGCCCCATAGCACTGTCATGCAGAGCGGAGTGATAACGAAGCGTGGCATCTGCCGGATGGGTAGTTGGGCAAGTCTATTGTACTACACCGCCTCCTTCCCGGCAGATTCTTCATTTCGCTGCGCTTCATTCTGAATGACAGCCTTGATGGAGCAATGACGCGATGGATAAATGACACCACCAGCCCAGTAGCGAAATACAGCACAAGGGTGCGACGCAACAGATGGTGAGGAGTGTACTATTTGGTGATAAGCCATTTTGTAAACCGATATACTATCTTGATAATAAACAATGCAAACAGTATAGACAGGATAAACAACAATGTGAAGCCGGGTATTATTATAACAAAAGAAAAGACAAATAGTATCCAATCAAATACGCTATTTGCTACACCAGTCTGCTCCTGAAATGTGTACCAAATACTAACAACCACATCTGCTATTATAAATAGCATTAATGCTATTATTCTTTTCCTCCTGCTAGATAATAGACCTGAAAGATTTATTCTCATTTGCTACCAATATAATAAATACTTAACTACCACAAAACCCGTAATATTACCCCATGACGCGTATAGGGCTGATAGCAGATACCCACAACTGGCTGGATGAACAGGTGTTTAAACACTTTGACAAGTGCGATGAGATATGGCATGCGGGCGATTTTGGTACGGCTGCCATTGCCGATGCGTTGAAGGCTTTTCGCCCCCTGCGTGGGGTGTATGGCAATATAGACGGGCAGGATATACGGGTGGAATATCCCTTGCATCAATACTGGAAGTGTGAGGAGGTGGGTGTGCTGATGACCCATATAGGTGGCTATCCGCCCAAATACAATGCGGCATCCAAACCGCTGCTACTACAGCATCAACCACAACTGTTTATAGCCGGCCACTCCCACATACTGAAGGTAATGTATGACGATAAGCTGCAATGCCTGCATATGAACCCCGGTGCGGCGGGCAAGCAGGGCTGGCACAAGGTGCGCACCATCATTCGCTTTGCCATAGATGGCGCACAGATGAAAGACTGCGAGGTGATAGAACTGGGTACACGCGTGTAGAATAGGTTTTATAAGTATCTTCGCAGACTAATTTGTTTTACGATGGGTATATCAGATTTATTATTCAAGAAAAAACAAGAGGAAGCTGCTGCCAACCTGAAGGCGGGTGAAGACTTCCTGGCTGCCAATAAAGAGAAAGAAGGCGTAACGGCGCTGCCCAGCGGCCTGCAATACGAGGTGCTGAAAGAAGGCGATGGCCCCAAGCCTACGGCCAATAACAGTGTTACCTGTCACTACCACGGCACGCTGATAAACGGTACGGTATTCGATAGCTCTGTGCAGCGCGGCAGGCCTGCTACCTTTCCGCTGAATGCGGTGATAAAAGGGTGGACAGAGGGTGTACCGCTGATGAATGTGGGTAGCAAATACCGCTTCTACATTCCGCCACACCTGGCCTATGGCGAAAGGCAGGTAAGCGCACAGATAGGTGCCAACAGTACATTGATATTTGATGTAGAATTGCTGGGTATCAACTAAACCGTTCACTCGTCTATTTTCTACATAAAGCAAAAGCAGCAGCTTACGGGCCGCTGCTTTTTTTGGGTGTGTTTCTATAGCTCTCTATCTTATCACCCGTGTGGTGTCTGCCGCACCGGGCACGTTGGTACTTGGTATCTGCCGTTCTTCTCGGCTGCGCCTTACCGGCACTTTAAATTGCTGAATGGTCTTGCCATCCTGTTGCAAAGTTACACTGCCTATATCTTCCCTGCCGGGTAGCAGTATCTCAAAATCGTAGCTGGTGGCTACTTTCATACCGCCGTTACCATCATCGCAGGTGCGTTGCTTGCCGGGGTGTTCTACCCGGTATTTACCCAGCTCTTTACCACTGGCATCGGTATATACTACCATCATATCGCCACCACTGGCAGCGCCGTATGGCAGCCTGCCGGGGCGCATGTAGGTGGCATTGCTATCTATCATCCATACCCCGTTGTTTACCCTGCCTTTCAGTGCCAGGTGGTATGTTTTGAAGTCACCGTCCTGCTGTGGTGTATAGTCGCCCGCCAGCCTGTCCAGCTCGGGTAGTTGTTTCGATAGTTCGTCTTCTTTGTCTTGCTGCTGTTGTTCGCCCTTGCACGATGCCAGTAACAGCACGGCAACCGACAACACTATATACATATGCTTTTTCATGAGTTTCTTGTTTTTAGTGTGATGTGTTTAGTTACCGTTAGCACGTTGGGTGATGGCATATAATATCCTGTTTCTGCATGGCGAGAAGTAAGGCCATACATTCAGCCCCGTCTTATCCATCATACAGCTATCGTTACAAAGTTCCCAAAAGTTGTCGGTGCCTATCTTATTCGCGTCAGATGATTGCAGCCCTACATTGGGTGCATAGTTTTGTGCATTGGCAAGAGATGTAAAGTTGTTGGGCTTTTCTTCGGCCTGCCAGTGGCTGCCGCCGCTATACTCATCGGCCATGCCATACAGCCCGTGGCCCGATTCATGCAGTATCGTACCGCGGTTAAAGTATTCGGTAGAAAACACACCACCACCGGCAAAGTCGCGCAGTACGGTTTTGTGCAGTATCACCTTGCCCTGTGCAAAGCTCAGGTTGCTCCAGTTGGATGGTTTATCATGCGGTTCGCCCGTATCATAGTCGTGTGCATGGCCGGTAACGGGGTTGATGTAGAAATTGTGCGATTTCCTGAACCTGCGCAGCCAGTCTTCCTTCTGGAAGGCATCGGTAATATCCAGCTGCACCGCGGTGTAAAAGGTATCCATCACATCTATATCACTATCGGGTATAAAGACGAGGTTCATCACCTTATCCTTATCGCCCACACAATATACCGGTATGGCCTGGTTGGCTACCGGGTACGGACGGGTGGCAAAGCTTACCGTATGCGTATAGGTCTTGTCATTGCCCTTTACTACAAATCGGTATTTCACCAGCTTGTTGGTGCCATAGCCCCCGCTTTTGGTATAGCTTACCGGCATGGTGGGCGAAGACCATTCCTGCACCAGTGTTTCGGGGCTGCTACTGCTCAGCACACCCGTACTGCTTACGTTCGATACCATTACATAGAGCTTCACATTCTCTACATCGCCGCTTATCTTCCGGCAGGTAAGGGTTACATTGTTGCTACCCGTAGGATAGATGGGTGAATGGATAACAAAGGTTTCGGGCTTTTCTTTGCACGATGCAAAAGTAGCCAGCAGTGCCATACCCAATAGGGGTTGCTTTATCCCTGCTCTCGCAAGGAGGTTTCTTCTCTCTTTCATATATGTGTTTAGTTAATGGTGAATAATGGCCGCTAAAATATTAATATTATTTACAAATCAATAATATTCGTTATTTAATTTATGGTTAAGGGAGCACCATATCATAGCGATTTCTATGACATAGAAATCATAATGAAGGTATTAAAAGCCTAAAAACTTTTTTCAAAAAAACCTGTCAAAACATTTGACCCTTACGCAGCGTCATACCCTTACTTTGTATTTCAATCTACAGGTATGGACAAGTTTACGGTAAAGCAGCTGGCTAAAATATCGGGGGTAAGTGTGCGCACACTGCACCATTACGATGCTATAGGCTTGCTGAAACCCGCCGCCCGTACAGATACCGGTTACCGCTACTATGGCAGGGAAGAATTGCTGCGGCTGCAGCAGATACGCTTTTACAAAGAGCTGGATATTCCCCTGGCACAGATACAGGAGATACTGGATGATGTACACTTTGATGCACTGGCTGCGCTGAATGGCCACAGGGCAGAACTGCAACGAAGGATAGCAAGGCTGCAAACACTGGTACATACCATAGATACCACCATTGTTAACTTAAAAAATGAAGAAATGAACTACGATGAAATGTATAAAGGCTTCAGCAAAGAGCAGGTAGCTGCCTGGGAGGCCGAAGTAAAAGAACGCTGGGGGCAGGATAAGCTGGATGAATCGAAACGAAACATCAATGCTATGAAGAAGGAACAACTGGCGGCTATAAAGCAGGAGGGCGAAGACATCAACCATGCGTTGGTAGCCCTGCTGGGTGCCGACCCTGCCAGCGAGGAGGTGCAGGCATTGGTACACAGGCACTATAATATGATATTGCAATTCTACACCTGTCCTATAGAACTATATCAGAAAATAGGGGAACTATATGTTAGCGATGAACGTTATAAAGCTCACTACGATGCTTATAAAGAAGGGCTTGCAGCATTTCTGCAGCAGGGTATCTATGTGTATTGCGCAAATAAGATGAAGGAATAACAACAGGGCCCTCGTAGTGAGGGCTCTTTTATTTATCCTTTCTCATCGGGCAGGAAGGCTATGGCATCTATCTCCACCACGGCTTCGGGGTGTGCCAGCCCTGCCACCACCATAGCGGTAACGGCTGCCTGCTGTGCTGCCTTGCTTGTAAATGCCTGCGATGCTTTGAAGCCCGCCATCAGGTCTTCCCCCTGCTTCATGATGATGGTAAAGCGTACCACATTATCCCACCCTGCGCCACAGGCTTGCAGCAGGGTTTCTATGTTCTTCATGGCCTGCGTGGTTTGGGTGGCTATGTCTGTGCCTATCATCTTGCCGGTGGCATCTACCGCGTTTTGTCCGCCTATGTATATGGTCTTGCCCGTGCCATGTGTTACCACTGCCTGGCTAAAGGCAGGGCTTTTATACATGCCATCGGGGTTGATGTGTTCTATCGCCTTCATGAGATATATGTTTGGGAAGGATAGTATAAAAATATCGCCATCACACATTAAAAAAAGCCCCTGCGGATAGCAGAGGCCTTTATATATAATGTGTATTGCGTAACGCTTAGAAACGCTCCAGTCCGTTGAAGAAGAAATCGCCTTCTATTTTAGCGTTCTCATCGCTGTCAGAACCGTGTACGGCATTCTCACCTATAGATGCAGCATATTTCTTACGGATGGTACCTTCTTCTGCCTGTGCAGGGTTGGTAGCACCTATCAGTTTACGGAAGTCGGCAACGGCATTGTCTTTTTCCAGTATTGCCGCTACTATCGGGCCGCTGCTCATAAACTCGGTCAGCTCGCCATAGAAAGGGCGTTCTTTGTGCACTTCGTAAAAAGCACCTGCTTGTTCCATGGTCAGGCGTGTATATTTCATGGCTACGATGCGGAAACCTGCTGCGTTTATCATTTGCAGTATGTTGCCGATATTACCTGCGCGTACCGCGTCAGGCTTAATCATTGTAAAAGTACGATTTGACATATAGAAAGATATAACTTGATATTTCGGGCGCAAAGGTAGGGATATTTAGTCTTATTTAACGAGGGCAATATGCAAATAGTGCTTTTTCCTCATTACTTTTGACGCTTCATTTATTTGCATAATATAGCTGATGCTACCCATAGAAGAGATATTTCCTTTATTAAGTACCCCTAAGCGCATTTTCATTACCACCCATCACAAGCCCGATGGTGATGCTATAGGCAGTATGCTGGGCCTGTACCACTACCTGGTAGCCAAGGGCCATAACGTAACACCCGTATCACCCAGCGAGATACCGGAGTTCCTGATGTGGATGCCGGGTGTAGATAAGGTGGTAAACTACGAGGCTGAATCGAAGAACGCAGAAAAGGCACTGGCCGATGCAGATATTATCTTCTGTCTCGATTTCAACGACTTTAGTCGTACCAAGCATCTTACCACCCACCTGGAAGCCGCTACGCAACCCAAGGTGATGATAGACCACCACCTACTGCCCAAAACCGTGTGGGACTATGCCATGAGCGACGCTACCAAAAGCAGCACCTGCGAAATGGTATATGATTTCATCAACCTGTGTGGCGATAATGCTATGATAAATATGGACATAGCGGCCTGCCTGTATACCGGTGTAATGACCGATACGGGTTCTTTCCGCTTTCCCGCCACCACGGCCAGTGTGCACGATATGGTAGCCGACTTTAAACGCAAGGGGCTGAACCATACCCGCATACACGAAGAGGTATATGATAGCTGGAGCGCACAGCGCATGCAGTTTCTGGGCTATGTGCTGCTGGAAAAGATGGAGATATTCCCCAAATACAACACCGGGCTTATCACTTTATCTAAGAAAGACCTGAAACTGTTTAACGTAAACACCGGCGAGCTGGAAGGGTTGGTAAACTATCCCCTAAGCATTGGTGCCGTGCGTTTTGCAGTGATGATAACCGAGCGCAGCGATGAGGTAAAACTATCCTTCCGCAGCAAGGGCGACTTTGATGTAAACACCTTTGCCCGTACCTATTTTAATGGTGGCGGCCACTTCAATGCATCCGGCGGGCGCTCTACCGCAAGTTTTATTGACACAGTAGCATATTTTAAGCAAATTTTGTCCGATATTCACCCCCGATAATTTATAAAATCAAATGATAAAACGTATCGTACCGGCAGCCATATTAGGCATCGCAGCTATCAGCATTACTGCTTGTAGCAACAATAACAAATGGAAGAAAACCGCTGATGGTCTGGAATACCAGATTCTTAAAGACGAGAAAAACGGAAAATCACCAACCGAAAACGATGTTGTTACCCTGAAGGTAGCGATGTATTATTCTGAAAAAGGCAAGAAAGATACGCTGCTGATAGACTACGCTAAAATGAATGGTGGCCAGCCGATAGAAATGCCTGCATCCTTCCCCGGTGCGCCAAAGAATGAGTGGCCTCACGGTTTAAGGCTGATGACACCCGGCGATAGTGCCATCTTCCGTACATCGGTAGATTCGCTGATGAAAACCGCACAAGGTGATTTGCCTCCGTTCATGAAGAAAGGTGGGTATGTTATCACATCGGTAGTGCTGGTAGGCGTAAAGAACCAGGCTGAAATGCAACAGGCACAGCAACAACAGTCTGCCGGACAAATGCAGGCAGATGATAAGATACTGCAGGACTACTTCTCTAAAAACGGCCTGACACCTCAAAAAACAGCTTCGGGCCTGTACTACATTATAGAAAAAGAAGGTACGGGTGCTACCATAGCTGCAGGCCAGCAGGCTACGGTAAACTATACCGGCAAAATGCTGGATGGCAGGATATTCGATTCAAACGTTGACCCTCAGTTTCAGCACGTAGAGCCTATGACACTGCCTGTAGGGCAGGGACAGGTAATACCCGGTTGGGATGAAGGCCTGCAACTGCTGAAGAAAGGTACGAAAGCAAAACTGTTCATACCTTCTCCGCTGGCATATGGCCCTCAGGAGCGTGGCGATGTTATCAAAGCCAATTCTATCCTGATGTTCGATATCGAAGTACTGGATGTGAAGAACGGTGCACCTGCTGCCAACCAATAGTTTTTGTTTACAAAATATAAGTAAGTGAATAGAATCATCCTGATACCCGTAGTGCTTGGTATGGCTATAGTTTCTGCCTGTTCAGCATCCAAAACGGCCAAAGCAAAGTCTAAAAAAGAAGTTGCGTTTAAAAAGACCGAAAGCGGCATAGAGTATAAAATGCTGCACGATGCGGAAGGTACGAATGCTAAAGAAGGTGATTATGTAGAGTTGCACATCCGCACACTGTATAATAACGATAGACTCATATTCAACTCGAGGGAACAGAATGGCGGCAACCCTGTAAAGTTTCCGTTAAGCCCACCCAGGTTTCATGGCGACCTCGCAGAAGCCATCATGATGATGAGCCCCGGCGATAGCATGATAGCCGTAGTAACGGTAGATTCGCTAAAAGCAGCCAGCCAGCGTACACAGCCGTGGATGCAACCCGGTGGTAAAATATTCTATGCACTTACACTGCTATCTGCCAAAACACAGGCAGAGGTAAATAAGGAACGCGATGCTTCTATTACAGTGCAGATGGATAAGGATGATGCCATATTGCAGAAATATTTTGCCGATAATAATATAAAGGCTCAGAAGCACAGCAACGGCATGTATTATGTCATCACCAAACCGGGCACGGGCGAAAAGATAAAAGAAGGGCAGAAAGCGTTTATGAACTATTCGGGACGAACACTGGATGGAAATGTATTTGATTCCAACCTCGACCCTAAGTTCAATCACGTAGAGCCATTATCTTTCCCAGTAGGCCGCAGCCATGTGATACGCGGATGGGATGAAGGTGTGACCTTGCTAAACAAAGGCGCCAAAGCTACCTTCTACATACCATCGCCCCTGGCATATGGCACTAATAGCCCTACGCCTGCCATACCTGCCAATTCTATATTGATATTTGATGTAGAACTGATGGATATCCGATAATCAATTTTTTTAAAATCATAACCACATTAATAAATGAAGAAAACACTATCCGTTCTATGCCTGGCTGCACTTGCAGGTACAAGCGCATCGGCACAGTCTAAGAAAACAACGAATAAGAACAGCGCCCCCAATCCTTCGGCAGCTGTAACTACTGCACCTGCTGCACCGGCCGATGGTTTCACAAAATCGCCCAACGGTCTGGAGTATAAAATGATAAAAGACCTTCCGGGCGCTACTGCTAAGTATGGCGACTTTATATCCGTACACCTGGTGTCTAAAGTAGATGACAGTGTACTGTTCAGCACCCGCCAGATGATGAATGGCAACACAGCCGACTTCCAGCTGCAAATGCCACCAACAAGGGGTGATGTTACCGAAGGCTTTACCTTTATGAGTGCAGGCGATAGTGCCATCTTCCGCATGTCGATAGACTCGATAGCTAAAATGTCGGGACAAGCACTGCCATGGATGAAACTGGGACAAGGCCAGATGATCATGTACCACGTGCAGATGGTATCTATAAAAACAGCTGAAGAAAAGCAGAAAGAAGCTGCGGCTGCGGCGGCTGCACAAAAAGCTACCGATGACAAGCTGCTGCAGGAATACTTTACTAAGAATAATATTAAAGCTACCAAAACGGCAAGTGGGCTGTATTATACCATTAAAAAACAAGGTAAAGGTGTAGCACCGCAAAAAGGTGATACGGTAGTAGCCAACTATACCGGCAAAACAATGAATGGTGAAACATTCGATTCTAACCTGGACCCTGAGTTCAAACACGTAGAGCCGTTCCCGTTCCCTGTAGGTGCACAACGCGTTATCGCAGGTTGGGATGAAGGTTTCCTGCTGTTCAAAAAAGGTTCAACAGGTACGCTGTATATACCTTCTACACTGGCTTATGGCGCTAACAGCCCTTCGCCTGCCATACCTGCCAATAGCATCCTTATCTTTGATGTAGAGCTGGTAGATGTAAAACCTGCTAAGAAATAATGACGTTTAGCAAAACAATACTTATAACACTGTGGTATTTGCTCCTGGCAAATACCACTTTTGCTTATACCCGTCAGGATACGCTAAGGGGTAGTAACGGTGCAGGAAGAAACTGGTGGGATGTGCAGCGGTATGATCTTAGTGTAAACTTTGATACTGCAAATAAGTCTATTGATGGTAGTGTCTTCATAGCTTTCAAAGTGACAGGCCAACCACAAAAGCTGCAGATAGATTTGCAAGACCCGTTAATAATTGATAGCGTATGGTTAGAAACTAAAGCTTTATTAAACTTTAAAGGACGTGAGGTTATCGGTTCTAAATGGCTGAACTTACCGTTTCAAAAAGAAGGGAATGTTTGGTGGGTGGATGTTTCAGCACATACTTTGAAAGTAGATTCTAATTATACAATCGTGGTTCATTATCACGGTAGCCCGCGTATAGCCAAAATGCCACCATGGGAAGGTGGTTTTATATGGACCAAAGACAGTACGGGTAAACCATGGATAGCTGTAGCCTGCCAGGGCTTAGGTGCCAGCAGTTGGTGGCCATGTAAAGATTACCAGGGCGATGAGCCGGATAGTGGCTTTAGTATTGTAATTGGTGTTGAAGAAGGTTTCAAGGTTGTTACAAATGGTATACATGAGGAATCTGGTGTTATAGATGGTTTCAGACTTGCGGGTTGGAATGTTAAGGCACCGATAAACACTTATAATGTAACTTTTTATTTAGGTGATTACATAAGCTGGGAAGATACCCTGATGGGTGAGAAAGGTGAGCTGAACCTTAGCTACTATGCACTGCGCCATAACGAGCAGAAAGCACGCAGGCAGTTTGCCGTAACCAAGCAAATGCTGCACTGCTTTGAATACTGGATGGGGCCCTACCCTTTTTATGAGGACGGGTATAAGTTGGTAGAAGCACCATATTTAGGTATGGAACACCAGAGTGCCGTAGCTTATGGTAAC
>JANLJF010000158.1 GCA_029255605.1 Azovibrio restrictus
CCGGCAATAGCTTGTATGGCAGCATTCGTTTGCTCTATTTCTGCAGCCATTGATTTACTGCTTTGCCAATCGAAATTGAAACTGTGGTTATAACTATGGTTGCCTATCAAATGGCCTTCTGCATGCCAGCGTTTTACCAACTGCGAATGGGCAACTGCATTTTTACCAATGGAAAAGAATGCAGCCTGTACACTATGCTCCTTCAGTATGTCCAGTATTCGCTCTGTTTGCTCAGCAGGCCCGTCATCAAAAGTAATAGCTATATGCTTATCCGAATTACTACCGTTATTATACGATTTGACGTAAAAATTCCACTGAATGTAAATAGACCCGAATACCAATACATGTATATAGATACCTATAACCACCAGCAGCCACCACCAATCTGTATAACCTAATAGGTACGTTATATCCAACGCAATAAGCGATAGAACCAGGACGATATTTGCTAATTGAAAAGGACGCAAGGAATAAAAGTAGCTATGCTGTTATTGCAGCAGCGGCTGAATATATCTGGGTTATTGGTTGATGGCTAATAAGCATTTTTACGTCAATCCCATTTTCCAGAAAGCGCAGGCTTTCTATTTGTTCTGTCCTTTCAAGCGGTGCTACCGGCCAGTTCATAAAATTGAACAGCACTGCTTTGCGATATGCATAGATACCGGTATGCGCATAATGCGATATTGGCAAATCTTTATGATAAAGGAAAGGCACGGGATACCTGGAAAAGTACATAGCAAACAAACGCATATTCAATGTTGCCTTTATGCGGTTGGGGTCTGCTATTTCTTCAGCATGCTGCATTTTATACACTATAGATGCAACCTGTATATTACGGCTGGTAGCATCTTCAAATGTTTTAAGGAGCTTCTCAATTGGCGCTTGCTTCAGGTTAGGTATATTTCCCTGTATGTGTAATATAATGTCTGCCTCGATATCTAAGCCTGCTTCCGCCACATACTCTACAGAACTATCAGGCATACGGCTGTAACGTTTTACTTTGCCCTCTGCAGCCAATATTTTCTTCTCTACGTCCTCGTTATCTGTCAGCACTAAAACATCTGAAAATAGCCCAGTGGCTACTGTTGTTTCATAGCAGTGGTTAATGATGGCTTTCCCCTCTATCTCCTGTAGGTAAACATTGCCTGCACTCTTGCCCACAAACGCAGTTATCAATGCAACAACACTCATAATGTGGAATTTAGAAATGTAAAATTAGTAATTATATGTCAGGATTGCCAATGCGGTTATTTCTTACGGGCGACACCCCATAGCAACATGAGCCAACCGGCAATGAAAAAAAGCCCGCCAATGGGTGTGATGATACCTACGCCACCTAAACCCACCTGGCCATTCATTTTTAACAATGTGAGTGCGTACAATGAACCGGAGAACAGCAAAATACCAATGATAAAAAAGGTACTTGCCAGGCGTATTTGCCTGAAAGGAAATGATGAGAACACAATACCGGTTGCCAGCAACGCAAAGGAATGATAGAACTGGTATTTAACAGCTGTTTCAAAAGTCTGCAATTGATCGGGTTGCAACACTTCTTTTAGCGCATGTGCGCCGAAGGCGCCTAGT
>JANLJF010000159.1 GCA_029255605.1 Azovibrio restrictus
ATCCTCGTTATAACTATTTATTTTAAACTGGATTTTTATAACTCATGGATGGATGAACGCATACTGGCATTCAACGAGGAGATTTACGACCATATGGACCGCATGAGTTATGAGGAACGGAAGAAAATAAGATGGGGCGGCATATACACTGCTACAACCGGTATCCGGGAACATATAAAATCGCTGAAAATAAAAGACCCGCTTATACTATTACCACCACCCTCATATTATCAGCGTTTCGGGCAGTCTATTTCAATACCGGAACCTGTTGTATTCTATTACTATTCAGGATTAAAAACCACGACTGTCGATTCGAAGGATAAGTATAAGGCGAATTGCTGTATCATATTTGAAGGGAAGAATTTTGTATTTGAGAAATTGAAAGACAGTGCAGATGTTGCCAGGGTTCTAAATATCTATAAATCGATTGCCAAATAAATAATATGAATTTACCAGGTTTATTATTTCTTATCATTACGCAGTTTTTAGCGGGCCGTGGTATATTGGCCATATTCAAAGTAAAACTGCGTCCGCTAATAAGTTTTGCTGTGTCATCTATCATTGGCATTGTAGTGTTTTCTCTATTGCCAATGCTGATTGAAATGTTTCACATGCCCATTACAAAAAGCAATGTGATCATTTTTATATGTGCTGCTACCCTGCTGCTAAATATATTCGTAATAAAGCGTTATGATTTTGGGGTATTCAAGCAAATGAAAATAAAGTTTCCGCCAATATATGAATTGCTTTTTATTGTACTGTTCATAGCATTAGCGGTTCCCAGTTTATGGCGTTGCTACTATTATCCGCCCAATGCCCGTGATGTAATGTCAGGCCCGGAAGCCCTGGCTGAATATGCTGTTAAGGAACATACCATCAATAATTCTGTATGGAGCGTAAACCTGTTGGAAAGTACGCCCAACCTCCTGAAACCACCATTCATTACCGATCTTCAGATAATATATAAGTTACTGGTACATCCATTTGGGCAGGTATGGCTTAGTATAATGTACATCTGTTTTTCTGTATGGCTTTACAGCCTTGTAAGGGAAAAACTCCACCCTTTCCTTACCGGTATCGTTATGCTATTCTTCCTGACAATACCGGAGGTGTATGGCTATACTTATATCATTCTTTGGGACTATAGTAATATGGTACTCTTCTTCCTGGGCTTTTACTATATGTACCAATATATCGTGACAAAGGAGTACAATTTATTTCTTTTCAGTTGCCTTATGTATGGCCTCGCTACCTTTATAAGGTTGGATACGCTGGTATTTATCGCGTTATCGGCACCGCTGCTGGCCTACCATATGTGGAAAGGAAAAGAACCATTCTTACGAATAGGATATAGTGTTGTGTTGATGGGTGCTATTCCTTTTGTCTTTTACTATGTATGGGTAAACATCTTTGTAAAGAATTATTTACCGGTAGGTATTGATGTAGAAGAACAATTGAATCCCCAACCACTGTCGATATATTTTGATTGGCTGAGCGGGATGAACTCTCAGCTTTTGTTTGGAGGAGATAATATAGCACTGTATGGCTACTTTATTTATATATTCCTGCTTATCCTTGTTATTGATATTATATTTTTCAGACGTTTCAGTAAAGAAGCTACATTCATGTTGTTCGGCATTGCCATTATATACTTTGGCATGCCATTGCTTAGCTACCTAACCACATGGTTTAATATCACTACTGCTAAAAGGGGCTTCTTCAAGATGTTTCCTATGATGATATTGTATATGCGCAGCAGTGCATTGTTTACAAAGTTGTCTCAATTGATAACATCATTTGAATTTCCTACACTGCAGGAGGCCACCATGAAACCTAAACCGCAACCCGTAAAGCACACGAATACTGTTAAAAAGAAGAAATAATAATTGTGCGTATCATTGCACAAACCATTGCAATGATACGCTATTTCATATCTGCCTTATTTTTTACACTCGTTAGCACATTTGCTACGGCCCAGCGTCCATTTGTATTAGGTGTTATTGATTCTTTGCATTCAGACATACTGAAAGAAACAAGAACACTGAATATATACCTTCCAGAAGGATATGATCCTGATTCAACCACTTTGTACCCCGTCATATACCTGCTGGATGGTGGTGCCGATGAGGACTTTATACATGTAGCCGGTTTGGTGCAATACAATACCTTTCCGTGGGTCAACAAAATACCTAAATCGATAGTAGTGGGAATCGCCAATACAAACAGGTTGAGAGATTTTACATTTCCTACCACTGTAGAAGATGATAAAAAGAAATATCCGGCGGCAGGGCATTCTGATAAGTTTATAGCATTTATTGAGAAAGAACTGCAACCGTACATAAAAAGGGCATATAAGACAAATAATGAACGTACGCTTATTGGCCAATCATTAGGTGGATTGCTGGCTACAGAAATGCTATTAAAAAAAACAAGCCTGTTTAATAAATACATCATTATAAGCCCCAGCCTGTGGTGGGATAATGGTTCTTTGCTAAATAAGACTGTGCCGGCGGTATCGCAAGCAACAAGTATATATGTTGGTGTAGGTAAAGAAGGTATAACACCCGGTACTCCACCACGCGTGATGGAAGTAGATGCAAATGTGCTGGCTGACAAACTGAAACAATCAAACAACAAGCATATCAAATGCTATTTTGATTATCTGCCTGATGAAGATCATGCTACTATAGGCCACCAGGCCGTAATGAATGCATTTAAAATGCTGAAGTAAGAATCAATCTTTTAATTCTATCCATACAGGTGCATGATCGCTGGTTTTTTCCCAGCCACGTACATGCTTGTCCACACCTGCGGCTGTCAATTTTTTTGCCACTTTGGGGCTCAATAAAAAATGGTCTATTCGCAGCCCGGCATCACGGCTATAGGCATTCCGGAAGTAATCCCAGAAGGTGTATATTTTTTCATCAGGGTAAAGGGTGCGGATGGCATCTGTCCAGCCTTGAGACATTAACTTTTGAAATGCGTTTCTTGTTTCAGGTCGAAATAAGGCATCGTTCACCCATTTCTCAGGTTTGTATACATCCAGTTCGGTAGGCATCACATTATAATCGCCGGTAAGTATTACAGGCTTTTTAGACTCCATAAGCTCTGCTGCGTGTACTTGTAACCGTTCAAACCATTTCAGTTTATAATCAAACTTAGGTCCGGGTGCAGGGTTTCCATTGGGCAAGTAAAGACAACCAATAATAAGCCCGTTTACCTCTGCTTCTATATACCTGCTATGAGTATCTTCGGTGTCCCCCGGCAATACCTTGCGTATTTCTGTTATGTCAGCATCTTTTGTCAGTATAGCTACTCCATTCCAGCTTTTTTGCCCATGCCACAGGGCGTTATACCCCAATTCTGCTATCGCCTGTTCAGGAAATTTTTCCTGTGGAGCTTTCAACTCCTGCAGGCATACTATATCGGGTGTTGTTTCTTGTAACCAACGTAATAATATAGGCAGCCTACCATTTACTCCATTTACATTGTATGTAGCGATTCTCATAGACAATAACATTATAAAAATAAAGCCAACATATACAGTGTTACATTATACTTTCAAAGGCATACTTAGCGTTGCTCCAAAATGCATCAAGCGCCACAATCCTGGGTTTCAGGAAAGATATAATTGCCGGCCAATCCTCACTTCTGTGAATAGAAACCCCCGAAAGCTGCGTACCTATGGTACTGACTATTCTGCCATCTTCATTAGCAGTCATAGGTTGCCATTGCCATTCTTCATTCAGTTCCGATTGTAGCATTGATTTCAGTTGCAAAAACTGGTTATAGTGTTTCTTTTGTAAGGTGGTATCTACTTGCGATAAGCGTATCTGAATGGTTGCTTGCCTGTTATCTACATCCATTTTAAACGTTATGCCACTTATGCCGGTTTTATAATTTACCCAGTTTATTTCTTCCCCATCGGCAGATAAAACAGGCTGCATGTATTTTCCGAATGTTGTCCAGAATACCTGTTTTTGTTTTGATATCTCTTGCTTAGAGTACATATAGCGGTAAAGTTAGTGCATGAAGTATTTTCTTTTTTTATCTTTGCGGCCAATTAGTACAAATGTTATGAAACTTGAAGAAAGATTACTTGCGCGTAGTGAAGGTAAATGTGAGTTGTGTGCTGCTGAAGCTAAACTAAGTGCATACGAAGTGCCACCTCAAACAGGAGGATATGAAGAAAACACTATACTTATATGCAATAAGTGTTTGACACAAATAGAAAAGAAAGAGGAGCTGGATAATAAACATTGGAATGGATTAACGACCAGCATGTGGAGCGAAGTGCCGGGTGTACAAGTAGTAACATGGCGTATGCTAAACAGGTTGAAAAATGAAACATGGGCAGCAGAAAGCCTGGATATGATGTACCTAGATGATGAAAGACTTGCATGGGCAAAAGCTTCAGGTGATCATGAAAATGATGCCAGCGTTGATCTGCACAAAGATACCAACGGGGCTATATTGCAAAATGGTGATACAGTAGTTCTTACTAAATCGCTGGATGTAAAGGGTACAACTTTAAATGCTAAAATAGGGACTGTAGTAAAGAATATAAGGCTTGTGGAAAATAACACCGAGCAGATAGAAGGACGGATAGAAGGGCAACTGATCGTTATCCTGACAAAATATGTAAGAAAGCAAAATGCTAAACCATAACAAAAGAGCCACTTGAATGAGTGGCTCTTTTATTATTATATCTATAAGGCATTTTTACCAATAACTGTCCAGTCATCATTGCCGTGGCCTTTTTCTATCCACTTGTCCATTTCTTCCGCTATTGCCGGCATTATGGCCAGTCGGCGTCCTGCTTTTTGTGCAGCATCTATAAACAGTCCGGTATCTTTTCTTGCCATTGATAGTTCCCACGATGGCTTGTTATATACACCTGATGTCATCCTGTTCATGCGCGCAGATAACATTGTGGCAGGATTCCATTGCTCGAAAAGTGATGCAACATCATCGGCGGGTATATCAACCGAAGCAGCTAATGTTAAGGAATCGGCCAAGCCGGCTGAAAAACCTACGAGGAAACAATTGCCTATCAGTTTGATACCTGCAGCTTTACCTACCTCTGTGCCAAAGTTGATGAGCTTACCTGTCATTTGAGACAAGGAAGGTTCCAAATCTGCAATTACCTGCTGATCTCCGGAAATAAGCATAAAACCGGTGCTGTCCAATGCGTTGGCCGGACCCATGAAAACCGGTGCATGCTGATAAATAAAACCCTTGGACCTCCATTCCTCGGTGCGTTTCTTCGCCCCGTTTACAGATGTGGTAGTATGGTCAACAATAGTTGCACCTTGTTTGATGCCCGGTAATGCTGCTGCCAATACTTCATCTACGGAAGCATCATCTTTCAGTGTTAGGTGTATAGTGTCAGCGCCCTTCACGGCATCGGCTACATTTTTGAATGCTTTTGCTCCATATTGTTCCAGTGCCGTGGCTTTTGAGGCGGTACGGTTCCAAACCTGTACTTGCCTGCCATGGCGCAGCATAGCCCTTACAAAGTTGCCGCCAAGTAATCCTGTACCTAAGTATGCTATCATGAAAATTGTTTTAAGGTCATTTCATAAATGCGGAGTACATCCATACCAGTTTTTCCTGTTCGCGGATGTAATCGCTCATCAGAGCGGTAGTGCCTTCATCTTCAGCATCACCTGCAAGTGATAATACTTCACGTTGTTTGACTAACACCAGTTCAAAAGCGGAGAGAATTGACTTAACGCCTTCTTTCCCATCAGATACGTCTTTCACTACTTTTATTTCTGAATTACTCTTATAGTCGGCAAATGTGTGCAGCGGTGTACCACCTAACGTAAGGATGCGTTCTGCCAGCTCATCTACCTT
Organism: Azovibrio restrictus; assembly: GCA_029255605.1. Classification (GTDB taxonomy): domain Bacteria; phylum Bacteroidota; class Bacteroidia; order Chitinophagales; family Chitinophagaceae; genus Polluticoccus. Next base: position 5,860 of record JANLJF010000159.1, read on the forward strand.
TAAAAGCAGGTTTGTATAAAGTTCTTCAAATTTCAAATGTAGTTCAAAGAATTTTTCACCCTTGATATTCCAGTGCAGCCCACGTGTATTCTGATAGAATATCATATAGTTGGCCAGAAGGTTGTTCAGCTTATCTGCCAATAATTTACTTTTTTGCTTATCGAGGCCTATTTGATTTTTTGCCATAAGGAAAAGATTATGGAAACGAAATTAGCAAATTGAATGGCTGAATACTAATAAGTATTAATAACATTACTATAAAGAAAACGCCACCTGGATGGTGGCGTTTTATCTAATAATGTGTGAGAAGGTTACTTCCAACCACCGCCTAAGGCATGGTATATATTAACCAGTGCATTCATTTGCTGCTTTTTGGTCTCAATCAATTCAAACTTTGATTCCAGCGCATCGCGCTGTGTCATCAGTACTTCCATATAATCGGCCCGTGCTGATTTAAACAGGTCGTTTGAGATACTGATAGACTGGTTGAGCGCCTGTACTTGTTTTGCGCGCAGGTCATAGCTTTTTTCCAGGTTGTTGATTTTTGCCAGTTGGTTAGCTACCTCTACATAAGCATTCAGTATGGTGCGCTCATAGTTGTAAACACTTTGCACCTGCCTGGCATTGGCACTATAGTAAGTGGCTTTTATCGCATTACGGTTTATCAGTGGTGCCATCAGGTCGCCGGCCAAAGAATATAAGATGGACTCAGGAGATTTCAAAAGGTATGAAGGATTGAAAGCCTGATATCCTACGGAAGCAGATATACCAATAGAAGGATAGAATCTTGCTTTAGCTACTTTCACATCCAGCTTTGCAGCGGCCAGGTCTTGCTCTGCTTGTTTAATATCCGGGCGGTTGGCCAGCAATTGTGATGGAATACCCGCATGAATATTTTGTGGCAGCAGGTGCTCAAACTCTTTACTATTCCGGGCTATTGGCTGTGGAAAGCGGCCCAGCAGAAAGTTCAAGCGGTTTTCTGTTTCTGTTATCCTTTGCTGAATATCGTATTGCAGGCTCCTTGTTTTCAACACTTCCGCTTCAAATTTGCGAACGGCCAGTTCTGTAACGCGTGTAGCTTCTTTTTGTAACTTCACTATCTGCAGGGCATTGCTCTGAATATCTATGTTCTTCTTTACAATGTCCAGTTGATTATCCAGCGCAAGTAATTCATAATATGAATTAGCTACTTCGGCTACCAGGTTGGTCACAACAAAGTTCTTACCTTCTACACTGGATAGGTAGCGGGACACGGCTGCCTTCTTAGCATTGCGCAGCTTCTTCCATATATCTATTTCCCATGTAGCCTGCGCAGCTAACATATAATCGGGCAATGGTTCGGGCATTTCTTTGCCGGGCTTTATTTCTGTGTTCGCTTCCATAGCACCTATATTGGTATAGCGTGCTACTTTGTCGAGCCCTGCCCCACCCCGCAGGCCTACAAAGGGCAAGTACTCCCCTTTTCTGGCTCTTATTTCGTTACGACTTATTTCAATTTCCTGCAGCGTGATATTCAGCTCCTGGTTATTCTTTATGGCAGTATCTATCAATGCATTCAGGTAAGGATCGGTAAAGTAATCGCTCCACCTGATGGTAGCAGTGTTGGTAGTATCCTGCGAGTCGTTATAGCTCGCTGGTACGTTTTTATTTTCTGTTCGCCTTGCCAGTCCCGGTGTTTTGCAGGCCGTGTAGGTAAGCGACAGGAATGCGATACCGATACATTTATATGCGGTGCTTTTAAGCATTGTCGTTATTTTTTTCAATTAATGAATCGTCCTCTTCCATTGGGTTTTGCTTTGCCGATTTTTTGAAGAAACCCAGCTTTTTCTTTTTGCGTTTGTTGCTTGTAAAGTCTTCCGTCAGCGGGTTCTCATCTTCATCGCGTATTAATTGGCGACCATCGGCCCAGGTAGCAAATATGTAGTATAAGCCCGGAACGATGATAACACCGAAGATGGTACCGAACAGCATTCCGCCCAATGCAGAAGAACCAATGGTACGGTTGCCGACAGCACCGGGGCCGTGGGCAAATACCAGAGGTATCAAACCGGCGATGAATGCAAAGGAGGTCATGAGGATGGGACGGAAACGCACTTTGGCACCCTCTATCGCAGCATCCAGTACTGTAGCACCTTGCAAGTGTTTCTGCGCGGCAAACTCTACTATCAGTACCGCATTTTTACCCAGCAAGCCCACAAGCATTACGAGGCCCACCTGCGCGTAGATATCATTCGCTAATCCCATCGACTTAATGAGCAGGAAAGCACCGAACACACCCGCGGGTAAGGAGCAGATAACCGATAATGGCAGTATAAAACTTTCGTATTGCGCTGCCAGCACCAGGTACACAAAACCTAATACAATAAGGAAGATATACAGTGCCTCGTTACCACGTCCTACTTCATCTTTTGAAAGCCCTTCCCAATCTATATCGTAGCCGCGTGGTAATGTTTTTGCTACTTCCTCTATTGCCTTGATGGCTTCACCACTACTATAGCCGGGCGCAGGTTCGCCCCTGATGGCAGAAGAAGTATACATGTTATACCTTGTTATCTCATTCAGGCCATGAGATTTTTTGATTTTCATAAATGCCGAGTAGGGCACCATTTCATCACGGTCGTTTTTCACATATAACTTCAGGATATCTTCAGGCAGCCTTCGGTATTCTGGGGATGCCTGTACATATACCTTGAAAAAGTTGCCAAACCTGATGAAGCCTTGTTCGTAGGTACTACCTATCATGATAGAAAGGTTATCCATAGCTTTACCAATAGATACGCCCTTCTGCATGGCAGCCTGGTTATCTATTTCAAGATCGTACTGCGGATAGTTGGCGCTGAAGAAAGTGAAAAGACCTGTTAATTCTTTACGTTTATGCAGCGCAGCCATAAATTCATCATTCACTTTTTCAAGGTCGCGATAGTCATCACTATTGGTCTTATCCAGCAAACGTAGCGCGAAGCCACCTGCTGCACCATAACCGGGTACGGCCGGGGGGCCAAAGAACTCAATAGTAGCACCGGGTATCTCTTTCGATTTTTCTTCCAATTCGTGTATGATTTCACTTACCGTGTGCTTGCGCTTCGACCAGTTTTTCAGGTTTATCAAACAAGTACCTGCGTTGGAACCCCGACCTTCTGTTAATACCTCGTAGCCCGCCAGTGCAGATACTGACTGGATACCTTCTACATGTTCTGCTATTTCCTGCAGTTCACGCGAAATAGCATTTGTCCTTTCAAGCGTAGATCCCGGAGGCGTTTGAATAATAGCGTAAATCATACCCTGATCTTCATTGGGAATGAAGCCAGAAGGCAGGCCGTGAGATATACCTAGAATACCTAAACCAAAAACGACAAGAATACCAAAGGTTATGACGCGCCTGTTCACTATCAATGTAAGCAGACTTACATATTTACCCGTCAGCTTATCGAACAAACGGTTGAAGCCATCGAGAAACCTATTCATTGGGGATTTCTTCCTTGGCTTGCCATGATTGTTCTTCAATATCATAGCGCACAATACGGGTGTAAGCGTAAGTGCTACAACACCGGAAAGCACAATAGAGCATGCCATCGTAATGGCAAATTGCCTGTAGAAGATACCCACAGGGCCCGACATGAAAGCAACCGGCACGAATACTGCTGTCATCAATAAAGTGATGGCTATAACAGCACCGCTTATTTCGCGTAATACTTTCTTCACCGCTTTATATGGAGATAAATGCTCTTCTTCCATCTTGGCATGCACGGCTTCTACCACTACTATCGCATCATCTACCACGATACCGATGGCTAGCACCAGTGCAAAGAGTGTGATAAGATTGATGTTCAGCCCGAATAGCTGCATGAAAAAGAACGCACCTATCAGTGATACGGGTACGGCCAGCGTGGGGATAAGCGTAGAGCGCCAATCGCCAAGAAACAGGAATACCACGATAGCTACCAGTATGAAAGCTTCGCCCAGCGTATGTACCACTTTCTCAATAGAGGCATCGAGGAAGCTGGAAACGTCGTAGCTAATTTCATAATCCATTCCGGGAGGAAAGGATGTGGCTTTTATCTCATCAAGTTTCGATTTGATGTTCTTGATAACTTCATTGGCATTACTACCGTAGGTTTGCTTCAGCACAATGGCCGCAGATGGGTGGCCATTCAGATTAGAATAGATATCGTAAAACTCGCTACCCAACTCTATATCTGCAACATCTTTGAGATGTAGTATCTCACCATTTGGATTTGCACGGACAATAACGTTTGCATACTGTTCCGGCTGATTGTACCTGCCCTGATAGGTAAGTACATACTCCAATGCCTCAGAACGCTTGCCGTCACTACGCCCTATCCTGCCGGGAGAACCTATTACGCTCTGGTTGGCCAGCGCTTCCATCACCTCTTCGGTAGAGATATTGTAGGCACGCATACGGTCGGGCTTCAGCCATACACGCATAGCATACTGACGGCTACCCAATATCTGTGCACTACCAACACCGGTTACACGGCTCAGCTCACGCAAGATATTTACATTGGCAAAGTTGTAAAGAAAGTTTTCGTTTGCCTTAGGATCTTTACTGTATACGTTCACATACATCAGCATGTTTGGCTGTAGTATGTTTACAATGATACCCTCGCGTTGTACCAGTACAGGTAGCCTGTTGGTTACCTGTTCTATACGGTTCTTTACATTTACTACCGCCTGGTTGGGGTCGGTACCCAGGTCGAATACCACTTGTATATTGGCTTCGCCTGCACTTACGGCATCAGATGTCATGTACTTCATACCCGGTACACCGTTCACGGCTTTTTCCATTGGTATGAGCACCGATTTTACCAATACATCGGCGCTGGCGCCGGGATAAGCCACACTCACTATCACCCTTGGCGGGGCAATGGAGGGGAACTGCGATGTAGGCAGCGTATTGATGGCCAGTACGCCCATGAAGATAATGACAAGAGATATCACTATCGCAAGGACCGGCCTCTTGATAAATATGTTGAACATTGTGTTTCTTTCAGTTATTGAATACTAGATTTATTCAGATGGAAGTTTCAGGTGTGCTATTACAGATTTAGGCTCCTCATATTTGAAAGATATCTTGTCATTGTTCTGCACCTTGCGCAGGCCTTCCAATAATATCTTATCATTCTCGGCAAGGCCTTCTGTTATTACATACAGGTCGGGCATTTCAGCACCTATAGTGATAGCCCTTAGCTGTACTACATTGTTCTTATCTACCACATATACGTACTTCTTATCCATTATTTCCAATGTAGCCTTCTGAGGTATAATGAGTGCATGATTGAATGGCTGTTTTACGAGGATGTTACCAGTTTCGCCATGCCTGAGCAAGCTCTTTGGATTGGGGAATGTGGCCCTAAAAGCGATGTTACCTGTTTCATTATTGAAATCGGCTTCGATGGTTTCAACTATGCCAGGATATTCAAATTGCTGGTTGTTGGCCATCTTCAGGTGCACTTTCATAAGGCTATCATTTTTTGCATTTGCCTTGAAGTTGAGGTATTCAGCCTCAGGTACATTGAAATACACCCACATGTGCCGGTTGTCGGAAAGTGTAGTGAGTAGTTGGCCTTCATCTATCAGGCTGCCCTGCCTGGCCTGGAAGCGGTCGATGATACCATCGAAAGGCGCGCGTATCTCTGTAAATTGCAAGTGCACTTTGGATAATGCCAATTCTGCTTTTGCTTTATCCAGTTTGGCCTTTGCCATCGCCAGTTCGTTGGGCGATACTACGTTGCTATCGGCAAGGCGCTTGGTATTCTGGTATTCTATTTCTGCAAAATGAACTTCGGCCTGCGCTTTCTGCATTTCAGCCTGGTATAGGTTGGGCATTATCTGAAATAAGAGTTGGCCTTGTTTCACAAACTGACCTTCATCTACATATATCTTTTGCAGATACCCCCTTTCCTGCGCCCTGAGTTCTATATGGCTGATGGAGTGTATCTGGCACACATATTCCTGTGTAATAGAAGTATCCATCCTGACAGGACTGGTAACAATGAACTTGGTTTCAGGTTCTTTTTCTTCGTTGTGAGATTGGCAGCTTGTGTATAAGAATACAGCACACAGGCCCATGAGCATGAGATTTCTCTTCATATTATTTGCTTTGAAGCAGACGATTTACTTGATGTTTTTAAGAGGAGGTGCGTTGGAACGCGAGGACACATGGCTTAACAGCATGCATCGATGACATGCATAAGCATGTATGGTACAAAATAACAGGTAACTAAGTGCCTGTTATACACTAAATCAAATACGGATAACGCAGAGTAACAGATACCTACCTGCCGAAATGCATAATTGCTTACTGTGGAATAAGCTACTTTGGATACTTTGGGAAAGATGCCAACTTGCGTGGCTATAGAAGAGATTGGAAAAGTAATTTAAAGATGCAGGAAGCTTTTTAGCGGGTGCGAAATTGTTCTCATCATTTTCGTCCTCACTATTGGTAACTTCCAGTACATCTATCGCTGTCTCAGCTTCAGGTATAGAAGAATGATAATGTATCTCCGGAATGTGCTGTACAAAACTGCTGCCACCATCGGAACTCTCCAGTAGCCTTACCGGGGAGTTGAATATATACTCCTGGTGGGCATAGGTATAAAGATTACCATATCCGCTAAGCAGAAAGCACAGGGTCAGGAAAAATCTTATGAACAGTTTCATTCCGGGGCTCAAAATTATATAAAGAACACGAAGGAAACCAATATGAAAAATGTTAAATATTGAGAATGTGCGAAATAAGCGGATTTACTAAAGAATAT
>JANLJF010000160.1 GCA_029255605.1 Azovibrio restrictus
AACACCCGCCAGTTTGTAGAAAGCATGCAGATGGGCAAAACGGAGCTGCCGGTAGCCATGCTGCTGAAAGCCCCCGCTATAGGTGGCGAGGCCGATGTGGTAAAGGCGCTGCAACTGACACCCGGCGTAAAGAGCGGCACGGAAGGCAGCATAGGCATGTATGTGCGCGGTGGTGCCAATGATGAGAACCTGATACTACTGGATGGCGCACCGCTGTATAATGCGGGCCACCTGCTGGGTTTCTTCTCGGTGTTCAACAATACGGCGCTGAAGGATGTGCAATTGTATAAGTCGGGCTTTGGAGCGAAGTATGGTGGCAGGCTGTCATCGGTAATGGATGTGCGTACGAAGGAGGCGAGCCTAAGTGAATACAGGGGCGATGTGAGCATCGGTACCATATCTTCATCGGCGAGTGTGCAGGTGCCGGTGGTGAAAGACAAAGCATCGCTGATGGTAGCGGGCAGGCGCACGTATATAGACCAGGTGATGAAAACGGTACCCTACCACTTTCACGACCTGAATGCGAAGCTGTATTACATGGCCGATAGCCGCAATCGTTTCTATATAAGTGGCTACATGGGCAGCGATGTGCTGAAGCCTTACACTTATGGCAGCAATGGCGAAGAAAAACAAGCAAAGGATGATATACAAAGCGGCATGAAGATGGGCAATAAAATATTGTCTGCGCGCTGGAACCATGTGAGCAAGGATAGCAAACTATCGGGCGATGTAACGGCTTACTACTCGGGTTTTAGCTATGCTATAGATGGTAAGATGAACAGCAATACCATACATATGCAGTCGGCTATAAGGGATATGGGTGTGAATGGAGATGTGCGCCTGTCGCATATAGCAGGGCATAAGCTGAGTGCCGGTTTTCAATTTGTGAACCATTATTTCAACCCCAACATTGTAAGCAGCAACGGCCCGCTGGTAGAACGCTTTGGTAATAGCAACGGGCAGCACCTGCACAATAACGAAGCAGCGGTATATGTAAATGATGAGCTGCGTATAGACAGCAACTGGCAGGTAGCTGCAGGTATGCGCATCAGCGGCTTGAGCACGGGCGGCAAGCTATTGCTGCATGCGGAACCGAGGCTGGGGCTGCGCTATATGATAAACGAGCGCAGCAGCATCAAAGCATCGTATGCACGCATGGTGCAGTACCTGCATATGGTTAGCGGCTCATCGCTGCTGCTGCCTACCGACCTGTGGTACCCCGCTACCGATAAGATACAACCCGCCATCAGCGACCAGGCGAGCCTTGGCTATTACTATAGCATACCCAATGCGGGTATTTCCATCAGCGCGGAAGCTTATTATAAATGGATGCAGCACCTGAGCGAGTATAAAGAAGGCGCTGTATTGCTGATGAATGATAAGTATGAAGATGAACTGGTGCAGGGCAAAGGGCGCGCGTATGGATTGGAACTGTTTGTAAGCAAAACTGCAGGCCGCTTTACCGGCTGGGCAGGCTACACATGGTCGGTAGCGCAAAGGCAGTTCGACTCGCTGAATGGCGGCAAGGAATACTATGCCCGCTACGACCGCCGTCATCAATTGTCGCTGGTAGGTATGTATGATGTGGCGCAGAACTGGAGCGTGAGCACCACCGTAGTATATGCCACAGGCAGCCCATTCACCGGGCAAACCAGCCAGTACCTGGTGCCGAAGCCCGGCTTTGCGGGACTGGAAACCCTGCCAGCCTATACGGGCAGAAATGCAATGCGCATGTCTGCCGCCTTTCGTACCGATGTGGATGTGGCGTATAAATTCGGCATCAGCAGTCGTATAAAAGCCGATGCCCACCTGAGCGTGTATAATGTATTCAACCGTACCCAGCCACATAGCGTTCGCCGCGTGTATGATGAAAAATCGCAAACCTACAAATATCAGCAACATGGGCTGTTTGGCACTATCATGGCTGCATCACTCAATATTCATCTGTAAAAACCATAACAACTATGTATAGTATTAAAATCGTTTTTTTGTTGTCAATGCTGGCTTTGTTTTATAGCTGCCGTAAACCCGCACCGCTGGATATAAAAATGCCGCAGCAGAAGGATGCCCCCGTTATATCGGCCACCATTACCGATGTGGAAGGTGTAGTAGTATCGGCAGGATACTCTATGGAATCTATCCGGAACATCAGCGACCGTAACGGGCATGGCAAGATACCACGTGATATACTGGTAGATAGCGGTATGGTGCGCATCAGCGAGGGAAATGGTGCTACCCATAATTTGTACAGGTTGTCGCCCGGCGTATATGGCAGCAATGAGCTGGAACTGAAAGACGGCAGCAGCTATACCCTGCACGTTACCGACCCGAAGAAAGGCACAACGGCCACTGCTACCACCACCTACTATGTGCAGCCACAGGGCAGCAGCGTAACGCCGGTATACAAAGGCATACGCAATGGTGATACCCTGTGCACGCTACAGGTGGCTATACCTGACGCGCAGAAAGATGCGAAATACTTTATAGGCTATACCACCACAAAACAACTGCGCGAAAATGTAAAAGTGATGTCGGGCCCGGCAGGGCAGAACATGAGTGCTATGGCCACCTTTGAGCCTAAGCAACTGGAACTGCTGCAAAGCAATGCCACGGCTGCGCTCAACCATAGCTTCACCATCAAAGCATCGGCAGGCGATACGCTGGTGGTGCAGGTGGGCCGTGTAGATGGCGGCTATTATAAATACCTGCAGGCGTATAAGCGCACCGGTTACCTCATCAACCAACTGACAGGTGAACCCATCAACCTGCCTACCAATGTGCAGACAGGCTATGGATACTTTGCCCTGTGCAAGCCCAATCGTTATGTGTTTGATATGAAGGAGTATATCAAGTAAACCCTTTTCTCTCTCGTAGGCCCCTATCTGAAACGAAGCAACCCATCCTGTAAGGCGGATGGGTTGTGTTTTTGTATATAGAGAGAGTGAATGTGTTAGTTGTTGCGGTTATAATATTCCATAGCCTTTGGCAGATGCTCTTTGATGCCTGCTATGCGTGTATCATCGCTGGGGTGCGTGCTAAGGAATTCAGGTACGCCGCTGCCGCCCTGTTGCGACATCTTTTGCCAGAAGGTAACAGCCGCGTTGGGGTCGTAACCAGCAAAGGCCATATAGTATAGGCCCGATTCATCGGATTCCGATTCCTGCTTGCGCGAATAGGCGAGCGTGCCCAATGTGCTGCCTATGCCGAATACGGTATTGAAGAGTTGCTTGGTTTCTGCGGGCTTGGAAGAAAGGAGTGCAGACAGTGCCGTGCCACCATACTGCACCAGCAATTGCTGGCTCAGGCGTTCGTTGCCATGGCGCAACACCGCGTGTGCTATCTCGTGGCCCATTACTACAGCCAGCTCAGCATCGTTTGCCATCAGCGGCAGTATGCCGGTGTACACTACTATCTTACCACCGGGCAGGCACCACGCGTTCACCTCATCATTAGCTACCAGGTTGAATTCCCATTGATAATTATTGATCAGGTCGCGCTTGCCTATTTCGGTAAGGTATTGTTCCACACCCTGTGCTACGGCAGCACCTACTCGGCGTACGCGGGCAGCATCAGCGGTATTGGTAACGGGCGGGTTTTGCGTAAGAAATTCATTGTATTGCTGCAGCGACAGGCTCATTACCGTGGCATCGTCCACCAGGTTGAGCGTGCTGCGTCCCGCTGCATTTTTCTTGCAGGCATAAAAAGTGGTGATTGCCAATAAGATACTGAGGATAGCTGCTACTGCATATAATTTTTTCATGACCATTCATATTGTTGAGAGAATAGGTTATAAAATTTGTACCAAAGCAGGTGAGAGATATTGAAGGGGCTTATCAAATCAACCGAAAAAGAATTTATTAAAATCCATGCAAAAAAAAACTATAATATGAATGATTTTTTACGATATGTTTGCAGTACTAATTAGTAATACCTATGATACCGGTAGAAAGGATAACCCTATCCACGGTAGCCGAAAAGTGAAAATAGAGTAGGCATCACATCACAAAAACCATGAAAAATGAAAAAGCTAATCTTCGCCCTTGCGGCAGTACTCATCATGTCTTTCAGTGCCATGGCACAAAGCAACACCGTTACCATTAATTCTGAAGGCGTAACCACCCTGGAAACGTATGGCCGCGCCCTGTTGTCACAGAATGCAAACAATCCTACTATTTTCGAAACAGTGCCGGGCTTTCCTTGCGACGAGCAAATGACTGCAGCACTGGCAGCACGCATGCAACGGTTGGCCAACGATTGCTGTTGCCCTGTTTACATTTGCGTGGAAAGCTCCGATTGTGCGTGGGTATTGTACGTGTTCCGTCCTAATAATGGCTGCGATGTTGAGATTGCAGAAGGGGATTATGCCGCATACTAACGGACACCAAGGTTTATAAAAAATGAAAGCCCCGGAAACATTTCCGGGGTTTGTTTTATGTAGTAATTATCTGTGTCGTTTGCGTGCCTTAAATCTTCTTCTGCGTATCCATTTTTCCAGTTCCACCGCATGGAATATTACAGCCGCCAGGCCGATGCATATTGCTAGTTCTGCGGGTGATAATGGTTGTGTATTGAATATATCGTTGGCCCATGGCAGGTAGATAACTGCCAGTTGCAGCAGGAAGGTAAACAAGATGGCGGCTACCATATTAGGGTTCGATAAAAAGCCCTTGCGGTATATAGACTGGTAATCGCTGCGGATGGCAAAGACATGCCCCAACTGTGATAGCGAAAGTACCGTGAATACCATTGTTTGCCAGTGAGTATCGCCAACAGCTATGGCAATGGCCTGCGTGCCTAAGGTGATGGCGGCCATAAGTATGCCCGCCCATATAATATGCCAGGCTATGCCTTCTGAAAACAGGCTTTCCGTCGATTTCCGGGGTGGGCGTTTCATCACATTGCTTTCCGCTTTTTCGGATGACAGTGCGAGGCCGGGCAGCCCGTCGGTCACCAGGTTTATCCATAATATATGAATAGGCAACAACGGTATGGGCAGGCCCAGTAGCGGCGCCATAAATATGGTCCATATCTCGGCACTGTTGCAGGTCATAATGTATTTTACAAACCGGCGTATGTTGTCGTATATGCGGCGGCCTTCTTTTACAGCCTTTACAATTGTTGTAAAATTGTCGTCGAGCAATATCATGTGTGCGGCCTCTTTGCTTACATCGGTGCCGGCAATGCCCATCGCCACACCAATATTGGCCACCCTTAGCGATGGTGCATCGTTCACGCCATCGCCCGTCATAGCTACATAGTGTTTTTTGCTTTGCAATGCCCGCACTATGGTCAGCTTCTGTTGGGGCGAAACCCGGGCATACACCTTTATTTTTTCTACCTTCTCTTGCAGCACCTGCGGCGACATAGCAGCCAGTTCTGCACCTGTTACGGCTATATCGCCTTCATCCAGCATGCCTATCTGCCGCGCTATGGCGGTGGCTGTTTGCAGGTGGTCGCCCGTTATCATCACCGGCACAATACCTGCCGACCGGCACTCTGCTATCGCCTGTTTCACTTCTTCCCTTGGCGGGTCTATCATCCCTGCCAGCCCTGCAAAGCTCAGCTCCCGTTCTACTGTTTCCGCACTTACCGGTTCGGGCACGGCATCCAGCATACGGTAGGCGAAAGCCAATACCCGGTTGCCCTGCGCGGCCATCTCTTCTGCCTGCTGCAATATGCCATCTACCGATTGTTCATCGGCCAGCAGTTGTGTAATGGTTTCCACGGCACCTTTGGTTATAGCTATAAAACCACCTTCATAGCTATGAATGGTGGTCATGCATTTACGGTCTGAATCGAAGGGGAGCTCTGCCACGCGGGGCATTGATTTATAGAGGTGTTTCAGCACCTGCTCCGAATAGTTGCGGATGATATAGTTTACCAGTGCTATCTCGGTAGGGTCGCCCGTATGCTTGCCGTTGCCGGTGGGGTGCACATCGTGGTTGACGGCCATGGCGCATTCCAGCAAAGAAATATCACTATGCAGTTGTATGCCGGTATCAAATGGCGATACGGTTGTTACCGTCATTTTATTTTGGGTGAGCGTGCCGGTTTTATCTGAACAGATAAAGCTGACCGACCCTAATGTTTCCACCGCAGGCAATTTGCGGATGAGTGCTTTTTTCTTCACCAGTCGTTTAGCGCCCTTTGCCAATGATATGGTGATGAGCGCGGGCAGGGCTTCGGGTATGGCAGCCACCGCCAGCGATATGGCTACCAGCAGCATATTCACCGGCTCTTCGCCCCGCAGCAGCCCCACACCAAACAACAGCACACAGATGCCGATGATGAGCCATGATAGCTTTTTGCCGAAATCGCCCAGGCGTTGCTGCAGCGGTGTGGCCGTTTCTTCTTCCTGCAGCATACCGGCTATGCGCCCCAGTTCCGTTTGCATACCTGTGGCTACTACTACACCGGTGCCGCGGCCATAGGTAACGGTAGTGCCTTTAAAGGCCATGTTCACCCTGTCGGCCAGGGCGTGCGTATCGCCCGTAAGGCTTTCGGTGATTTTATCTATTGCTGCCGATTCCCCCGTCAGCGAAGACTCTTCGATGCGCAGGGCATGTACCTCTGTAAGCCGCATATCGGCAGGCACCAGGTTGCCCGCTTCCAGCACCACTATATCGCCGGGTACTAATTGCGTAGTGGGTATATGTTGCAGTGTATTGTTTCGTATGACGCGGGCATCGGGTGTTGCCAATTGCTTTAAGGCATCCATTGCCTTTTCGGCCCTGTATTCCTGTATAAAGCCGATAATAGCATTCAGCAGCACGATGACCAATATGATGATGGCATCCGTCATATCGCCGGCGATGGCCGATATCACCGCGGCTACCAGCAGCACCAGTATCATAAAATCTTTAAACTGCCGAAGGAAAAGCAACCAGGGTGGCCGCTTCTTTTTTTCCGTTAGCCGGTTGGGGCCGTATTGTGCTGTCTTCTTTTCTACCGCATTGGCAGAGAGCCCTTTGCCGGAAGTTTCCAGCAGCGCCATTATCTTATCTGTATTAAGCCCGTGCCAATTTTCCATAACGAACAGCTGCTGTGTTTACCATACTAAGTTCGGGATTTGAACGATAGGGTAGTCTGCTTAAAAAAAGTGGGGAGTGGAGGGAGCGGTTAGAAATAAACGCGAAAAGGGCCCGATTTGTTTCGAGCCCTTAATGCTAATTCACTCTACGCATTCTATGCGGTCTGTCATCTACAGGTGGTTTGTAAAGAATAACGTATGTATAGGAGTCTGCATGTGCAGCAAAATTCGTATGAGCTATAGTGATATCAGGATGGTTGGCTATCCATTCTTCTATTCGGTTTTCTAAACCATCGGCATTATCAGATGTTAATACTTTAACTTTCATAGTTTTAGTTTTATGAGTTATTACGGTCTATCATCGCTACCTGTTATCCCGTCCCAAGGATTTGCAGACAATACTAAAAGACGCTTAATCTTAATTTGGTCTTTAGATGCAACATTCACATTTAATAATGCAACAACATCAATCATTTCTTGTTTGGCATCAGCTAAAGAAATGTTCTTTTTCCACATAGATGTATTAGGCAATATGATACTTAACGTTGTCTTCGGTCCAGTAATCAAAGTAGTCCAACTTCTTTAATTCAGCCTTGACATCATCCTGGCGATGGGTTAAATCGTAGATTAAAACAGCATTCATGAGATATTATTTTTCAATGAATTTAGTAAATTTAACTTAATAAAATATTGGTTATCAAATAAATTGACTAAAATTATCTACTATGGAACTCAACAAGTTTATTTCTGAAACATTAAAGGCTATCATTAAAGGTGTTGCTGATGTCAAAGACTTTGCAAATGAACATGGTGCAAGAATTAACCCACATATAGGCCAATGGGATACAGACAAAATATTAACGACTTACTATGGCCGAGAAGATGGAGCCAGAACGATTTCAACTATTGATTTTGACATTGCAGTCACTACTTCTAATGAGCAAGAAACAGGAGGCAGCGGAGGTATAAATGTATTATCACTACAGATTGGTGGAAAACTATCTGATAAGGAAATACAACAAACAGTTTCCAGAATAAAATTTGCTGTGAACTTAGTATTACCTAACGTCAAACCCTAAGTTTACATATTCGTATTATGTCAATAGCACTGGTCTCACGCCAGTGCTATTTTAGTTTTGGTGCATTTCGTAAGGTATTAGGTAATAGTTTAGGTCACAATATATCTATCCCACCGGCTCATATATCAGCTGCACCACTCCGGAACGAAACACATTTGTTTTCACCAGCTTTAGTTTCAAGCGTTGCTGCAGGTCTTCAAATAGTGGCTTGCCGCTGCCCAGTGCTACGGGGTGTACTGATAAGCGGTACACATCTACCAGGTCTTCTTTTATGAATGTTTTGATAAGCCCTGCGCCGCCATACAGCCATATATCTTTGCCACCCTGCGCTTTTATCTCTGCTACTTTAGTGGCAATATCATCATGTATAAACGTAGCCCTGCCATCATCCCTTTGCTGGCGGGTAAATACATATTTGCGTTTAGAATGCACACCTTCCCACAATGCCTGTTCTGCCTCGGTTGCATTGGCTTCGGGCTGGTAATTGCCCCAGCTATCGTAGCTTACACGGCCATAAAATATAGTATCGATGCCGGAAAGGAACCCGTCAAAATCCATATCATCATCCATAATGCACCAGTCTATTTCGCCATTGGGGCCTTCAATAAAACCATCCAGCGTTACCGCCAGGTCTAAGATTACTTTTTTCATGTGTATAGTGTGTATGTTACTTTTCAGCTCTGCAAATGTATCTTATCAAAACCATCCGGTACTTTTCTTTTTTAAATAATACCGCTTGTTCTTCATCACCACACCCCAGCTATAAATACCATTAGACCGAGGATGATATACCGAATAGCCGGTCATACTTTCCACAGCCCTTTTTATAAGCACATAAGTCTGTACTTCCGAACCACGTGCACTGAAAATGTCATGCTTCCTTACCTTTTCTACCATACTTCCGGAATTTACAACCACAACCTTCACATCATTTATCTTTCCAATCGCACATCTGGTTAAAAGACTATCTATATCCAGTATGGTTATGGAAGTATTATTAGTATCATCACCAAAGTTGAAGAAGCGCTTGTCTGCCGAATCCAGCAATTGCCGCACCAGTTCGCATTCATCAGTGTACACCGGCTTTTGTGCATAAGTGAAACTGCAATGAAATACAAGTATTAATTGGACTATAAAATATCTCATTCAGAAAAGGATGTATCGTTATTATGCCTGATAATTTATAAATGGCAAGTATTATTTTAACTATTACAAAATACTAATTAATGCCCATTCGCGGTGTCATCCTCATTGCAAATTTCAGGCTGCCGGTATCCCGTATTTGGTGTATATTTAATATCTACCAATAGCCCCTACATGCGCTGTTATACATCTGTTCTTATAGTATTACTATGCATCTTCGCGGCAGGTAAGCTGCATGCCAGCCACTACTATGGTATCGATATGTATTACACCCATATATCGGGCAATACGTACCGTGTATCGCTGGTGGCTTTCGGCGATTGTTCGGGTGCGCAGTTCCCTACCTTTTCTACTGCGCGGCCACTGGTATATATAAAGCGTGGTGCCACTACTATACTGCAGGATTTCCTGAACCTGGAACCACCTACAGCCGGTGTAGAGGTAACGGCGGGCTGCCCTGCCGATATGAAACGCACCAACTGTGTAGACCCAAGCAGTACGGTGCCGGGTGTAAAGAAGTTTGTATACTCCAAAATTTTTAACCTGCCCGCCGCGGCGCCCGACTGGAAGTTTGTGTACCTGGGCGAAACCGATGGTGCACCTTTGGCGGGCCGCAGCAATGGTATTACCAATGTATCGCCGCCGGGTATCATCAGCCTGGAGGCTACGCTCGATAATTCGGTGCAGCCCAATTCATCGCTGCAATTCAATAGCATCGCCACACAATTCTATTGCGTGAATATCCCCGGCGAGTATCAGCCCAATGCTACAGATGCCGATGGCGACAGCCTGGTGTTTGAACTGGTGCCCGGGCTGGATGCCGGTGTGCCGGTAAACTACCTGCCCGGCTACACAGCCACCAACCCGCTGTCGGTAGCCGCGGGCACTTTCAAGTTTAGCAGCATAACGGGGCAGCTTGACTTTACGCCCAATACGCTGCAAAAATCACTGGTAGCCTACCGGGTGTCTGAATACCGGAATGGTGTGCTGATAGGCAGTGTGATGCGCGAAATGACCATCCTGGTATTGCCCTGCCCCAATAAGGCACCTGAAGGCTATATCACCAATGCCGACGGCGCGGAGATAATAGACCCGCTGACAGTGCAAACCTGCATCGGCAAGCATGAGCTTAGTTTCGATATCAATCCCACCGACTCCGAAAAACATTCCATCAACATGGTGCCCGGCACATTGCCCGATGGTGCTACGCTAACAGTTGCAAACAATAATACAACAGAACCGAAAGGCCGCTTTGTGTGGAACATGCCCGACCTGCCGTATAAGGACTATAAATTTGATGTGACCTATACCGATGACGGCTGCCCACCCAAATCGCTGACACAAACCTATACCATACGCATACAGCCCGATACCGCCTATGCCAGTGTGGAACCTGCTACCTGTGAAGACCCGGGACGCATCAGCATAACACCACCTGCCAAATGGATGCCCTGGAATTTCAAACTGCTTAAAGGGGATACGCTTATTTATAGCGGGCAAAACATGAGCACACCCGTATGGCACAATGTTTTGGCCAAAGGAAAATATACCATGCAGGCTACGAATGAAATAGGCTGCTACAGCGATGTGGATGTAACCGTCCCATCTACCTGCTACGTGGCCGATATACCCAATGCCTTCAGCCCCAATGTCGACGGGCGCAATGATGTACTATACGTAAGGGGCGAGAATATTGATGATATGGTGCTGCGTATATACAACCGCTGGGGGCAGGTGGTATTTGAAACCCGCGATGCCGCCAAAGGCTGGGATGGCACCTACAACGGCGATGCGGCCCCGATGGAAACCTATGCTTACACCCTTTCTGTAATGTTTCCCAATGGGCAGGTGTTTCAGAAGCAGGGGAATATTACGTTGCTACGGTAGTATACGACATTCGCTGTAAATTGCAGCATACACCATCCATTTATGCAGGCAAACGCCTTAGATACCATAGGCACCTTTAATGCAACAGACAAAGCCCTTTTTGAAAAGGAAGTAAAAATACGGCATGTAGATAAAGGCGAAGTCCTTTTACGTGAAGGAATGGTGGCAAATTCTCTGTTCTTTAACGTAAACGGTGCTGCTTTTCAATACAGCCTATCGCCATCGGGCGCTGAGAACATCACTGGCCTGTATATGGCTAACGAATGGTTTTTCAATCCGTCGTCCCTGGCGGCACAAACACCATCGCACAGTTTTATTGCAGCCTATGCGGATAGTATAGTTTTAGAGCTCAGTATCCAATCTATACACACGCTGATTTATAAGTCGGCAGCATTTTTTCAATTCAATAGCTTGATAGCGCAACCCACGACGGGCGCTTACTTTTTTGATAATACATTAACACCTTTTCAGAAATATGCATACATACTGGAGCATAGGCCAGCCTTATTACAGATATTTCCATTAAAGATGGTAGCAGCGTATTTAAAGATAACCCCGGAAACCCTTAGCAGGGTACGGGAAAAACTTGCAAGGGCAGACTAACATTTCTTGATTCTAATCAAGCAGCCACGTATAGCGGGTGCATTATCTTTGGTGTTCACTTATGCAGATGAAACATAACACAGTATCTATACGTCCATTTCTCGGTGCCAAAAATTTTGAACAATCGAGAAGCTTTTACCGCCATATGGGCTTTGAAGAAGTCGTGATTGCACCTAAGCTATCCTTATTCAAAACCGGCATGCTCGCATTTTATTTGCAAGATGCTTACGTACGCGACTGGATAGATAACACCATGGTTTTCCTGGAGGTAGAAAACCTCACTACATTCTGGGACGACCTGCAAGCATTGAACCTCACAGATACATATCCGGATGTAAGGCTAAGCCCTATACGGGTAGAACACTGGGGGAGAGAAGGGTTCGTGCATGACCCATCGGGTATTCTATGGCATATAGGTGAGTTTTTTTAACTACCCGCCAGCGGTGTGCCGAAGATGCCCACTGCCAGTTCTGCCCACACCAGGAACAATACTACCAGCACGATACCGATGACAAGGAACCTGCGCCCGGTATCCCTCACTTTGCGCAATACCAGCTCGCACAGCAGCCCGGTGCCATATAGTAATATCCCCGCTACTACAAAATCAAACCATGTCCAGTTGACCTCTGTGGTGAACTGCATGGCTATCAATGGTACCATCAGCAATGCAGTGATACCGGCTATGATGACTGCCAGCCGTGTGTTTTCCGCTGTATTTGGTTTCGTATTCATGAGCTTGTTGTTTAAAGAATTTATGAATAAAAAGTACTTTGAATTACAAAGTTAATGAAGTATTGCATTCACT
>JANLJF010000161.1 GCA_029255605.1 Azovibrio restrictus
ATATCATCACCAACTGCAACAAAACTGCCTGCCTGCCCGCGAAAAATATTGCTGGCAGCACGAAGCGAAAACATTACTCGACTTTTACAACAACCTTGCCAAAGCGTAAGCTACATATCGTATCGTTTGATGTACCCTATCCGCCTACTTATGGCGGGGTGATAGATGTATTTTACAAACTGAAGCACCTGTATGAAGCAGGTGCAGAGATATACCTGCATTGTTTTGAATATGGCCGTGCACATAGCGAACAGTTGCAGCCATATTGTAAAGAAGTGTGGTACTATCCCCGTAAAACAGGCTTAGCCGGTATTTCGTTCAGCAAGCCATATATAGTCAACTCACGGCACAGTGATTTATTATTGCAGCGACTCATAAAAATAGATGCCCCCATCCTCTTTGAAGGGGTGCACACTACTTATTACATCGATCACCTATCATTAGCCAGGAGAACGAAAGCCATCCGCAATCACAATGTGGAATGGGACTATTACAGGCAATTAAGCAACAAGGAGGGCGAACTGTTTAAGAAAATGTTTTTCAGAACAGAGTCAAGGCTACTGAAACGCTATGAAGAACAACTAAATGCTATTAATGTATTCCTACCGCTATCCATGGCAGATGCTGGCTACTTTGAAAAACTATACCCGAAAGCCGTTACGCAATTCATTGCGCCATTTCATCCATATGAAAAGGTGAATAACAAAACTGGCACAGGTACTTATTGCTTATATCACGGCAATCTCTCCCACCCGGAAAACATTGAAGCCGCTTTGTTCTTAACACAACAGGTATTTAATATTATAGACACACCACTCATTATAGCCGGCAGCAACCCGGATGAGAAGGTAGTGGCTGCCTGCAATGCTATGCATAATTGCCGGTTGGTAGCCAACCCCGATGATGCTACCATGCAGCAACTGATACAGGATGCGCAAATACATGTGTTGCCTACCTTCCAGCCCACAGGCATGAAGCTGAAGCTGCTCTATGCCTTGTTCAATGGCCGCCATGTACTGGTGAATGATAACATGCTGAACGGAACAGGACTGGATAGACTTTGTCATATCGCGGTGTCGGCTCAGGACTTTGTAGCTGACATCAGGAAACTGATGCATGTCCCGCTAACAGAAAACGACATTACACACCGTAATGCCGCTTTGCTAAAAGATTATGATAACCGGCGCAATGCCGAAAAACTGCTTACATACCTGCAGGTGTAATTTCCTTTATCCCCCCCTGCTCTATGCGCACCACACGCGCGGGATATTTATGAATGATAGTATAATCGTGCGTAGCCATGATAAATGCGGTATGGTTATCGCGGCAAATGTTGAATAAGAGTTGCATGATTTCATCTGTGGTATCCGGGTCCAGGTTTCCGGTGGGCTCATCTGCAATGATGAGTTTAGGATTGTTCAACAATGCACGTGCAATGTCTACCCTTTGCTGCTCCCCACCCGACATTTCATGCGGCATTTTAAAGCCCTTTCCTCTCAGGCCTACTTTATTCAGTACGTTTTCTATCTTCTCTTTCATCAGCACCTTGTCTTTCCAGCCGGTGGCGGTCAGCACAAATTCCAGGTTATCATGCACATTACGGTCTGAAAGCAGCCTGAAGTCCTGGAACACGATACCCAGGTTACGGCGCAGTAATGGCACCGTTTTCCATGAAAGGTCCTTCAGGTTAAACCCAGCCACATTCCCCTCGCCTTCTTTCAGGTACAGGTCGCCATACATTGTTTTCAAAAGGCTCGATTTACCACTACCGGTCTTACCTATCATGTATACAAACTCACCTTTATTTACTTCAAAATTCACATTGCTAAGTATCAGGCTTTTGCCTTGGTAAATGTTTGCATTACGTAAATAAACTATCCTGGTATCGCTCATCTTTATAATAGCCTTTGACAACAAAAATAACGGTAAACCACCGCAAAGCACGAATATAAAAAGATAAAAAGAAATACCCCCGATAAACGGGGGTATTTACTCAGTTTTATGAATACTGTAAGAATTAGCGAACTACTAATTTCTCAGTTTGTACCTGGTTGCCCATTACCACCTGTACAATATAGATACCTTTTACCTGGATAGATTCAGCAGGTATTTCTATGCTGTTTACAGCGTTGTTCAGTACTTGTTGTGTTTTGTAAACCACTTTACCGGTAATATCCGTAACTACTACATTAGCAGCAGTACCTGTAGTATTCGTTTTCACTACTACAAATGCATTAGCTGTAGTTGGGTTAGGCGTTACAGCGATGGTATTTCCTTTTACCAGTGTGTTCACACCCAGAGGGAATGTACTAACGTTGATACGGTCGATATAGTAATCATTGCCCAATGCCAGGTTAACAGACGTGTTATAATCGATAGATGGTTTGTACCTGAAGCGGAAGTATACCCTGCCGGTACGTGCAGCTGTTGGGATGTTAAGGCTCTTCAGGTCCCAGTCACCTTCATATTGCGGAGCATAACGGTCACTGTATGTACCTTTGTTAACCAAGTTGCCCTTTGTAAGATGCGCCATTGGAGCCCATGAACTACCGCAGTTGGTAGAATAAGATATCTCTAATGAATCTTTTATCAAACCGGCATCAGCACTACGGTAAGCGCCTGAATACATAAAGTTCAGGTTACAATCACCGCTAATGTCGCTTAGGTCGAAAGCCGGCGTAAAGAAATCATCCACATCTTTAGACAGGGACTTTACGGTTTGCCCTTCGATACTTACAGAACCTGCTGCACCAACAAAAAAACCAGGGTACATACGAGCATCAAAGCCACGGTAAACTATACTTGTGTTATCATAATATCCCCTATCTGCCAATTCCCATTTAAAGTCGTTGTTGTAATAGTTGAATATCGGCCATTTTTCAATGTCGTTACCTTCTTTATTAAACTCCTGGTAAGTAATACCGGTTTTCACATCTATCTTATAGTTAGGATCTGCTGCATATACATTGGTGCGTGTAATAGTAGAATCACCTGAATTATTACCTGTTGCCTTCAATGTTACAGTCATCCATCCCGGTGTTTGTGTTTTCACACTAATATTACCGTTATTAGATGTAGTTGCCGTGCTTGGCGTTGTAGTACCGCTGAATGCCCACTCTATGCTATTGGTAAGGATCGTATCGCGCCAGCTCCTGTCTTTAAAGTTGAATAATAAAGTGTCGTTAGCACACAGGAAATAAGACCTTTCCTGAGTTACGCCGGCTACTTTTTCAACAGAATAATCAGGAACAGGTTTCAGATCCGGCCTTGCTACGAAGTTTTGCGATGCATCCATTACACCTGTAGCTACCAGGTTGCTGAGGGTAGTCAGGTTATTACGGTTGCCTACAGTACTCCTTAATGCAGACTCCATCCTGTCTACCTGCATGTGCGTAAACATAGAAGGGCATTCCGCATAGTCCATAATGTTTTGAACGTTGGTAGTATCAGGATAGTCTGCAGTTACCGCATCAGGACCTGCGCCATACGTTTTCTGATAGCCTGTAGCACATGCAGTATCATACAACACTACATCTAAATTGCAGTTACCACCACTTTCAGGGTGCCCGGCACGGCCACCACCAAAGTGCCCGGTAGTTGGCGGTGTATCATCTACATCATCATCACCACACTCTGTACTTACACCTTTGTTATTATTGCTCCATGGGTGCAACAGGTTCAGGTAGTGTCCTATTTCGTGCTCATATGTTTTGTTAGAAAACAGGAAGGTAGAACCGCCGATGATACCATCGGTATATGGTTGCCCTGCGGCAGAAGCCGGGAAAGTAGAATAAGCAGCTACCACACCTGCACTGATACCACGGCCGATAAAGCGTATCAGCCAGATATTCAGGTACCTGTTAGGTGCCCACAGGTCAAACTTAGCCTGGTCGTCACCACCTTTTGTCAGGTAAGAATGATAACGTGTGATGCCTTTTGTGGGGTTACCCATCGGGTCTTTTGTTGCCAGGCGGAACTGTATTTTAGGATTACCTATGTAAGGAACAAACGGGGCAATGACATTGCTCAGCTCGCTGTTCTCTTTCCTGTAAGTCACGTTCATGTTATCGATCCACTGATAAATATCATTATCAGAGATGTACTCCGTACCGTAATCGTGAACAATGTGTACAACGATAGGAATATATCTTGTAGGACGAACGGAATCTGCAGTTGGTGTGTAAGGATACTGTGTAAGTGCTGCAGTGTTGCTGAAATATTTTCTTGCAATCTCCGCCTTAAACTCCTTGTTCAGCAAATCCTGATAAGTAGCTATCTGCGGATACTGCTTAACCATATCATTATACACCTCATCTGATGCACATCGTTGCTGGGCGTTTACGCTGCCTGTAAAACAAGCAAGGGCAGACAACAATAGAATAGATTTTTTTATCATTTGTACGTTATTGTAACTATAAACAATGGTTTCAAAGATAGATATTCCTGTTAAAAAATTGCAAAGTTTTTTGTCACAGTAATTCTATTTTCTTATATTCTTTCAGCTTTAAATGCATTATTTGACAAATGGTTTACAATAAAAATTGTTTTGTCATCATTATCACTTCAGTTAAAGCTTATATAAAAGAAATATACGTAAACGAA
The DNA here is from genome assembly GCA_029255605.1 of Azovibrio restrictus. Taxonomy (GTDB): domain Bacteria; phylum Bacteroidota; class Bacteroidia; order Chitinophagales; family Chitinophagaceae; genus Polluticoccus. Next base: position 4,603 of record JANLJF010000161.1, read on the forward strand.
CAATCTTTTACGGTCTGCTAACATTTCTGCTCATACGTTCGTCATCCTTTATGTTGCAACACTTTTAGAGCCGTGCGGTACCCACCGGCTACATCATCCTATTATTTATTAAAAACAAGCTTATTTATGAAAGCTACCTTACACATGTTAGCATGTTGCACTCTGCTAACCACCACTACCACATCTGCCCAGCAATTTGTAAATGGCGGGTTTGAGCCCAAGGCCACTATTGCCGCTTGTACCGATGTCCCAATTGCCACCTACAACGCTAACATGGGCGGCAACCGCGCCATAGGCACTGCCACTACTATGCAGATAGCAAATAATACCTGCAGCCAGGGAAGCGCCGTACAGGGCATGTATTTCGGTGTTATGAAATATGCCCCCGGCTCCAGTGCCATCACCAGCTTTAAGCTGGATAAAAATATGACTCCGGGCACTAAGTATTCTTTCGCCATCAACTACAAAGCTGCATCCGGCCAGGCCGCAGGTGTCATGTGTTCGCTGCGTTACGGCTATGGCAGCGACAGTACAAAAGCCGATTCATTTGTAGCCGTTAGCGACCCTATAGAACAAACTGTATGGGTGAAAGACACGCTAAGTATAACACCCAAAATAGCATCACAATACGTGTGGGTGGAAGTAGCTGTGCTTGGCGGTGACCCATTTACCGTTCACATAGATGGACTTACTATGCTAGGCCTACCATCTACAGGTATAGAAAAAACTATTGCAAAGCGTCATATAGATATAGCTCCTAACCCTTGTAGCTATGAGGCCACGGTGGTTCTGGATGCCAACACCTCACTACCTTGTCGTATACAAGTGTATGATGTTACCGGCAAAATTGTGTTGCAAAAAGAATTGACAACAGAACGAAAAATGGTGATCAGTAAAGATGGCTTAGGTGGTGGCATATTCTTCTTACGGGCTACGGATGCAAAACAACTTATATATAATGCGCAGTTCGTGATAGAGTAAGCTATCTGTAATACTTCAGGCCGCGCACAACTTGTGCGCGGCTTTTTCTTTAAGAGTAACAATAGAAAAAGCCGCCTCGGAAGAAGCGGCTTTGTGTGCCCCGGGCGGGACTTGAACCCGCACACGCATTGCTGCATACAGGATTTTAAGTCCTGCGCGTCTACCAATTCCACCACCAGGGCGTACACGGTAGAATGTGTACAAACAAAAAAATCCAAACCACAGGGCCTGGATTTCTTTAGAGCGGAAGACGAGACTCGAACCCGCGACCCTCACCTTGGCAAGGTGATGCTCTACCAACTGAGCTACTTCCGCATTGTGTTTAAGAACTTTGGGACTGCAAAGATATAGCGCCTGACCTAATTTCCAAACATGTTTTCAAAAATAAATTTCCACCAATTGTTCTGCCTGCATCAAATACAGCACAAATGCACCACAACAATTTTATTGTAATAAATTGGTAATCGCAACTAACGCTTCTACCTTTGCCACATGGCTTCATCTCACTTGCTCACACTTATAAAAAAAGACCTGCTGATAGAATGGCGGCAAAAGCATACGCTGTATGGAGTGTTGCTATATGTGGGTTGCACGGTGTTTGTAATATATATGATGAATGGCCAGCCACAAGCCAAAGTATGGAACGCACTCTTCTGGATTTCACAATTATTTGTAGCTGTAAATGCTGTAGCTAAAAGTTTCCTGCAGGAATCTCCGGCGCGCTTTCGCTATTACTTTACCATCGTAAAGCCTGCAAATTTCCTGCTGGCAAAAATGATATATAGCTGCATATTATTGCTATTAATGAGTTTGGCAAGCCTGGGGTTATTTACCTTAATGCTGGGCAACCCCCTGTCGCAAACAGGCCTGTTCGTAGCCATCACAGCGGCGGGCAGCATCAGCCTGTCGGTTATCTTTACTTTTCTTTCTGCCATAGCCGCACGTACGCAGCAAAATGCAGCACTCATGGCTATACTGGGTTTCCCGCTCATCATACCTATCCTTATGATGCTGAGCAACCTTTCCCTTAAAGCCATTGCCCCGGTGTATCAACCCGGCTGGTGGCTTATAGCACTTTACCTTATGCTACTTAGTTTATTGGTAGTGATATTGGGCATTATATTATTCCCTTTCCTGTGGCAGGAATAAAATTTCGCCGCTTCGCAAAACTTCATTTTGTTTTACGGAAGGAATATCTATATTTGCAGCCCCAAAGTTCTTAAACACTCATGCGGAAGTAGCTCAGTTGGTAGAGCATCACCTTGCCAAGGTGAGGGTCGCGGGTTCGAGTCTCGTCTTCCGCTCTAAAGAAAATCCAGGCCCTGTGGGTTTGGATTTTTTTTGTTTGTACACATACTACAGTGTACGCCCTGGTGGTGAAACTGGTAGACGCGCAGGACTTAAAATCCTGTATGCAGCAATGCATGTGCGGGTTCAACTCCCGCCCGGGGCACACAATTCTCCAGCCGTTCACATGAACGGCTTTTTTCATCTTACCCATTTCAGCCAATTAAATTACCCCAAACACACAATTGCTTTGCAGCGAGTACTTTATTCCACTACATTTGCAAAAATTTAAATCAGAGCTTATGCGTCGCTCCTGGTGGAAAGTACTTTGCATCATCCTCTTGGCCTATACCATCATAGGCGGATTGTTACTACCTGTCCCCCGCCAGTTCATCCTCAACGAAACCGTGCGCAACCTGTACTACCACGTACCCATGTGGTTTACTATGATACTGCTCTTCAGCTATTCCTTTTATTATGCACTGCGCTACCTGCGCACCGGCAATATGGAGTACGATGTAAAAGGCGTATCGATGATAAATGCCGGCCTGCTCTTCAGTGTGCTGGGTATGGTTACCGGTATGGAATGGGCAAAATATACCTGGGGCGAACCCTGGAGCAATGACCCTAAGCAGCTGGCATCGGCCCTGTGTATGCTCATATACTTTGCCTACATTATATTAAGGGGTGGTATTAAAGATGAAGAAAAGCGCGCCAAAATATCTGCCGTATATAATGTATTCGCCTTTGCACTGATGATACCCTTGCTGTTCGTATTGCCACGCATGGTCGATTCCCTGCACCCCGGCAATGGCGGTAACCCCGGCTTCAATGCATACGACCTGGATAATAATATGCGCAAAGTATTTTACCCTGCCGTCTTAGGCTGGTATCTATTGGGCGTATGGATAGCTACCCTGCAAAGCCGTATCAACCTGTTGCAACTGAAAAAGGAAAATAGTTTTTAGTCAAAGCTTAAAAAGAATAGGATGCGCAAAGCATATCTTTTATCACTCATATTTATCCTGCTGGCACCAATGCTATTACACGCCCAGGAAAACCAGGCCGAAATGGCCGATACCATGCGCAGCAATGGTAAAATATACGTTGTGGTTTTAGTATTAGCCACTATCTTTGCGGGGATTATTGCGTACCTGGTTCGCCTCGACCGCAAAATATCGAAGCTTGAAAAAGAAAGTTAACTCAATTTACATCTCTAATCTAATAACAAGAATATGGTAGAAACAGCTACTGCCAAAACCGCCCAGAAGGCTCATTACAGCTTCTTCCAGGGTGTTGAGCGCAACTTTGACAAAGCCGCTAAATACACCCGTTTTGAAAAAGGTATACTGGAACAGATCAAAGCCTGTAACGCTATTTATCAAATAAAATTCCCGGTTCGCATCGGCGATAAAATAGAGGTTATAGAAGCGTTCCGCGTACAGCACTCTCACCATAAACTACCTTGTAAAGGTGGTATCCGTTATAGCATGGATGTAAACCAGGACGAGGTAATGGCTCTGGCTGCACTGATGACCTACAAATGTGCTATCGTTAACGTACCATTCGGTGGCGCTAAAGGCGGTATCACTATCAATCCTAAAAATTATACTCCGTTCGAGCTGGAAAAAATAACACGCCGTTATGCTTCAGAGCTGGTGAAGAAAAACTTCATAGGCCCCGGTATCGACGTACCTGCTCCTGACTATGGTACAGGCGCACGCGAAATGAGTTGGATAGCAGATACATACGCTTCCCTGAAACCGGGTGAAGTGGATGCACTGGGTTGCGTTACCGGCAAGCCGATAGCACAAGGCGGTGTGCGTGGCCGTACAGAGGCTACAGGTCTTGGTGTATTCTACGGTGTGCGCGAAATGTGCAATGTAGCTGAAGACATGCAGGCACTGGGCCTGACACCCGGCATAAAAGGTAAAAAAGTTATCGTACAAGGTTTGGGTAACGTAGGTTACCATGCTGCAAAATTCTTTGCACAAGGTGGCGCTGTTATCGTAGGCCTGGCCGAATATGAAGGTGGCGTGTACAATGCAAACGGCCTGGACCTGGAAGCTGTTGTGGCACACCGTAAGTCTACAGGTTCTATCCTGGGCTTCCCTGGTGCTACCGACTTCAAAAATGGTTTCGATGTTATCGAACAAGAGTGTGATATCCTGATACCTGCTGCGCTGGAAAACGTTATCAATGCAGATAACGCTGGCCGCATCAAAGCTAAAATAATAGGTGAAGGTGCTAACGGCCCGCTGACTCCGGAAGCAGATGAAATACTGCTGGCAAAAGGTGCTATCATCATACCGGATATGTACCTGAATGCAGGTGGTGTTACTGTATCTTACTTCGAATGGTTGAAAAACCTGAGCCACGTTCGTTTTGGCCGTATGGACAAACGCTTCAGCGAAAATCAGAACAGTTCTATCATCGCTACGTTAGAAGAGATGACAGGCAAAAAAGTATCTGATATAGAGCGCCGCCAGTTGCAACACGGCCCTGATGAGGTAGACCTGGTTTACTCTGGCCTGGAAGATACCATGATCGGTTCTTTCTACGAAATACGCGATGCTATGAAAGAGCACAACCTGAAAGATATGCGCACCGCTGCTTTCATCGTTGCTATCAACAAAGTAGGCGTTGCTTACGAAGAACTGGGCATATTCCCATAGTATTTCCTTATAAATATCATTACGAAAGGCTGTCTGTATTGACAGCCTTTCGTTTATACATACTTTTTTATAAAAAATGCAGCTTACTTTAAAGTATTCATTTCATTTTCATTTTCATTTTCGGTAATTTCGCATCGCTTTTATAACCAAACACTTCAAATTTCCTCATAATGGCATTTGATCTTGATCTTATCCAGAAGGTATATAGCGAATTACCTGCCAAGGTAACAGCCGCACGCACCCTTCTTGGACGCCCACTTACTCAAGCTGAAAAAATTCTTTACTCTCACGCTTACGATGCGGCTACCAAAGCCTATGTACGTGGTAAAGATTATGTAAACTTTGCACCCGACCGCGTAGCGATGCAGGATGCAACAGCACAGATGGCCCTGCTGCAGTTTATGACTTGCGGCCGCGCCCAGGTAGCTGTACCCAGCTCCGTACACTGCGACCACCTGATACAAGCCAAAACAGGTGCGGTAGAAGATCTGGCAACTGCCAATGATGTAAACAAGGAAGTGTACGACTTCCTGGCTTCTATATCTAACAAATACGGCATCGGTTTCTGGAAACCGGGTGCAGGTATCATTCACCAGGTAGTGCTGGAAAACTATGCATTCCCCGGTGGTATGATGATAGGTACCGACAGCCACACGCCTAATGCCGGTGGCCTGGGCATGATAGCTATAGGTGTAGGTGGTGCCGATGCGGTGGATGTAATGGCCGGCCTGCCATGGGAGCTGAAAATGCCTAAACTGATAGGCGTGAAGCTGACAGGTAAAATGAACGGCTGGACTTCTGCAAAAGATGTGATACTGAAAGTAGCAGGTATTCTTACCGTAAAAGGTGGTACCGGTGCTATTGTTGAATATTTTGGTGATGGTGCTGAAAACCTCAGCGCTACAGGTAAAGGCACTATCTGCAACATGGGTGCGGAAATAGGCGCTACCTGCTCACTGTTTGCATACGATCAGAAAATGGCCGACTACCTGGTAGGTACCAGCCGTGCTGATATCGCAAAACTGGCTGATGGTGTAAAAGAACACCTGCGCCCGGATGCTGAGGTATATGCAGACCCAGCTAAATACTACGACCAATTGATAGAAATAAACCTGGATGAACTGGAACCATATGTAAATGGCCCTTTCACTCCGGACCTCGCTACGCCTATCAGCCAGATGGCTGTAGCGGTAGCTGAGCATGGCTGGCCTGATGCGGTAGAAGTAGCCCTGATAGGCTCTTGTACCAACTCTTCTTACGAAGACATCTCCCGCTCTGCTTCTATAGCTGAAGATGCCATGGCCAAAGGCCTTGTTTCTAAAAGCGAGTTCACCATCACTCCGGGTTCGGAAATGGTGCGCTACACGATCGAGCGCGATGGTTTCCTGAAAACTTTCGACAAGATGGGTGGTGTGGTACTGGCAAATGCCTGCGGCCCTTGTATAGGCCAGTGGGCGCGCCATATGGACGACCCAAGCCGCAAGAACACAATCGTAACTTCTTTCAACAGGAACTTTGCTAAACGTAATGATGGTTTTGCATCTACACACGCTTTCGTAGCTTCTCCTGAAATCGTTACAGCTTACGCTATTGCCGGCCGCCTGAGCTTCAACCCGCTTACAGATAAGCTGGTAAATGCAGAAGGTAAAGAAGTGATGCTGGATGAGCCTAAAGGTTTTGAACTGCCGGCTAAAGGCTTTGCAGTAGAAGATGCAGGTTACCAGGCACCTGCTGCTGATGGTAGCAAGGTAGAAGTTATCGTTAAGTCTGATAGCACACGCCTGCAACTGCTGGAACCATTTACTGCATGGGAAGGCACAGACCTTACCGGCCTGCGCCTGCTGATAAAAGCATACGGTAAATGTACTACCGACCACATTTCTATGGCCGGCCCATGGCTGAAATTCCGTGGCCACCTGGATAATATCTCTAACAACATGCTGATAGGCGCTGTAAATGCCTTCAACATGGAAACCAATAAAGTAAAAAGCCAACTGACCGATGTGTATGGTGAAGTGCCTTCTGTACAGCGCGCTTATAAAGCACAAGGCATCGGCAGCGTAGTGGTGGGCGATGAAAACTATGGCGAAGGCAGCTCTCGCGAGCACGCAGCTATGGAACCTCGTCACTTAGGTGTTCGCGCTATCGTGGTAAAGAGTTTTGCCCGTATCCACGAAACGAACCTGAAAAAGCAAGGTATGCTGGCGCTTACATTTGCCAATAAGGAAGACTACGACAAAGTACAGGAAGATGATACCATCGATATCATAGGCCTTACCAACTTCGCACCGGGCCAGCCGCTTACTATGGTGTTGAACCACGAAGATGGCACGAAGGATGAGATCATACTGAACCACACATACAATGAGCAGCAAATAGGCTGGTTCAAATCCGGTGGTGCACTGAATGTTATCCGTGCAGAATTTGCCAATTAATATCTCTTTTGAGTGATACAAAAAGCGCCCATATGGGCGCTTTTTATTTTTTATATCAGAATCATCCTTCCATCAAATCCCGTATAGCTACAGATGCTACACAGGCCCCAAAAGTAGCCGGCAGGTAAGATATAGTGCCGTATGCCGACTTTTTGAAGTTAGACCCGTCCGTCAGCATCAGCGATTCT
>JANLJF010000162.1 GCA_029255605.1 Azovibrio restrictus
TATCCTGTGCTAGTACACTCGTAAGCATGTAACCGTAGCACTAAGCGGCGATGGGGGTGATGAAGTGTTTGGAGGATACAACAAGCATGCGGCAGAATGGAAGATGCGACAGCCATCGCTGGTGAATAATATGGTAAAGGCCGGGTTGCCTTTATGGCAAAGCCTGCCACGTAGCCGTAATAATAAAATAACGAACCTCTTCCGCCAACTGCACCGCTTTGCAGAGGGTGCCAATCTTTCTGTAAAAGACAGATACTGGCGCTGGGCATCCTTCAATACACCATCGCAGGTCAACAAACTACTAACAGCGGCTTCTCTGCAACAGGTAAATACCAACCTGATGCAGAAAGAACGGGCAGACATTCTGCAGCATCTGGGCAATGACTTCAATGAAGTACTACTTACTGATATGAACCTGGTACTGGTAAGTGATATGCTGGTGAAGGTAGACATGATGAGCATGGCCAATAGCCTGGAGGTACGCAGCCCCTTCCTTGACCATAAAGTGGTAGACTTTGCTTTTTCATTACCTGTGGAGTATAAGGTAGATGCCAACATGAAAAAGAAGATAGTGCAGGATGCCTTCCGCCCTATACTGCCCGAAGAAATATATAACAGGCCAAAGCACGGCTTTGAAATACCACTGCTCGATTGGTTCAGGAAAGAGCTATGGGGCATGATAAATGATGACTTGTTATCCAAACAATTTGTAGCGCAGCAGGGCATATTTGATGTACCGGCTATAGAAAACCTGAAACGTAAACTGCATAGTAGCAGCCCTGAAGATAGCCACGCTACCATATGGGCGCTTATTGTGTTCCAGCACTGGTGGAAGAAATACTTCAATCAATAATAATACTGTTGTAATTTTAACGCTGTTATTCTGCTACCATGCCCCGTGTTCTACGCATACTCAATAGGTTGATAATAGGCGGCCCTGCCATCAATGCTACTTACCTTACCAAATACATGGCTCCTGAATTTGAAACCATGCTGGTAATAGGCGGCAAGGACGACCACGAGCAGGATGCAGACCACCTGACTGCCAACCTTGGGCTTTCGCCTGTAGTTGTACCTGAAATGGTGCGGCAAATAAGCCCTGTGAACGATGGTATTGCCTACAGGAAAATAAAGCGGCTGATAGAAAAATTCCGCCCCGATATAGTGCACACCCATGCTGCCAAATCAGGGTTGCTGGGCAGGCTGGCTGCCGATGCCTGCAAGGTACCCGTTATTGTACACACCTTTCACGGCCATGTCTTCCATAGCTATTTCAGCAAATGGAAAACTAATACGTTTATCAATATTGAACGCTACCTCGCCAAACGTTCTACCGGCATCATCGCCATTAGTGAGCTACAGAAAAACGAGCTTACCAATATCTACAAAATATGCCCGCCTGAAAAAATGCAGATCATCCCCCTGGGGCTCGACCTGGACAAGTTTCAGCAATACCAGGATGCCAAACGTGCAGAATTCAGGCGTAAGTATTACCTGCACGATGATGAGATAGCCATCGGCATCATAGGACGTGTAGTACCCGTAAAAAATCACAGCTTGTTTGTTGCTGCTGCACAAAAGGTATTGGCACAAACTACACAACGGGTGAAGTTTGTAGTAATAGGCGATGGTGATATGCGCCCGCAAATGGAAGCAGCGTTTAAAGCGGCCGGTATCGATTATGCATATTATCCTGAAGACAAACGCGATGCTACGGCCATATGCACTTCCTGGCAAACGGATATGGATGTAGTATTAGCGGGACTGGATATAGTAGCGCTTACCTCTCACAATGAAGGCACACCTGTATCGCTTATTGAAGCGCAGGCCGCTGCCCGCCCTGTAGTATCTACGAATGTGGGTGGTGTAGCCGATGTAGTGACAGATAACCTCTGCGGCTATATTACAGAACCCAATGAAGCCGACCTGTTTGCTGCTGCACTATTGAAACTCATCAACAATGCAGAACAGCGGGCTTACTTCGGTGCACAGGGCCGCAACTTTGTGCAGAGTAAATTTTCTTACCAGCGATTGGTACATGATATGAGTGCCTACTACTACAAGCTGCTCGACCAGAAAGGCGTTGATTACCGCAATAGATTCAGTCGTCCATTACCTACTAATCTAGATGATAGCATTTAGCCTTAGCTATACATTTCTTTAAAGAAGGTTACTGTTTGTTTCAGGCCTTCCATAAAGCGCTGTGTAGGCGCATAGCCCAGCAGGTTTTTCGCCTTGCTGATATCGGCCAATGAATTGCGGATATCACCCTCGCGCGGTTCGCGGTAAGTAGCTTCATGCTGCAAACCCAGCATTTCGCGGATGGCATTGTACAGAAAGTTTACAGAGAAGTTCTCACCTACAGCTACATTATATGCTTCACCAAATGCAGCACCGTTATCGGTAAGCATACCACGTACATTGGCCTGCACAGCATTATCTACAAACGTAAAATCACGGGTTTGTTCACCATCACCATTTATATATACCGGGGTCTGGTTGATGATACCACTTACAAACAATGGTATTACCGCAGCATACGGGCCATCGGGGTCTTGCCTTTGGCCGAATACGTTGAAATATCTTAGCCCAACTACGTTCATGTTATATAGCTCATGAAACACATTGGCATATAGTTCATTGGTTTTCTTGGTAACCGCGTAGGGAGAAAGCGGGTTGCCTACACGTTCTTCTACCTTTGGCAGGTTTGGCTCATCGCCATATATAGAAGATGAAGACGCATACACAAAGGTTTTTACACCGCTGTTCTTAGCCGCTGTTATCACATTCACAAAGCCACTCACATTCACTTCATTACTGGTTACCGGGTCTTTTACCGAGCGTGGTACAGAACCCAGCGCCGCCTGGTGCGATACATAATCGATACCCTCGCAAGCCTTCTGGCAGGTAGCATAATCCCTGATATCTCCTTCTATAAACTCAAAGTTTTCATAGCCTTTAAACAGGTCCAGGTTCTTTTGAAAACCGGTAGACAAGTTATCCAGCACGCGCACTTTACCCGCACCATGTTTTAACAGGTACTCCACTATATGCGAACCGATGAAACCCGCACCACCTGTTACCAGGAAGCTGCTATTGCCAATGTCTTTAGTATGAAAAGGAGCCATAATTTTATTTTAGCTGCGCAAACTTATAGGAATTGTGAGATAATCAATACCGCGCCGGTACTCAATAACACATTGTTTACAAAAAGGCCTAAAACAACAATACCCCGGCTCAGCGGGGCATTGAATAATGTGTAACAGCTATTATGCTTTCTTTTCAGTTTTAACAGCTGCTTTTTTCGCGATCTTAGCAGGACGGATTTTACCGAAGCTGCCCATTGATATTTTACCGCGTTTAGTGCGTTTATCGCCTCTACCCATGACATAAAATTTTAGAGTGCAAAAATAAAAAAAAGCAGGAAACTTTTAATATTTTCCTGCTTTTACTCTCTTGAAAAGATGGGGTAGTTATTTTTTACCACCAGCTATTTTAGTAGAGAATTCTTTACCAGCCTTGAACTTAGGCACTTTGCGAGCTTTGATTTTGATCACTTCACCTGTTTGAGGGTTGCGGCCATTACGTGCAGAACGCTCAGAAACAGAAAAAGTACCGAAGCCAACCAGAGTTACGCGGTCACCTTTTTTCAGTGAAGCTACTACGGCGTTTGTGAAAGAATCCAGAGCGTCGTTAGCTTGTGTTTTAGTGATGCCAGCATCTTTGGCTAATTTGTCAATCAATTCAGCTTTGTTCATAGCTTTCTTGTTTGTGTTTAGTTGTGAGATAATTAATTTCTTTGAGGATAGGCAAATATACTCACCTTTAGTACACTTCCAAATATCCCGAAAAAAAATTTCATACTCCCAAACCCTTGCCAGTAGCTACTTTCCACAGTTTATTCACATTTATACTTGCAGAAAGGCTGAAACCACCCCTCGCAAAGCCTTTACTGGCTTGCAACTCCATATATTGGCAAGGATTTTGCTATATGAGGAAGCCCGTCTTTACAGGCTTTTAGCCGATTTTCCCTTATTTTGGCTTATTCCACTTCCATTACTGTCCTGAAGGCCATGAAACGATTGCCAAAACGGGTAAATCCTTTATCCCTCATGTGTTGCGCATGGTTATCTATATAGCTGTTGTAGTCTTCTATCGTATTGCAAAAGTATTGCGCCGTATAGGTACGCCCTTCTGTTTCGTCCTGCTCCAGCAGTCGGCAGAGCCGGCTGTCAGTAAACAGCCCCGTGTTCATCAGTTCAGGCATATGCTCTTCCTTCATCCACTTCACCCATTCATCGGCAGCTTCTGCATCTATTTTTACAGTTACATTATATATGATCATACCTATTGTTTTACCACTTCTTTTCTATTGTATCCAGTATCATTACATAGCTTACATACCGGTCTTCTGCCATCACACCTTCGCGCACTGCCGCTTTCACCGCACAATCCGGCTCATTTATGTGCAGGCAGTTATTGAACTTGCAGTGCTGCATCACAGCCCTCATTTCAGGGAAGTATTGAGATAGCTCTTCCTTTTCTATGTTTATCAAGCCAAACTCTTTTACACCCGGTGTATCTATAATTTTTCCGCCACCGGGCATGTCAAACATTTCGGCAAAGGTGGTAGTATGCTGGCCCTTACCACTATAGCCTGATACTTCCTGTGTGCGCAGTTCTTTGCCCGGTATCAACTGATTGATAAGTGTGCTTTTCCCTACGCCTGAATGACCGCTAAAGAGCGTTGTGATACCCTTCAGCCGCTCTGCCAAAGCCGCTACGGTTTCGGGGTGCGTGGCCGATATAGGGTATACTTCATAACCCGCCCCTTCATACATTTCCTTCCAGTGTGCTAATTGTTCCCTGTGCTTTTCTTTCAGCAGGTCTATTTTATTGACAACAATTATACAAGGAATATGATATGCTTCTCCCGTTATCAGAAAACGGTCGATAAACCCCTGCGATGTACGGGGCTCTGCAATAGTAGCCATTACCAATGCGGCATCCAGGTTGGCCGCTACTATGTGCTTCTGGTTCTTATTATGCGGCGATACGCGCACTATGTAATTCCTGCGCTCTGCTATGTCTTTTATCGTACCAATATTCCCATCTTCCGCTTCTTCTTCAAACAGCACCTTGTCACCTACAGCTATGGGGTTGGTCGATGATATATCTTTATCTATTTTCAGCTTGCCTTTTATCCGGGCGTTCCATTGCTTTCCCTCTTCGTCATATACGATATACCAACTGCCCGTCGATTTATATACCAGTCCCGTCAATACTTTCATATACTGCTCTTTTATTCATAACGCAATGCCTCTATCGGGTCTAGCTTCGATGCTTTTATGGCCGGGTAAATACCTGATATAATGCCTACTACAGCGCACAAGCTTACCCCTACGCCTATCCACAGCCAGGGCACAATAAAAGCGGTATCAGAAAATAGTGCCACAACATTGCCTGCCAGCATACCCAGAATTACGCCTATCACACCTCCAATAAGGCTTATCATGATAGCTTCTGTTAGAAACTGCTGCTTAATTGTGGATGAGCGGGCTCCCAAGGCTTTACTCACACCTATTTCGCGCGTGCGTTCAGCAACAGATACCAGCATAATGTTCATAAGCCCTATTACTGACCCCAGCAATGTTACTACTCCTATTACAACCGCTGCAAGACTTACAAACTTTATGCTTTCCATTACATTCTCAACAAGAGTATCGTTCTGCTCTATTGTAAAATCATTGTCTACACCTATGGGCACCTTTCTTATCACACGCAACAGGCCTTCAGCTTCCTGTGCAGCTATATCTTTCCGGTTGATATCTGCTATCATTACACTGATGATATAACGCTCTGCATTACCATATACAGCGCGGCCGTTATTCAGGGGTATTTGCACCATGTTATCAGTATTCATGATCATGCTGCCTCCCTTCGATTCAGCCACACCCACTACCCGGTATTTAATGTCGCCTATCGATACTACTTCATTCAAAGCATTCTTAAGATTGGCACCAAAAAGCTTCGTGGCTATACCATACCCCAATATGCATACATAGCTACCAAACTGCTGTTCGTAGTTAGAAAAATTGCGGCCTGCTTCCAACTTAGTATCAGATATTTTTAGATAGGCCTCATCTACACTCATCACTGTGATGTTCGGATTGGTCTTTTTACTACCATTACGTACAGTTGCCATACTACTGCCCGACATCGAAATACCAACCGTAGAACCCGGGAATTGATATCGTTCTTTAAAAGCTTTCGCTTCTTCGTATTTAATATTCTTTCCTTCATTGATGTTAACACCCCTACCCCCTCTTCTCTTTTTCTTTACTACATCACTCGTTACCTGGAAAGAATTTGCGCCCAGGCTGCCAAGGCTGTTGTATACCGTTGCCTTTATTACTTCTGTAGCGGTAAGTATGCCTACCAGCGCCATAATACCCAGCCCTATAATGGCCACAGTAAGCCCCGTACGCAGTTTATTGGTACGAATAGCCCTGAAGGCCAGCGACATATTGAAAAACAATTGCATCATGGCAGGCTCAAAGTTAATGCGCTGTCAGCACTCTGTGGCATTATTGTTTTACAAAGCTGCGTGTTACGGTAGCACCTGCATCGCCCGTAGCTTTCAATATATAATTACCAGCAGGCAAGCTGGCAATATCAAACTGTATGCGGTTTCTGCCTTTCTTTGTGCGCTGGCTCAATATTCTGTCTACCACCTTACCCTGCACATCATATATTACATAATTGACCACCTGTGCCTCGGGTATCTCAAAATCGAGCTGTATATATTGCATAGCAGGGTTTGGGTATACTTGTGGCAGTTCAATAACAGGATTATTTTCTTTTACATTTAATGAGTTCAGCTTGGCCATCCAGTTGCCATAATTATGCCCTTTTCTTCCATAAATGCCTTCCACCCATACAAAGCCATATTCACTCCAGTCTTGCTGACTGCCCATATAGTCGCCCCAGCGTTGCACTTTGCCTATAGATGGCACACCTACTGTAGTGTCTCCTTCTTTTACTTTCACCAATGGGGAATATTCTGTGCCATTGAAAGAGATAGCTCCTATACCTGCATAGGTATTCGGACCGGTATAGTTAAAGCTGATGATGGACTTGCTGACTTCCCTGGAATTACCGGAGAATGAAAGGTTGGGATAACCGAAGTCCAGCGTATCTATGGCAAAGATGGAAGCATGTGCTATAGTTGGTGTTGTCTTATAGTTATCTATCCTGGCATGATATACACCTGCTGAACCTGTACTGGTATATACCGATGTGCTTACAAACTGTATCTCGTCACCCTCTGCAAAAGCACCTAATATACGGCCATCATTGGTGGCCAGTTCAAACGTATCTACCTGGCGCCCATTCGGCGGCACGCCATACGATATGGGCGATTTCAGCACCTGTATATCCAGGTTGTTATTACCGCTGCCTATTACGTCCGGCAGCTTCACCAGGAAAATGGTATCATTCTGGATATCAAAGTTGCGGTTAGAGAGGAAGTATTGTGCCGGTCCTTGTAATGCCGAACCGGTTTTTACCGGGTACAGGTTACGGATGGCTACTCCTTTATAGGTAATATTATCCCATATCTGGTAATTCAGGCTGGCAGCACCGCTGTACCCGCTTTGCTTGTTTATCTGGTAAATGACGGTTTCCTTAAAACCTGCCTGCCAGCTGGTATTGTAGCGTATCTTATTCCCTGTCAGGAAAAATTCGTCTTTCGTCATGGCAATGGCCGGGTAGTCAAACCATGTAGTATCATTGTTATAATTGCCATAAAATTTATAGAAGTACCACTTACCCTTTGGGTCGTTAGTTTCTGAGAAACCCAAAACTATATAATTCAAACCATCAGTAGAGTTGAGCATTACAACTATAAACTTGTCTGCCTCAGGATCATACATCACTTTAGGGTCATAACGGTAATCGTTAAATGTATTCAGCCCTGCTGCGGTTGAAAATGTCTTCAATCCGCGCTTATAGGTCATTTGTCCTGTCGATCCATTCAGCACAGCTATCGAAGAATTAACTACAGAAACAGCTTTACCGTCTTTAGATATGGCCATATCATTATCGGGGGGTATGCCGGGAAAAGAATCTGCTACAAAGCCTTTTTCTACTATAGGGCCGGGTATCGCCGTGGTTTTATAGGCTGCATTTTGCTTTTTATGAGGAAAATACCTGGCCGACTGCTCTTTTATCTGCCTCAGGCGTTTCTTTTCAATATTCGCATCAGGATTGGGTGCTTCCAGGTTTATCACCTGTGCATTATACTTATCTTCCACATCCCTGGCGATGCTGGTACCGGCAAGGGTTGCCGCATGCTTTGTTACCCTGGCATGCTGCGCCATAACGGCCATAGCACTTACCATAAACGAGAAAAGAAGTAAACCTCTGCGCATTTTATAAACAGTTTGAAATAAAAATAAGAAAACCGCTGCAAACTATGCTGCAGCGGTTCATAATATGTGTGTTCTCCGTTACTTTATTATCCTTGCAATGCGGCTGCACCACTTACTATCTCTGTAAGTTCGGTTGTAATCGCTGCCTGACGCGCACGGTTATAGCTTATTTTCAGTGAGCGCAGCATTTCATTCGCATTCTCGCTCGCTTTGTCCATCGCCGTCATACGCGCACCGTGTTCAGACGCGTTGGCATCCAGCACAGCTTTATACACCTGCGTGTTCAGTATCTTAGGCATCAGCTCCTGCACCAGTATTTCTTTAGATGGCTCGTATATAAAGTCGGCCTTCTTATTGTTTTCCTGGTTTTCCACCTTAGGTATCGGCAGGTACTGTTCGTTTACAAAACGTTGTGTAGCTGCATTTTTAAATTGGCTATAAACCAGCTCTACCCTATCATATTCTTTATTCAAAAATGCTTTTTGGGCATATACCGCAGCACTACGAACATTATCAAATGTCAGGTTGGAGAAGATGGTCCAGAAATCGTGAACTACATTAAAATTATTGCGCACAAAGAATTCATAACCTTTTTTACCTATTGGCAGTATGGTTACGTTTCCTTTGGCAAATTGTGTAGCATATTTATCAGCTATCAGCTGACGGGTAGCTTTTATTACGTTTGAATTGTAGGCACCGCATAAGCCACGGTCGCTGGTGATGGGTATCAGCAGTATGCGCTCAGCAGCACGCTCCTCGGCCAATGGCATTTCCATGTCTGCCGATGCGTTGCTGGCGATGTTGCTCAGCATTTCCTGCAGTTTCTGCGCATAGGGGCGCATTTGCAATATCGCATCCTGCGCACGGCGCAGCTTGGCAGCACTCACCATTTTCATGGCTTTCGTTATCTGCTGGGTAGATGTTACTGACTTGATACGGTTGCGAACCTCTTTAAGCTGTCCCGACATATATTAAAAAATATAGAAAATCAAATGATAAACTGGGCGCAAAAGTACGATAACTATGTCAAAATCTCAAAGAAGGTTTCATTTGTTTTCAGCTTACACGGCAGGATCCCATTACACATAAATTCAATATAATTTTTATTACTAAGGTGTTTATTTCTAACTTTTTATATAATTAAAAACCGCTCCTTAGGAGAGCGGTTTTTATAAGATCAGGTTATGTGTATGTTATTGCACTATCAGCTTAGTGGTTTTGCTATTCTCACCTTCTGCATCCAGCATCACGAAATAAACACCTTTGGCTACATCTTGCAGGTCTACCGATATGGCGTTGCGGCCTGAAGCATATTCAATGTTGCGGCTGTTTATCACTTTACCTGTTACATCAGTCATTTTCAGCACTGCTTTACCACTATTCTGCGCATAGAATGCCAGTGTCGCGCTTTGCGTAGCAGGGTTGGGATAAATATCCAGTGTGCTGATAGGTAATGCCGACTGGCCCACGCTTAGCGGTGTACAGTTGTTTGGCGCAAAGCTTATCATCACCGATTTACCAACCGCACATGCCGGCTCCAGTAAGGGTGCTGCAATAGCACCATATGTAACAGTCCTTGTAGCACTGATGCTAAGGTCAGATGGAGTACAGTTTGTCGACATATCTGTGCCTTGACAGTTATAATCAAAGGCACTTACTCTCAGGTACTGCAATGGTGTGTATCCCTTAATAGGAATGTTATACGTGCCATTCCCAGCCAATCCGGAAGCGCGATACAATACAGTTCCATCAAAGTTCTGCACGATCAGGGTTAACTGGCTGCTTCTGCCGGTATAGGATGAAATGGTCACTCCGATGTTCTGTGTAACAGCCGTATCAACGGTATCGCATGATACGATAGATGACAACTGGTCATTCAACTCTACATAATTACCCACTTGTTCGGTGCCGTTAAAGCTTACCATGTTAGTGGAACCGGATGCTGTTGCAGTTGTAGTAACGGTGTTGAACACCCTTGTTTTACGACTTACAAATGGTGTATAATACACGGTTTGTAAACCACTGCAAGGAACGGGGGAACTAATGGTAAGTGTGGCAGGCGTAATATTATTTACGCTGCTGCTATTGGTACTATACATGATATCCGCAGGGTTTGCGGCGGCAATGGCTGTTTTAGCATCATTATATGTAGTTACTGCAGTGCTGGTACGTACCCAGGCCACTGTCTGGCAGCTTGAAAGCTCTGCAGGCACAGTGGCAGATATATTCATAGTTACCGGGTCGTTGCAGCAAATAGGCATTGAATGGAGGATATCTCGTCCCTGCCCCGGAGTAGGATACTTTGCCAGTTTGGTAAAAAAAGTTTCTGCGCATCCGTTAGAATCAGTAACCGTAACATTATAAGAGCCGGGTACAGACAAAGCACCGATACTTTGGGTATTGCCACCATTAGACCATGTATAGGTATAAGGTGCTACACCAAAATGTTTGCTGCCTATCGTATCTGTCTTAAATGTAAGTGTAATAGCGCCGCTGCTGCCTGCACAAATAGTAGTGGGTGTAAGCATTACATCCAATACGCTTTTCAGGTTAGGTGTTGTTGAAACATTGGTACGTATCAGGTCGCCTGGCAGTGGGCCAAAGCCGTTCGCCAGGTTGATGCCGCGCGAAACGAGATGACAATAACTCATAACGGTTCCTCTCCAGCTTGTGGTGGGCAATGCATTATCATATTGCTTGTAGGTGCACGGGTTGCAAGTGTTGGTTACCTCTTGTGTTACACAGTTATCTATAGAGCCACAGCTACCCGATGGACCCGTAGCCCAGCCACACCATTGTGTATGCCTTGAGCCCAGGTTATGGCCCATTTCATGGGTTACAACTTCCACATCCCAAGAGAAGGTAGGAATATTGGCATAGGTGCCGCTGATCTCGCTATATGCATAAGAGAAATCCCTTGCTGAAGCATCCAGTACACCCACATATGCTACACCACCATTGCTGCTGTTATCCATAGTTATAAGGTGTGCCAGGTCTCCGTCGTAGCTATTGTTCAGCCCGTTCCAGTATGCTCTGAAGGTGTATAAGCCATCGGTAGAAGTAGCATTAGGATATGCATCATCTGTCACCCATACATATACAGATTTCAACTCAATGGAGATATTCTCATTCTTATACATAGCCTGCACCTGGTTAAACAGTGCTGATAAATAATTTTGAGCTGCTGTAACTGTGCCACCTTTGGCAACAAAAAATTGATAATCTGACTCCCAATATAAACTAACCTTACGGCACATATTTACATTGGTAGTTTTTTGCGCTCCTTTACCTAGCGCTTTATGATTATTAGGATAGTCCTTCTCCGATACTCCGCATGGCATATCAGGGCGGCTTACCATGTCTTTATCATTATACAATACATAGTTGCCGGTCCCGTCTTCCATCTTACCTACTACAAAATTGCCATCGCTATTAGCAAACAATATCATTACGGTCCCATCACCAAAGATGCTCATAGTAGCGAAAGACTGTTCCTCACCCTTAAGTGCGCCCTGGTAATGTATAGCATCTGCCTCGTAGCTCTGCACGTGTTTACCATTACTGATAAAACCAAAGTTCGGCATGAATGCGGTAGGGATATTGCGCAACAGCTCCAGCGTATGCACTTTACCTGTTGCATCGGTAAAAGACATAGCCACGCC
>JANLJF010000163.1 GCA_029255605.1 Azovibrio restrictus
ATAAGCCCTTCATGAATACGGTGGCATCAATACTATAAAACCCCTGCTGCATTTCTATCTTTTTTTCATATACCTGCTGCCCCATGGCATTGAATAAGCGAATGCTTTGCAGGCCCGCGGAGGTTTGGGCAAAACTGATGTTTATAAATTTATTGGCAGGGTTGGGAGACACTGTATAACTGATAGTAGTTGAAGCAGGATAATCCAAAACTTGCGGGTGGCGCGTTAAAGAATAGGAATTGCCATACACTTGCAGCTGCCTGCGCATCAGCGATACCTGTTCTTTGGTAAACATAAGCTGGCAGGCATCGTCTGTATAGTCCATATAGTTCATGAACATGATACCCGGACCCGCAGGTGAGCAGGCATCATATTTAGGAAAACGGGGACAGCCATATGTTTCTTTGGCTTGTGGGGGGGTGTCATCTATACCATCGTCATTGCCCCCGGCATTTTCACATTTACCATCATCATCCCCCCATATATGCCGCAACTCAAAATAGTGGCCCAGTTCATGTGTCAGCGTACGGTAACGTGGCACACCCATACCTTTCCAGGTAAGATAATTCAAGGTGATGCCCTGCTCCACATAAAGTATATTATAACGGGCCACAAATGAAGGCGGTATTGTTAGCCCCAGCAATGTGTTGGTTTTGCCATTATCAAGCGGATTTATCACCCATACATTCAGGTAGGTAGTAGGGTCCCATGCATCTATGCCGCCCGTATTACTGTATTTGGAATCACTGAAACCGACGCTGTTCGTTATATCATTCTCAAAATCGAAACCCTGTTTTGTGGTGATGTATGTGTTATAGCCCTCGCTGGCGCTACCATCAGGCGCTGTATGCGCCAGTTCAAACCGCACTTTGGCATTGCCATGCAACGGCTTAAAAACGGCAGGGATGCCGGTGCTATCGCTATTCTGTGCATTGAAATCCCGGTTTATAACTTCCAGTTGTGCAGCTATATAAGACCGGATGTTTTCAGTAGTACCCAGTACAGACATCTGCGTACTGTTCAATACGATATGAAATACCACGGGTATGCGATATGCGGTACTTTCATCTGCTGTTACTTTACTGCCGGTATGGATAGGAGGCGTTGCTACTGTATCCCTACCTTTCAGGGATGCCTGCAGCAAACTGTAGGCACATTTAGGCTGCTGCCCAAAGCAATGGCTACAACCCAGCAGGCAAACAATACATAACAACCGCATCAACATCGTATTGAAGTTAATGCGGATTATTGATATAATAAAAACGCCCTTCGTACGAAGGGCGTTTTACAGGTTGAATGACGGTTATAACATAGACCACCAGATATTTTTATCAGCATACTTCTTCCAGTCCTTTAGGCTTTCCCTCAGGTTATCATACAGCTCCTTCTGGTTTACCTTCTTGCCTTTGGCGCTGATAGCAAAATCACTTTCCTTTGGCGCAACCACATCTATTTTAGTAGCTATCCAGGTAGTATTCAGGCGGGGAATGGCTATTTGCAATATCATACCGGGCAATCCTGAAAACATTTCAGGGCCGCCACTCACCATAATATCTTCGGTATAAAAGGCTACTACATAAACAGAGTCGAGTATCTTGCCGACAGCCTTTCGACATTTATAATTAGCTATGGTACGTATCTCGTCAGATATTTTCCATTCTATCTGCCGCATAGAATCTTCAACTACGAACTTCTGTTCAAATACCTGTTTATTGGCTTTTACACGTTCTGTTTTAAAATCGGTAAGCACAATATTTTCACTGGCGGGCGATTGCGCAAACCATAGCTTGGTATTGCCTTCCACTTCACGACCAGGCTTGTATAATGATTTAGAAGTATTGAAATACAGGTCGAAATAGGTGGTCGTAAACTTGGGTAACTGCGAACGGAACCGTTCCATCCATTCTTTCTGCTCTTCATCGAGGTCATCCATTATACGCTGCAGGTTCACTTTCTTTTCATATTCTATCTTACCCTGTACTGTGTATTGGGCATTAGCCGATATGGTTAGTAATATTATGCCTATTGTTATCAGTATATGTTTCATTCCGGGTTTGTTATGGGGTTATGATAATGTTAGACTCCTGTTGTGGTACACCGGCAGCCGATTTAGTAAAATTCCAGGTAAGGCTCAATAAGCCATAACGGCGTATGGTATTATAGTTATCCTCCGTTACGTAGTTGTTTTGCGCATAGCGATAAAAACCTAAGTTTTGGTTCAGGATGTCGAACATCGACATGCGCAGTTCCAACTGGTCGTTCTTCAGGAATTTCTTACTCACATAAGCATTCCATTTAAACACATTATTGTTCCTGTCGAAAACGGAAGTTTGCTCCCGGATATACCAGTTGATATCGGTACCCACTTCAAACTTCCAGGGCAATTCGTAAGACATCTCCAGCTCTTGCTCTGTTGTCCAGAAACTGGTAGTCTGTGTATTGATGGTCGATTTGTTATCGTTATACGATATCGAAGGATCGTAACTGATAGAAAACTTCTCGTTTTCTGAATCATAACTAAAGTCTAACCCTAGAGTATAAGTATTGTTATCACTTATATTCTTGCGGCCATTTACGATGTTATTGATGTGGTTAACGTTTACATTGGCATGTATACCCGTATGCAGGTTTAGTGCTTTTATCTTAGTACCGTAGCTGATGTAGCCCCATCCGCTATAGTTGCCATCCACATTAATATACTGATATGTTCGGCGGCCGATGGCATCTATATTTTCAGAACGGCTGATAGCATTATCTATCAGGTTCATGCTTACACTTGCCCATATATAACGGTTCGTCAGCATCTTGTAGTCATTAAATGACAGGCGCAGATTATGTCTGAATTCCTGTGTCAGCGCTGCATTGCCGATGGCAATATTCAACGGGTCCAGGTTATTGCGCAATGGTTGTATTTGCTCTATAGTAGGCTGGCGTGTGCTACCATTATAATCGAAACGGATACGGCTTTGCTTGCTGATGCTATATTGGAAATTCGCTTTCGGAAAGAAGTTGGTAAAATTATAATTATAGGAAGTATCCTGCATCTGGTCTTTCTGTTGAAAAGCTGCATTGGATACGGAACCGCCGAAAGAAAAGTTTATTTTCTTAAACATGAAACGCAGGTTGCTACCGCCCGTATGCGTCATGATATTAAAAGCATAGTTATTACTAAAAGTGCTATCCAGTGTATCATACACATCACCCAATGGATTCTTTTTATTGTACGTTTCGCGCTTGGCGCTGTTGTTATCTACTTTAAAAGCGTAGTTCACTTCCAGGAAAGTCACTTTAGATAGCGGCTCGGTATAAGACAAGCGTGAACTTAACGATAAGGTAGTGTTCTCATTCTGTTTCTGCTGGTCGGTTTCATCCCGTTTTGTTGATAGCAGGCTACCCGTATTACTGTCACGCTCATATAAAATGTTAGTCGATAGCAGCAATCCATCACTCATGGTTTCCCTATAGTTTTCAGAAATATTTACAGATATCGTCCTTCCTTTCTTCTTGAATTTCTTGCGCCAATCTAGTGTCGAATTTATACTCTTAGTTGTTGCATCGCTGGTAACACGACGATCGTTGGTGCTTAGCAATGAATCCAGCTCATTACGGTTATCTGCATTATAAACAGATGTAGACTTAGTATTAGAATAACCGGCATTAGCTGTCACCTTCAGGGTAGATGTAGAATCCATTTTCCATTCATACAACCCATCGCCACGGTGACGCTGACCTACACTGTATACATCCTTGGTCTGGCTGTTAAAGTTCTTTTTATCATTGGGCAATGAATATTCTGTAAGTGTATTGGTTGTTGTTTCTATATCCTGTTTACCATAGCGATAGTTGCCGCCCAGGTGATGTTTGTCTTGCTTCCATTTGTTGGAATAGTGGAGCCCTCCAGTCCATGCCCTTGGCAAACCCTGCCCGTTATAAGTACCGCTCCAACTTTCAAAATCATCATCATCACTATTATAGTAAGTCATTATGCCACCATCATCTGTCACTTCGGTAACACCACCACCGCCACCACCAAACTTGTCACGGTCTTCCCAGCCTAAACCTACTTTACCTGTATTGGCCATTATACCGAATGCCGATAACTTACGCTTGCCTTTAAAGGCATTGAACATGGCCTGGTTCTCGAAAAAAGATTGCTGGTCGCCCGTACCGCCACCTGCTATTATTTTACCGAAGTAACCCTTCTTCTTATCATCTTTCAGTTGCAGGTTGATGGTACGTGTTTTTTCACCATCGTCTATGCCTGTAAATTCCGCCTGTTCGCTTTTCTTATCAAATACCTGCACTTTATCTACCGCTTTTGCCTGCAGGCTTTTGGTAACCACGGCAGGGTCATCGGTAAAAAATTCTTCGCCATCTACCAGCACTTTCTGCACCTTTTCCCCTTGGGCCACTATCTGCCCGTTTTTATCTACCTGTATGCCGGGCAATTTTTTCAGCAGGGCTTCTACGGTAGCATTATCGCGGGTTTTAAAGCTATCAGCAAGGTATTCTATGGTATCGCCTTTCACTTTGATGGCTGCATATTGCTGCGTTAAGACAAATTCCTGCAACAGGTGGGTTTTTGATACCATGGGTACCAGCCCCATATCAAACGGGGCATCGTCTTTTATTTCTATAATATCTACATAATCGGCAAGGCCGGGAAAGGTGGCCATAATAAGGTACTTACCTTTTGCCTTGGTTTTTACAGAAAAACTACCGTCCTCTTTAGTGCGCGTAAACGATTCCATGACCGAATCGCGCGCCCGCATCACGGTAATGCAGGCATTGGGTAGTTTGTTATCATTGAGCGTATCGGCTACCGTACCTTTTATGCTGTAGGACTGGGCCATGGCTCCGCTGCATAAGCACACCAGTAATAAGAGGGTGGATAAGTGGCGCATTGGGGGCATTAGTGGTTTATTACACTAACGTGACAAATGTGCTGCTATTGTTCTGGATATGAAAATTATAAATGTTAAAAAATACTAAATGAACAGGGGGATTTTTGATTAACCATTTGTTGCAGAAATGGTAGTTATACACAGATTGTTAGCTAAATGAGGTAGAATATTTTTTTAATGCTGGGTTAGTTTTTATCTTTGTGCGACCGCTACAGCTACTTCCCAGATTTTATTGTAATATTTATAGCTGCGCTACCGGTCTGCAAAAAACAGGAGCGTTATGACCAAGTATATTTTTGTAACCGGAGGGGTTACGTCTTCATTAGGAAAAGGAATTATTGCAGCATCGCTGGCGAAATTGTTACAGGCACGTGGCTTCCGTACCACTATCCAGAAATTTGACCCGTATATCAACGTAGACCCGGGTACATTAAACCCTTACGAGCACGGCGAGTGCTATGTAACGGAGGATGGCGCGGAAACCGACCTGGACCTGGGGCACTACGAGCGCTACCTGAACACATTTACATCTCAGGCCAATAACGTAACTACTGGCCGCATATATCAATACGTTATTAATAAGGAACGTGAGGGTGCATACCTCGGCAAAACCGTGCAGGTTATCCCTCATATTACCGATGAAATAAAGCGCCGTATCACACTGCTGGGTAAAGACAATAAATATGACATCGTTATCACCGAGCTGGGTGGCACGGTGGGCGATATTGAATCGCTGCCGTATATAGAGGCAGTTCGTCAGCTAAAGTGGGAAATGGGTGATGACAATGCACTGGTAGTGCACCTGACCCTGATACCTTACCTGAAAGCAGCAAAAGAGCTAAAAACAAAACCTACACAGCACTCTGTAAAAATGATGAGCGAGCACGGGCTGAACCCCGATGTGCTGGTTTGCCGTACGGAAGAGCCGCTGTATAAAGACCTGAAAAGGAAAATAGCCTTGTTCTGCAACGTGACACAGGATGCAGTAATAGAAGCCATGGATGCCGATACCATTTACAGCGTGCCGCTGGAAATGATGCGCGAAAGGCTGGATGAAATATGCCTGCAGAAGCTGAACATGCCGAAGGGTAACGACCCGGACATGACGAAGTGGAAAGAATTCCTGAACAAACTGCGTTATCCTAAATCGAAAGTAACCATCGGCCTGATAGGTAAATATGTAGAACTGCAGGATGCTTATAAATCGATACTGGAAGCACTGATACATGCAGGTGCTATGAATGAGTGCAAAGTAGAAGTGCGCAACATACATTCTGAATACCTGACACCTGAAAATGCAGTAGAAAAACTGCACAACCTGGATGCCATATTGGTAGCCCCCGGTTTTGGTAGCCGTGGTATAGAAGGTAAGATAGATGCCATACGCTATGCCCGCGAAAACAAAATACCTTTCTTTGGTATATGTCTGGGTATGCAAATGGCGTGTGTAGAATTTGCGCGCAACGTATTGAAAATGGGCAAGGCACATTCTACCGAAATGAACCCCGATACTACCGATGCGGTAATAGCCATGATGGAAGAGCAGAAAAATATTACCCAAATGGGTGGTACCATGCGTTTGGGTTCTTATGAGTGCGAACTGCGTTCTGATTCACGTGCCGCTGCCATTTACGGTTCCACGCATATCAACGAGCGCCACCGCCACCGTTACGAGTTTAACAATGAATACATGGATGCCTACGAAAAAGCAGGCATGATACCGGTAGGTAAAAATCCTAAAACCGGACTGGTAGAAGTAGTAGAAGTGCAGGACCACCCATTTTATG
The DNA here is from genome assembly GCA_029255605.1 of Azovibrio restrictus. Lineage (GTDB taxonomy): Bacteria > Bacteroidota > Bacteroidia > Chitinophagales > Chitinophagaceae > Polluticoccus. The sequence continues at coordinate 6,692 of JANLJF010000163.1, forward strand.
TAGGTGTGCAGTTTCACCCGGAGTATAAAAGCACGGTTGAAAACCCGCATCCCTTGTTTGTAGCCTTTATAAAAGCTGCAAAAGAAGCACAGGAACGCCGCAATGGCCATAACCACCCGGTATATGAAAATAGCGTAGCTGAAGGATAGTTCTTTAACCAGCATAAATAATAAAGCCCGTTCGTATGAACGGGCTTTATTTATAATAGTAGCTGTAATTATACATTAAACCTGAAGTGCAGTACATCGCCATCCTGCACTATGTATTCTTTACCTTCTATACGCAGCTTGCCATTTTCGCGGCAGGCAGCCTCATTTTTAAAGGTTACAAAGTCGTTATAGGCAATCGTTTCAGCTTTGATAAAGCCTTTCTCAAAATCTGTATGGATCACGCTGGCAGCCTGCGGTGCTTTCCACCCACGGTGGATGGTCCAGGCGCGAACCTCCTGCACACCTGCTGTAAAGTAGGTGATCAGGTTCAGCAGTTTATAAGCCGCACGTATCAGGCGGTTCAGGCCCGGTTCTGTAAGGCCGTATTCACCCAGGAACAGTTCTTTATCTTCAGCAGATTCCATTTCAGATATCTGCGCTTCGATAGAGTTATTCATTACAATCACTTCAGCACCTTCTTCCGTAGCTGTTTTTACCAGTGCTTCAGAATATTTATTCCCCGTGTGGATAGAAGCTTCATCAATATTGGCTACATACAGCACCGGTTTTTGTGTCAGCAGAAACAGGTCGGCTATTGCTTCCAGGTCTTCACCTTCCAGTTGCAGGCCACGTATGTTCTTACCCTGCTCCAGATGCGCCTTGCATTTCGTCAGCACATCAAATACCCGCTTTGCTTTAGGATCGTTTTTAGCTATTTTTTCATACCGCTGCATTTTCTTTTCTACGCTTTCCAGGTCTTTCAATTGCAGCTCTGTATCTATTATTTCTTTGTCGCTTACAGGGTTGATAGCACCCTCTTCGCGCAGGATGTTCTCATCTTCAAAGCAACGGATGACGTGCACAATAGCATCTACCTCGCGGATGTTTGCCAGGAATTTATTGCCCAGGCCCTCGCCTTTGCTGGCGCCTTTTACCAGGCCGGCTATATCCACAAACTCTATAGTCGTAGGGATGGTGCGTTGCGGCTGAACCAGTTCTGCAAGTTTTGCTAATCTTTCATCGGGTACATCTACCTGTCCTACGTTGGGCTCTATGGTACAGAACCTGTAATTGGAAGCCTGCGCTTTGGCGCTATTACTTACCGCGTTGAACAAAGTTGATTTTCCTACGTTGGGCAAGCCCACGATACCCACTTGCAATGCCATATATCTTAAAAAATTTGCGCAAAGGTACGCATTTTACGGCTTATAATGGGTATGTACTACGGCACTTTAGCAGCGCCGCTGCCATGGCAGCATGTACTTTTTCTTTTAGCGCTGGCAGGTCTTCCATGGTCATGCCCGTAACATATATGGGCGCGAGGTACATCACGCGGTTGCACCCCGGCCACAGTTTCCACCAGGCGCTATAGTGCCAGCGACGAACGGTATCAGGGAAAACCATCGGCAGAATGGGCATTTGAGTGTTAATTGCCAAACGGAAAGCACCATCATAAAAATCCTTCAGCGGAGCGGTGGTTTCATTAAAAGTACCTTCAGGAAAGATGGCTATGTTGCACTCATGTTTCAGCATCCGCCACATCAGGCGTAGGCTCTTGGCCCGGCTTTCACTACTGCTGCGATCTACCAGTATAGCCACCTGCCTATACACAAACCCGAAAACCGGTATGCGCGACATTTCTTTTTTTGCCAGTGTGCGAAAATAGGTGGGCACTGCGGCATATATCAGCACGGTATCCAGGTAGGAAATATGATTGGCGATGTAAATGTAGCGGTGCTTATCGGGCCTTTTACCCAAACGCTGCATAGGCATGCCAATGAAAAACAACCAGCCTTTAGCCCAATAATGCACTACATACCATATAGCCCTGCGGGCTGCAGCTTTATCAAAGCTACCTGCAATCAGAAAGACAGGCAACGCCACCAACAGGCACACCACAAATGTGGATAGCACCAGGATGGTATAAAAAGGTTGCAGTAAGCGTTTCATGTGTTAGTGCATGCCCGGGAACAATGGGCGGCCTATCATTTCGCGGAATGGCCAGGGTATAGTAGCGATGATTATTAATAGAGCTATCAGTGTAAACCAGAATACTTTTTTGAACTTGGCGCTGTCGGCTATATTCTTTTTGATAGCAGCATAGCCTATATGCACCAGCACCACGGCTATCAGCATGCCGGCAATATGCTCTACCGCCCAGAAGCGGCTCACGCTATCTTTCATTACAGCACCCATGCCCTGGTTCTGTATATTCTTGATACCCCATGCACCTGTCATATACAATACAAGGCCCAATAGCAGTTGTATATCGCAAGTGATCATTAAGAACATGGCAGGACGTTTATCAGCCTTAGTAAACGCGCGGCCGCTACCCATACCACCAAAAGTCTTAAAAATCGTCCATATGGCGAATATCAATACAAACCAACGCAGAAAATTGTGCAGGTGTAAAAGGCCTTGTTGCATATGTGGTGGTTTTAAAAGTTGCTGCAATCTACAAAGCGAACGCCATCCCGGCAAATAGTTTTACCAGTTATTACGCTGGCGCAGCTGCCTTATTTGTTCCATATGGTGGCGGCCATGCCATGCATACAGGTCGGTCATCTCCCACATAGGTACATACCTTTCATGTTCGGGATGATAATACGTGCGCTCCCAGTCTTCGGGCGACATATTGCGCAGTGTAGTACCCCACCTGCGGTGCAGGGCATGCAGCAGGGTGATGGAAACATTTACGGGCACAATATCCACGTCGGGCAGTTCCGCCCACAGCTTTTCTTCGTAGGGTTTTATTACCGGGCTGTCTTCCGTTAGTGCCAGCTTCAGCCTGATGTAGGCATTCATATGGCTATCGGCTATGTGGTGTATCACTTGTATGCTATTCCAGCCGCCGGGGCGGTAAGGGGTTTGCAGTTGTGCTTCGTCGAGGTTTTCTATACAATGGTCCAGCCAGTTGGGGAGGGCTTCAATAGCGGCTATCCATTCGCGTTGCATTTCGGGGTGGTGCTCATCCGGCGCATTAAAGCGGCCTATCGGATAGCGCAACTGTTCATGACTGTCGTCCATACATGGTTATACGTTGATACGCCGCAAAAATAGCATTATTATAGTATTAATACCCTTTGCACCATTTTGAAAAACAGGTGCTTTGAGTACTTTAGCCTTAAAGAAACCGCCGCGTGTCGCACTCTAAACTCAGAAAAGAAAACAACTGCCTAAACTGTGATGCCATAGTAGATGGTCGCTATTGTAAAAATTGCGGGCAGGAAAATGTGGAGCCCAAACAGAGCCTTTGGCATCTGGTAACGCATTTTTTCAATGATATTACCCACTTCGATGGTAAGTTCTTTACTACGATGAAGCCACTCATATTAAAGCCGGGCTTCTTATCATCGGAATATGTAAAGGGCAGGCGCATGAAATACCTCGACCCGATACGTATGTACCTCTTTATATCGGCGGCATTCTTTATTTTGATGTTCTCTATAACCACAGAAAGCCACTACATTACCCGACACGATGATGCATTAGAGTATCACATTGTAGACTCAATGCGTGTTGCAATGAAGGATAGTGCACTATATGGGATACGCGGAGAAAACATACAGGGAAAGAATTTTAAAGTGCTTTTGGTAGATGACATATACAGGCATGGGGTACGTTATTACGATTCTGTGCAACGCGCCCTGCCAGACAGTTCAAAAAGCGGTTGGTTTGATAGATGGGGAGAACGAAAACTTGCAGCTATGTATGCCGCATATGATGAAGACCCTTATAACTTCTTCGAAAAGGGCTGGGATAAGTTCATGCATTCCATCTCTAAAATAGCTTTTATCTCATTGCCCATTTTTGCGCTTTTCCTGCACCTTTTGTACATAAGGCGCCGCAACCAATATTACTACGTGTCACACGCAATATTTGCTTTGCATTTTTACTGCGTCCTTTTCTTCTTTTTTCTTATAGGGTTTTTATTTAGTAATAAATATTACACTATCCCGGTATTAGAAGATATACTTGCTATCGTGATCCCACTTGGCTTATTTGCTTATTTGTACATTGCCATGTTGCGCTTTTATAAGCAGCATTGGTTCAAAACTTTTTTAAAATTTAGCATCTTATCAATTTCCATTGTAATTGTGGTATTGATAATAACTTTAAGCTTATTGGTGAACTCATTCTTTGCCATGGGTGCGCATTGATAACAGCAAATTCCTATTCTTATGTCCCATTTTCACGAACGTACCGAAAAAGTTTGCCTTAACTGCGGGGCACAGCTATACGATAGGTATTGCCACAAGTGCGGGCAGGAGAATGTAGAGCCCAAACAAAACTTCTGGCAGCTTACTGCACACTTCCTGGAAGACCTTACCCATTTTGATGGCAAGTTCTTCACTACGCTGAAATACCTTTTTTTCAAGCCCGGTTTTCTTACAGAAGAGTATATTAAAGGGCGTCGTGCCAGCCACATCAACCCCATCAGGATGTACCTGTTCATTTCAGCTGCATTCTTCCTGATATTGATGAGCTTCTTTGTGCCTCGCAGTGTACATATAGATGAAAAAAAGGCAAAACACCTGGATACCAGCTTCAGGGACCTGGCGAGAAGCACCACTGAACTTACCAATAGTTTTTCTGATACGGCCAACAGCGGCAATATCCCTACAATTGTTACAGATAGTGGCACTTTGGTAATTGTGAATGGAGATACCATATTGGATAAAGGAAACAACAAAGACTTTCTCCCATATGAAACGGTGGCTGAATACGATTCCGTTCAAAACACATTGCCTGAAAAAGAGAGGGATGGCGCGATAAAACATTATTTTAGAAGGAAACTCACAGCTGCGAGAGAAGTATCGCGTAAATCAGACGCTGATTTTGTTAATAGCATACGGGCCAATTTCTTTCACGCCATGCCTTATATGCTATTTCTATCCTTACCTATAATAGCACTATTACTTAAGCTGCTGTATATACGCAGGAAGCAGTTCTTCTATGTGTCCCATATCATTTTCGTGATACATTACTACTGCTTTTTCTTCCTTACGTTTCTTATTATACGCACCCTTCAGAATGGTGGGAGTCTAGCCAGTGCGATAGCATCTTTTCTTCACCTGGGCTAGTTCGTATACCTGTATGTGGCTATGTTGCGCTTTTACACGCGGGGCTGGGTTATAACGCGGGTCACGTTGGGCGTGCTGTGGTTC